>PKXE01000221.1 GCA_003132265.1 Candidatus Dormiibacterota bacterium | reverse complement strand
GGCGTGCCCGCGAAACACGACGTTGTCGGGAACGCTCTGGTGGACGGGCGCCTTACCGTCCATGGCCTCCCGCGGCCGGCCGATCGACGGCAGGGAATCCAGCATCAGCTGCACCCGTTCGGCGGCATCCTCCGCCACGGCGGCTGTCTCCGCGAGCACCACGGCCACCGCCTCTCCCGCGAATCGGACCTCGTCGTGGGCCAGAATCGGCATCGGAACGTCGGCGACCGTGAACCCCTCCGGGAGAGGCGTCGCTCTGAGGGGCAGCGCTCGAACCGATGGGAAGTCGGCTGCAGTCAGGACGTCGAGGACCCCTGGCAGGGCCCGCGCAGCCGTGGAGTCGACGGCCCCGATGCGGGCATGAGCGACCAGGCTGCGCACGAAAACCAGGTGAGCGCAGCCTGGGAAGTCGAGGTCGTCCAAGTAGGAGCCCTCGCCTCTGACCAGTCTCAGGTCCTCTCGGCGCTGCTCGGGACGGCCGATCCATGGTCCAGTCAAGACACTCGTACTCCAGAATCCGTGGCCGCTCGCCGCCGCGGGCCCCCCCCTGGGCCTGATCCCACTGACGTGTACCAGGGTGGAAAACCCTACCGACACTAGTGGGTAGGATTTTACGGACTCACGGGCGCCGAAGTGGGGAGGAGCCGCGTGACTGGCCATGACGCCGCGGGAACACTGCGCATCCCAAGGAGGGCGGGGAGTGCGACGGTGCGACTGCCCGGCTGGGGGGTGGGGCCACAACTGGCCTGGGCGGGGTTCTGGCAAGCTGTAATCGTCGATCTTGGGAAACTCGGGCAGGGCGGGCAGGTCACTCTCCCGAAGGCCCTGCTGAGACGGCTTGGTATCGACGCGACTCCGTTTTTCGCGGTGGCGGTGACTCCGGCCGGGGCGATCACCCGGCGGCCGGTCGGGGTCCCTCCGGTTGAGATCTAGAGTGAAGTCCGCGTGGCCGAGTTCCTGAGCGAGGATGACATAACGGCGGAGGAGCGTCGGCGCGTCAGGACACGACTCGATACGGCTGTTGCTTGACGCTCGGCGTCAGCTGGGTGAGCTGGTGGCTATGCCGATGGCCAGGGCCCCGGTGATCATTCTCCGGTCGTAGGTGACGAGGGTGGCCAGGCTTGCTCCCAAAGCGAGCGCGGAGGCCAGGTGGATGGCGTCCAGCGAGCGCAGAGCCCACGGTTCTAGTTCAGTGGCCCGGTCCAGGATCTCCTGATCGATGCGCAGAAGGTGGATGGTCGAGAGCTGGCGCCGAGCCGGGGCCAGCAATCCGGGCCGACCGGCTCGCCTCACGGTCCGCAGCAACTCCAGACCCAAGAGGGAGGACGACGCGCGGCGTGGCCAGTGCAGGAGCTCGTCCCGCAAGGCTGCTGACTCCGCCTCCGGGACCAGTAGCTTGACCACCGCCGAGGTGTCCAGGTAGGCAACCTCAGCGCTCATCTTCCCTCATCTCGGCCAGGATCTCAGAGAGGGAGCGTGAGTCGGGGCCGGCCGGGATGCCTTCGACCGCGAGGAGGTCACCGCTCGCGTCGGTAGCCTTCCCCTCTGCCTGGAGCCGATCTAGTCCACCCTCCTCGACGATGGGCACCATTCGCAGCACAGGTCGTCCGTGATTGGTCACTTCCACGGTCTCGCCCTGCTCGACCAAGCGGATGAGGGCGCTAGCATTTTGGCGCAATTCGCGAACTCCTACGGTCAGCACGGGAACAACGTAGCACAAAAGGTGCACGCATGAATGCCCTCGGCGGACGTCAGCTCCGAGCGGGTGGCTGGAAACAGCTGCCCGCTCTGCCCCTGCCATTCACCGACGCCCGCCTGTTCCGCGCCGAGCGGTTAGTGCTCACAGTTGAAGCTGTCAGACGGCTTGCCCCGGGTGGAGGAGCTGGCGGGGCTGCCGCGCGACGTGGCGATTGCATCTGGCCCATGCAGTTGCACGGTGGTTTGTTCGGGTCTATCTTGGTGAGATGGTCCTTCACAACCGACTTCAGGGCAGCCCATCGGCCGGCCACCCGCTGGTGCGGTTGAGGCGGTTCGTCATGGGGCAGGGGAAGTGCTCTCGTTGTGCGGAGGCGGAAGCGAGGCGAACGGTGCACCGTTGGCGGCGCCCATTGTGTTCGACCTGTCTGGGCGAGGAACTGCGCCTGCGTGAGATCGAGCTGGAGCGGCAGGTGCGTGAGAACATCGTCCCGCGCTACGAAGGTGCTCAGAAAGGCTATGGGACGCCTACACGACACCTTTGAGGCACGACCGACCTCGTGGGCAGGTGCGCTTAGTGGTGCAGCCGCCCGGAGATTTCCTTCCGACGAGCGGTCGCCGGGGGTCCGGCCACCGCGATTCGGGTTCGAGTCAGTGCCCACACGTGAACGCTTGACCAGCGAAGCTTCTCGTCACCTTAGGGAGGTCCAAAGGTAGGTCGATGGGTGCCGGACCAACGGTATGTCAACGCTGCGGCGATCCGCTTCAGAAGCGACGCTTCACTTGGCGAAGAGGGATCTGCTCCAGGTGCTTAGAGCAAGGTCTTCTCCGGCAAAAAGCGGAGGAGCGCGTAGACATCTACGACGGGTTCAAGCCTCGTGGCAGCGGGCACTACGTGCGCACGCCGCCGCTCTCCAAACGGCACTAGCGGGAGGTTGGTCACGGTGACGGCCCCAGCGAGTATCCTCGAGTATGCCACATCGCACATCGCCTCTCCGCGCTAACTTAGGTCATGTGAGGCGGTTTGCATCACCCCAAGGCGAGAGGAGAACTGCGGCTACTCCCGGCTGAGGACCGCGAGCAGGTCGGTGCCGTAGCGCTCCAGCTTGGCCGGGCCGACCCCGGGCACCTGCGCCAGGTCGTGGGTAGAGGCCGGCCGGCGCTGTGCGATTTCCGCCAGCGTCTTGTCGTGGAAGATGACGTAGGGCGGCACCTCCGTGCGGCGGGCTGTCTCCAGCCGCCACTGGCGCAGGGCCTCGAGNNAGGGCCAGCGCCTCACCGGGCAACCCGCTCCCAGCGGGCCCTTTCGATGAGGGCCGTCGACGGCGCGAGGTGGCTGGCCCAGGCGCCAGCTCCAGCTCGACGAGGCAGATCTCCTTCCTCGCCAGCACCGCGCGGCCGTTCTCGCTGAGGCTGAGGGTCGGCTTCTCGCTGTGACCGCGGGCGACCAGTTCCAGCTCTACCAGCGCCGAGACCAGATCTCTGATGCGCTCCAGTTCCCACTCCCTCAGGGCGCCGAAGAAGGGTAGCTCCGCTACCCAAGGCTTCGACCTCGCCCAGGCATCGCGCTCACCCCGGAGGATGAGCGCGATCCGGGCCGCGCCGAGGTGGTCGGCGAAGCGTGCCACGCCGGCGAGTGCGGCCTCCACGTCGGGCGCGGCGACGGTGATCGTCCTCACCCCGGCGGGGTTGAGGCAGTTGTCGCAGGAACGGCAGGTCCGAGCCACGCCCTCCTCACCGAAATAGTCGGCGATCCGGGCGTGGCGGCAGCCCCGTGACCGGGCGTAGTCCATGACCTGGTTCACCCGTGCGTAAGCGTGCTCCTTCAACTGCGCCTGTTCCTCGAAGTCGACCGGAGCGCCGGTCAGGCGCCGGACCCCCCCGTCCGGCTCGACTACGCCGGCGCGCTCCAAGAGCGCCACCGCCGCCCGAACCGCGCTGGCGTCGACCGCGGGGAGTCGGGACTGCCAGTCCTGGATCCAGCCACTGCCTTCCCGCAGCATCTCCCGGTAGACACCGCGCACGGTGGCGCGGTCTGGGTACGCGTGCTCGATGAAGAACTCTTGGAGCTGGCGGTCTTGGGGGCTGTAGAGGAGGATGCAGTCCGACGGTTGGCCGTCGCGACCGGCGCGCCCAGCCTGCTGGTAGTACTCCTCCAGGCTGCCAGGGAAGTCGTAGTGGATGACCTGGCGGACGTCGGGAAAGTCAACCCCCATGCCGAACGCCGAGGTAGCGGCGATGACCCGCAGGTGGCCAGNNCCGGCCCCCGGCCGGATGCGCTCAAGCAGTCGGTCGCGCTTCTCCGCCGTGCCGCGGCACCGGACTGCCGACATGGTCAGGTTCTCGCGGACGAATCCGGTGACCTGGCCCACGGGTTGCTGCAGGCCCAGGCTCTCGACGATGTCAAGCCGCACCCGGGGCGTCGCCGTCGCGGTGAAAGCTCCAACGGGGGGCCGGCCGCAGGCGGCGATGGCGGTTCCGAGGCGGCGATAGTCAGGGCGAAAGTCGTGGCCCCAGCTGGAGATGCAGTGTGCCTCGTCGACGACAAAGCGAGTGACGGTAAGGCGCCCCAGCCAGTCAAGGAAGCCGGGGGTCCCGATCCGCTCGGGTGCGAGGTACAAGAAGCGCAGTTCCGCATCAGCGGCCCGGGCCATAGCTTCGCCGCGCTCGGCGGCACCCATCTGGCTGTGCAGGCACGCCGCTGGCACGCCGAGCTGGGTGAGGCGCGCCACCTGGTCCACCATCAGCGCGATCAGGGGCGAGACNNGAAGAGGACGTCGGCACCCGACTCGGCGGCGGCCACCACCTCGCCCTGGCCGGGCCGGAAGTCCACCAGTCCGAAAGTCTGCTCAAGTACAGTCCGGGCCGCTGCCGATGGCAGCTCAGGCGGGGCGGGAGGCGACGACGAGGGCACCAAGCCACGCTAGCAGGTCAGCGGCCAGAGCCGGTCGCAGAATCGATGAGCCGCGGATCGGACCGGACGGCTGGGCCGGCTCCACCCACGCCCGAGCCTCAGACGGGCCATAGCGAGGCGCCGCAGTCACCCGGAGGCGACCTCGGTAGTCCGGGCTGCCGGGCGCCCGCCCCGGCATGCGCGAAGTTTCGGTGGGCCTGGGGGGAGGGCCGGTGGGGAGTTGAGCCGACTCGCTCTGTTGGAGTGGCTCGCCCGTATTCATTCATCCGGGATATGCCCGCGTGATCGACGGCCAACTGAAGCGCGGCACAAAGGCTGCCTCCTCCTTGCTACCTGAACTTGAAGACCGGCGGACCCCTCCTGGCTCTAGGGCCGCACGGCATCGCCGAATGAGCGCCCCGGCAGTCTGGCAACGGCCGACGGCTCTTGGCCAACGACCAGGGGCCGTGGCCGTGGCCGCCCCCATACAACGCCGACGAGCATGATCGCACCGCCCAAGAGCTGGAGCGGCAGGACCGGCTCACCGATCAGTACCCCCGCGGCGACTACCGTCAGGAAGGGTTGGAGGTAGCTGTACACAATCGTCCGGGCGGGCCCCAGGCTGCGGACCCCCGGCAGGTAGAGCCACGTCGCCAAGGCCACCGCCGCCAGCCCGCTGTAGGCGAGCAGCCCGAGCCAGGACCACGTGACGTGCGGATGGCGAGCGACTGCCTCCACGGCCCCGAACGGGACCAGCATCACCGCCCCTACCACGGTGACCAAGGCCGCCAGAGTAAGGGGGCGGTAACGCCCCAGGAGCCGGGGCAGCAACAGCAAATACACTGCCCAGCCAAGCGGGTTCCCGAGAGCGACCACGACGACCAGCCAGCTAGTCCAGCCGCCCGCTCCGGCTCCAACTACCAGCGCGAGGCCGGCGAGGCCGAGGCCCAGGCCAGCCCAGACCCTGGCTCGAAAGTGCTCCCAGCCTCTCCAGGCGAGCCAGCCGGCCACCAGCAGCGGCGTTGTCCCCGAGATCATGGCGACGTTGTCTGGGTTGGTGAGGGCTAGCGCTCCGGCGAAGCTGGCTTGATTGATCAGGACACCTGTCAGCGCCGCGGCTGCGATCAGCCAGGCGTCTGTCCCTCGCGGCCGCACCAGAGGCCCCTCCAACCACCGCGCCAAGCCACAGAGAGCCAGTCCTCCCAGAACGTAGCGGACGGCAGAATAGGTGAACGGTCCGCTGTTGGTGAGGGCCAGCTTGACCACCACCACGTTGACGCTCCAGATGATGGTGGCTGCCAGCACAAGGACGTCGCCCCTGCCAAATGCTCGCCTGAGGCGCGAGGCGCGCGAAGCCACAGCGGAACTCACTCTGCCAAGCATAGGCAGGAGCAGTGCACGGACCCGCTTCACGCGCCACCGGTGGCCCCAGGAAGCCAGACTGAATTCGCGTTGGCTCCACTGCGCTGGCCCTCCAGACCTGACCGCCTGACGAGCGAACAGGTGGCTCACGGGGCGGACACGACTGGACGGCGATCGGGCCAGTTCGATGTGAAATTGGACGCCTGCGGAGGTGCCCGGAAGACTTCGCCGGACCTTGAAAACCGCTGGGGCCCCAAGGCTCCCCGGAGTTCGAATCCCCGTCCCTCCGCCATGGTCCCGCCCCAGCGGAGATCGAGCTCAGCTTCAGATTGGGCCGTTGTGCCAGGTCCGCCCTCCAGCCCGCCTCTCGCCGGCCAGATCCCCTCAGATGCGGCTGGTGTGGGGGAGGGGGTGACTCGGGCCCCCATCCCCGGCAGAGGTCCCGGGCCGCGGCGAGGTCGCCGGAGAGGATCGGCGCCCGACTGATAACGCGCCTTCGGTGCCGGTGGGTGGCGGTCGGATTTGTCGATTCCCAGCTGAATTTGTAGTAGCACGACAATATCGAGGTTGTGGTGTTGAGATTATTCCCAATGGAGCACAACACTTATCGGCGGGGCCGACCCCCTCGCCAGCCGGTCTACCAGCGGCTGGAGGAGGCGCTCTTCGAGCTTCGTCA
>PKXE01000113.1:1403-3064 GCA_003132265.1 Candidatus Dormiibacterota bacterium | reverse complement strand
GGCACGGTGGCCTTTTTGCTGCCCACCGCTGCGGGCACCATCTCGGCCCCGCTGATATACCTCGGTATTGGGTCAGGCAGACTGCAGCTGACCTGACGGGGAGACCGGTGGCCCGCTATTCGGCAGAGACCGTCGTAATTAGTGACCGGCCCTTCGTGCACACTTCGCCAGCCTGGGCGATAGCAGCCCCCGGCCAGATTGACCATGATCGGCCGGGGACCAGTCCCCATGCCGCCTTGGCCGTGGCAGGCGAACGGACCCCAGCCTACTCTTTGGCCTAGATGGTCACAGTAATGCGCTTCGGAGATCCAAGCTTTGCGTGAGCCTGCTTCTGAAGGTAGAGCGTGCCCACGAGTGGGGTGCCGGGATGATCGGCTGGCTGACCCCCCCCATCCTCGGCGAACCGCACGGTGTTCTTGGTCTCTCGCTCAAGGGTGAAGTTGATCTGCATCGGGTCCTCCAACGGTGGAGGTAGCACCGAGTACCCCTCCGAAACGGGGGTCCCCTCGCCGGGACCGCGCGCTGTGTAGAGTAGCGCCCGTCAACTTCTCCAGAGGGGCTCCCGTTCAGACGAATGGAGTCAACCAATCAGCATGTTTAGAGGTTGGACGACTACCAGCGGCGCGAATTTCGGTTGCCGGATCGGGCAGCCGCTCGGTGAGCTACTGAAAAGGGTGCCAGTAACTGGACACGTACAGCTTCTGGACGCCATGCGCTGGCCGACATCGATGCCCGTCTCGGCTGCGGTGGTGGCAGCGAGCGGGGGAAGATTCGGCGGCCCGCGCCAAGGCGGTGTTGGCATGAGTGAGGTGCCCGAGATCGGGGCGTTCGTCAACGCTCACTCCGGAGTCCCCACCGGACCCTGCCCACCCGTCGCCCCCCGAGTCCGGAGCAGATCCAGGCTTTTGGAGACGAAACTGGGGATGTCATCCGGCTGACGCGACGTCACCAGGTTGCGGTCCACCACGACCGGCTCGTCGACCACCTCGGCGTCGGTGTAGCGGAGGTCTCCCTGGATGGTTCGCCAGGCGGTCAGCCTGCGGCCACCGACGACGCCTGCGCTGAGCAGGAGCTGGGGACCGTGGCAGATGGCGAGCACCGGCTTGTCCTCTGCCATGAATGCCTTCACGAACTCAACCATCTCGGTGCTCGCGCGCAGATGGTCGGGGGAGTTGCCACCGGGCAGGAAGAGCGCGTCGAACTGCTCCGGGCGGACCTCCGCGATGCCCCGGTCCGTGGCCACTGAGACCCGGCCCTGGTAGCCCTTCAGCTCCTGACCGGCTTTGAATCCGACCACCGTGACCTCGTGGCCGGCGGCCCGGAACTGATCGTACGGGTCCTGGAACTCCGAGTCCTCGAAGCCTTGGTCAAGCAGGCAGACGATCTTCACTGTCATCCCTCCATGGATGCTTGGGCAGGCGGTTCTTGGCGATTCCCTGCCAGATTTTAACAGCGGGCGGCGCCGTGCCCTTCGCAGTCTTGGCGGTCGCATGGAAGCGGTCTAGATCGCGCGCGCCAGCTTCATGGCCAAGGTCGGGCTCGGCGGGCTCTGTCCCAACTGCGAAGAACCCGGTGGTGGGTCAGTTTGCCGGAGCCACTACCTGGAGACGGGAGTGGTACTGAGCGCGTGATCACGGCGCGGTCCGCGGCAGCCGCCCGCC
>PKXE01000113.1:0-1333 GCA_003132265.1 Candidatus Dormiibacterota bacterium | reverse complement strand
AGGAGGCACGCGAGACCCTGCTTTGGAAGCTCGACGGCCTCTCCGAGTACGACATCCGCCGCCCAATGGTCCCGACCGGGACGAACCTGCTGGGGCTGGTCAAGCACGTGGCGAGCGTGGAGGCGGGCTACTTTGGTGAAACCTTCGGGCGTCCGTTGGGCGAGCCGCTGCCGTGGTTAGATCCCGGCGCCGAGCCGAACGCCGACATGTGGGCCACCGCCGACCAGTCGCGAGAGCAGATCATCGGCCTCTACCGACGGGTGTGGGCGCACTCCGATGCCACCATCGAGGCGCTGGCCCTCGACGCCACTGGCCAGGTGCCCTGGTGGCCGCCGGAGCATAGCGCGGTAACCCTGAACCGGATCCTGGTGCACATGATCGCCGAGACCAACCGCCACGCGGGGCACGCCGACATCGTCCGTGAGCTCATCGACGGGGAAGTCGGCTGGCGGGCTGGCGACGATAACCTGCCACCGGTCGATAAGAGCTGGTGGGGGAGCTACCGCATCCGGCTGGAGGACGCGGCTCGGCAGGCCGGTCGGGGCTGAGCCAGACGTCGGCGATGGGGCAAACTGACCCACTACCCGTTGCCTCATCCAAAATCTGGGTCTGGCCCGATCGTTCCCTTACCAAGGAATCTGGGTGGAGCCCGAGCGGGGCCGGCCACGGCGCCGCCACGCTCTTCGCTTGGCCGCCACTCTGACAGCCACGCGCTAGACCCGAGTTCCGCAGCTCAGCGGGTCACCAAGCGGACCGTGACTACCCCTGATCAGGCGGAGATCCTCAGGGCTCTGCGGGTCGAGGAGCCACCACAACTCGTCGAGCTTGACCCCGCCACCGCTGCCTGAATCAGCCCCAGCTCGGATCTGGGCCTAGCTGCACGTTCCACGTCCAGCTCCGGAACTCGGGGCCAGGCGGCGCTCGACAGCCTGGCCCTTCGTGTTCGGGTCCTGCTGGGATGCCATGAAGCACCTCCTCAGGTCTTGGGACCTGGGGCCAGCCCATCTCCAGTGTGGATCTCGTCGCCTGGTAAGCGCCAGCTGGGATCCGGGGCGCGGAGCCGCCCCGTCGGCTGCTGCGCCGCCATCAGCTTCGAGCTGCCGCACTCTCGAGACCCAGCTGGCGGGTGGCGGTGGTGGCGGCGTAGTAGAGGCGAGCCCAGGTTATCTCACTGCCCTCGACCTCATCGACCGCGGCCATCGGGATCTCCACTTGTCGGCCACTCGGCGGCTCGCCCATCAGGGATCCGACATGACGGCCTCGGAAGACCCACTCGCCGAGCTGACGGGGGCCCTGACCGCTGAGCCGGAAGAGGCCAGCACTGGCCGAGCGC
>PKXE01000053.1 GCA_003132265.1 Candidatus Dormiibacterota bacterium | reverse complement strand
GCCAAGGCGACCGAAGTCCTAGGCACCGTGTCGCTCGTCGACCGCGCCGAGGCGCTGGTTGGCCGGCTCTCCGGCGGCGAGCGCGCCCGGGTGTCGCTCGCCGCCGCGCTTCTCGGCTCGCCGAGCTTGCTGGTACTTGACGAGCCGACCGTCGGGCTCGACCCACTGCTTCGGGAGGAGTTGTGGTCCGTGTTTCGGCGACTAGCTGAGAACGGGGTCACCTTGCTGGTGTCCGGCCATGTCATGGACGAGGCCGACCGTTGTCAGCGGCTGTTGCTGTTGCGGGATGGCGCTCTGCTGGCGGACGCGACCCCAGCCGAACTGCGCCAGCGCACCGGTACAGAGAATCTCGACCAGGCTTTCTTGAGGTTGATCAGGAACGCGGTGGCGGCGTGAACGCCCGCCGGACCCTGGCGACCAGCCGCCGCGTTCTGCTCCAACTCCGGCACGACCCTCGCACGATCGCCCTCATGGTCGTCGTGCCCTGCCTGTTGATGGCTCTGCTCCGCTACATCTACGACGGCCAGCCGGGGGTCTTCGAGCGGGTCGGGCCGATGCTGCTCGCCATCTTCCCGTTCATCGTGATGTTCGTGATCACGTCGGTGGCCATGTTGCGCGAGCGCACCAGCGGCACGCTGGAACTGCTGCTCACGAAGCCACTTTCCAAAGGTGAGCTCTTGACCGGCTACGCCCTGGCGTTCGGTGCCGCCGCGGTCGTGCAAGTAGCAGCCGCCGCGGCGCTAACCCTGGGCCCACTCGGCCTTGACGTCCACGGCAGTGCCGGTGTGCTCGTGGTTGTGGCCGTCGTCGACGCCCTGTTGGGCACGGCGCTGGGTCTCTTCCTAAGCGCGTTCGCAGACTCGGAGTTCCAGGCCGTCCAATTCCTGCCGGCCTTCGTCCTGCCCCAGCTTCTCCTCTCGGGACTTTTCGCCCCACGCGACCAGATGGGCACGGTCCTGCGCTGGCTCTCCGACGCTCTACCCCTGTCGTATGCCGTAGACGGTGCCACTCGGGCCGCGACGTCTCCGGGCTGGACCGGATCCCTGGTCGTCGATCTGGTTGTGGTGGGCGCTTGTGTGCCTCTCGCTCTGGGCTTGGGGGCTGTGACCCTGCATCGCCGCACACCATGAGCCCGCGCACCGGTCGGCGACCCGCTGGTAGCGACACTCCAGACGTGATCTTGGCCGCAGCCCGCACCGCTTTCGCCTCCGCCGGCTACGAAGCCACTTCGCTGCGGGGAATAGCCCGCGCAGCGGGAGTCGACCCGGCCCTAGTCCTTCACTACTTCCACAGTAAGGACCGCCTCTTCGCGGCCGCCATGAGATTGCCGGACGGCCTCTTCGACCACGTCGTCTCGTTGATCGCCGGCGATACCCCCGATTTGGGGCAGCGCGTGGCGCGACTGTTCCTGTCAGTCTGGGAAGAGACGGCCTCCAGAGAGCCGCTGCTCGCGATCTTCCGCTCCGCCGTCTCCAACGACCAGGCGGCCGCCGCGCTGCGAGGATTCGTCACCGAAGCCTTGTTGGATCGCCTCGCCGCCACTGTCAGCGTGCCCGATCGGTCGTTGCGTGTCACGCTCGCCGGCTCACAGCTGGTCGGCGTGGCGATGCTGCGTTATGTGCTTCGTGTCGAACCGCTAGCCTCCGCTGACGTAGGAACCATCGTGACGTGGCTCGCTCCCACGTTGCAGCGATACCTCACGGGACCCTGGCCCTGATCNNCCACTCCAGATGCTGCGCTGCTAAACCGCATGGAGCGCCCATCGGTCACCGTCGGGGCCATACGCGAGGCGGCGATATCGGCAGGGACCACGAGAGGTTGGCCAATGTCCGGTTATCTGATCGTCGAGAGCTCAGCGGAACGGGAGACGGGCCTCGAACCCGCGACCTTCTGCTTGGGAAGTAGCCAAGGCTGGAAGGTGGGTGGCTGACTTCCGGGGGGAGACCATCCGGTGTCCGGTTATATGCTCTTCACGGGCACACTGGCGGCCACATCTACGGAAGAGCCCGGCATCATCGGGGCACCCGTCGAGGCCGCGGCGTGACAGCCCGCTTGACTGGCAGTGGGCCACAGTAGCCCTCGGCGAAGCGGGTCAAATCCAGCCCGCAGCGGCGGCCAAAGAAGCCCAATCCGACCGGGTCGCCGAGGGCGCAGCACTTGCGACTCGGGTCCCTGCCTGGGATGGGCCTCTGACCGGAGAGCAGGGGGAGAGCATGGTCAGCGCCAGGATCTGCGGCCGTGACATCCAGCGCACGCTCGTTCCCGAGTCTCGCGATGGCCTGGAGAGACTTCTGGCGGCGATTCGCCGGGGGGAGCTGACCGCTGGCAGCGGCTACGCGGNNAGGTCCCGCACATGGGATAGGATCCCGTCCGGCCCTGGTCACGCGCGACGCCGGGAGGGCATCATTCTTTCGTGAACCTTCGATCCAGACCGGCCGGTCGTGACGGGCGGCTTCAGAGCCAACGACCAAGCCGAGGAGGTGGTCGCCCTGCTGCTGGCCGGGCGGCGAGCCCTTCGGGACGAGTACGCTCGTTCGGCCAGCGGCACTGCGCTAGCCGAGTCCCACCAGTACCTCCTGCTCCCGCCCGAGGTGGCCCAGGCACCCTGAGTGACGGTCGATGAGCTGGCCCGGCGCCCACGCATGACTAGGAGCCACGTTTCGGTGCTGGTGGCTGGACTCGCGGATCGCGGGATCGGGCGGCGTGACGCGGACGAGCACGCCACCCGGGTGGTCCACCTACGCCTCACACCGGAGGGTCAGCGTCGGGTNNCGCTCGAGCGTCCTCGGAAAGGCAAGTCATGACGCTGATCCAGATGATGCGGACGCGCCTCCAGCCGTACTGGCGGCAAGTCTCGATCGTCGTGGTACTGATCGTGATCCAAACGGTCGTAGGCCTGTATCTGCCGAACCTCACCGCGGACATCATCAACAACGGCATCGCCAAGGGGGACATCTCGTACATCTGGCATACGGGCGGCGTCATGCTGGCGCTGACCGTCGCGCAGGGCACGATCGCCATCGTCGCCGTCTACTGGGCCTCACGCACATCGATGGGGGTCGGCCGAGATCTGCGCGCGGCGGTATTCGGTCGTGTGCTGCGCTTCTCGGCGCGGGATATGAACAGCTTCGGGACGCCCTCTCTCATCACGCGCAACACCAACGACGTCCAGCAGATCCAGATCTTCCTGCAGATGGCGCTGACGATCATGGCCGGGGCGCCGATCATGATGGTCGGGGGCGTGTTCATGGCGCTCCGGGAGGACGTGACGCTCTCTCTCCTGCTGGTGGTGGCGGTCCCGCTGATGGCGGGGATCGTCCTCGCGATGCTGTTCGTCGCTGTACCGCAGTTCCAGTCGATGCAGGTCAAGATCGACCGGATCAACCAGGTGNNTGCGCGAGCAGATCACCGGCGTTCGCGTGATCCGCGCCTTCGTCCGCTCCGACTCCGAGGAGCGCCGCTTCGCGACTGCCAATGCCGACCTCACCGCGACCACCCTGCGTGTCAACCGCATCTTCGTGCTCGCCATGCCCCTGCTGATGGGGATCATGAACTTCTCGAGCGTCGCGGTACTCTGGTTCGGCGGCCATCTGGTCGACAACGGCCAGATGCCGATCGGCAACTTGACCGCGTTCCTCGCCTACATCCTGCAGATCCTGATGTCGGTACTGATGGCTGTGATGATGGTGATTCTCGTCCCACGGGCCGAGGCGAGTGCTGAGCGCATCGAGGCAGTTGTGCGCGTCGAACCGTCGATCGCTGCTCCCGAGCATCCCGTCACTCCGGCCACCGCGAAGGGAATCGTCGAGTTCCGGGACATCACCTTCGGCTACCCGGGCGGGGAGCACCCAGTGCTACGCGACCTGTCCTTCCAGCTCCGCCCCGGTGAAACGACCGCCATCATCGGCGGCACCGGCGCCGGCAAGACGACTCTCCTCAACCTGATCCCCCGCTTCTTCGACGTCAGTTCCGGCGAGCTCCTAATCGACGGGGTCAATGTCAGGGATCGCTCGCTGGAGGAGCTGTGGTCCGGCATCGGGCTGGTGCCCCAGCAGGCTTACCTGTTCGGCGGGACGGTCGCGGACAATCTGCGCTTCGCCGCGGAGAGTGCCACCGACGCTGAGCTCTGGCATGCCCTCGAGGTGGCGCAGGCGCGCGATTTCGTGGCCACCATGCCGGGGCAGCTCGACGCTCCAATTGACCAAGGCGGGACCAATGTCTCCGGGGGCCAGCGACAGCGGCTCGCGATCGCCCGTGCGCTCCTGAAGCGGCCCCTGATCTACCTCTTCGACGACTGCTTCTCGGCCCTGGATGCAACCACGGACGCCCGGCTGCGGGCGGCGCTCAGGGCAGAGACGCGCGACACCACCGTCGTGATCGTGACGCAGCGGGTGAGCACGATCCTCAACGCCGACAGGATCATCGTGCTCGACGGCGGCTGCGTCGTCGGCTCCGGCACCCACGAGGAGCTCCTGGCCGCCTGCGAGCCGTACCAAGAGATCGTCGCGTCGCAGCTCGGGGAGGCTGCAGCATGATGGCGCGCGGCCCGGCTGGTGGGCAGCCGAGAGGCTTGGGTGGCCCCGGTCGGATGATGATGGGGGGACCCCCTCAGAGAAGCAAGAACCTCGGCCACACGCTGCGCCAGCTCCTGGGGCGCCTCCGCCCCGAATGGCGGAAGATCACCCTGGCGACGGTGCTGGCCTCGTCCGGCATCGCCTTCGTCGTCGTCGCGCCCCGGATAATCGGCACCGCGACCGACTTGATCTTCAACGGCGTGATCGGCAAGAGCCTTCCGGCGGGCATGACGAAGGCGCAGGCGATCGTGTTCTTGAGAGCTCACGGTCAAGGCCAGGTGGCGCAGATGCTGTCGGGCATGAACGTCACTCCCGGACGGGGCATCGATTTCACTCAGCTCGGCTGGAGCCTCGGCCTGGCGGCTCTCCTTTATCTCCTGGGCGCCCTGTTCAGTTGGAGTCAGGGCTACACCATGGCCGGGGTGGCGCAGCGCACGGTCTACGGGATGCGCCGCGACGTGGAGGCCAAGCTCGCCCGGCTGCCGCTCCAGTACTTCGACAGCCATCCCCACGGCGACCTACTGAGCCGCGTCACCAACGACATCGACAACGTGACCACGACGCTGCAGCAGGGGCTGAGCCAGCTGCTTACCTCGGCACTGACGATCGTCGGGGTGCTGGGCATGATGCTGTGGATCAGTCCCCTGCTGGCGCTCATCTCGCTGGTCACAGTACCGCTCTCGGTCGGCGTGACGCTGGCGGTCGCCCGGCGCTCGCAGAAGCAGTTCGGCGCCCAGTGGGCGTGGACCGGTTCCGTGAACGCCCTCGTCGAGCAAACCCATACGGGCCACGCGCTGGTCCAGGTCTTCGGTCGGACCCGCCGCGCGATGGACGACTTCGATCGTCAGAATCAGGCGCTCTACGAGCCGAGCTTNNCTCGGCGATGTGCAGGCGTTCATCCAGTATTCGCGCCAGTTCACGAACCCGATCACGCAGATCGCGAGCCAGATGAACCTGCTGCAGTCGGGCCTGGCCTCGGCCGAACGCGTCTTCGAGTTCCTTACCGCGGAAGAGGAAGCGCCCGAGGTCGCCAGTTCACGAGGCATCCGCTCACCGGCTGGGCACGTCGTACTGGACCACGTTTCGTTCCGTTACCAGGCCGACCAGCCCCTCATTCAGGACTTCGACCTCGACGTGCAGCCTGGTCAAACCGTCGCCATCGTCGGACCGACCGGAGCGGGCAAGACAACGGTTGTGAACCTGCTAATGCGCTTCTACGAGATCGATTCCGGTCACATCTACCTCGACGGGGTCGATGCTCACGAGCTCCCCCGCGAACGCGTCCGCAGCATGTTTGGGATGGTCCTGCAGGACACTTGGTTGTTCGCCGGCAGCATCCGGGACAACATCGCCTACGGCAAGGAGGGTGCCGGCGCCGAGGAGGTGGTGGCCGCCGCCAGGGCTGCCTCCGTCGACCACTTCGTACGCACCCTGCCAGACGGCTACGACACGGTTTTAGACGAGGACGCCTCCAACATCTCCGCTGGCCAGCGACAGCTCCTGACCATCGCGCGGGCCTTCCTCGCTGACCCGGCCATCCTGATTCTGGACGAGGCGACGAGCAACGTCGACACGCGCACCGAGGTACACATCCAGGAGGCGATGGCGCGCTTGCGCAAGGGACGGACGAGCTTCGTCATTGCACACCGGCTGTCGACGATCCGGAATGCGGATTCTATCGTGGTCATGAACGCCGGGCGGATCGTGGAGCAGGGCAGCCATGCCGAACTGATGCAGCGCCGCGGCTTCTATCACGACCTCTACGCGAGCCAGTTCGCAGACGCAGTCGAAGCGGTGAGTTGAGGCAGGTGGACCTGGTACCTTTCGCCGCTCTCGGCGTTCTGGGGAA
>PKXE01000170.1 GCA_003132265.1 Candidatus Dormiibacterota bacterium | reverse complement strand
CCTCGCCGAAGAGGATCGAGTAGGCCTCGGTCGCGTAGCCGGTGTAGAGCGAGATGAAGAGAACCCCGAGTCCCAACATGAAAGCGAGGACGATCCCGATAACGGTGTCCCGCTCCCGGAGACGCTGGCCCAGCGCCCCCATCACCCCCGCCCCGCCTAGACAGAAGACCAATAGGCCCCACACCGGCGACAGCGAGATGACGGCTGCTCCGGCGGCACCGGCGAAGCCCACGTGAGAGAGGGCGTGGGCGGCGAACGCGGTCCGGCGCAGGATCACGAAGTAGCCGACCAGCCCGGCCACGATCGAGACCATGGCGCCCGCCTCGAAGGCATTGCGCATGAACTGGAACGACAGCATCTGCGAGAGGTCGGAGATGAGGTTCCAACTGAAGGAGAGGGAGCTTGCCTGGGCCACTAGCAGATGCCCCATGGGGATGGTGACCATGTCAGCCCCACCCTGGGCGCGGCGGTTCGGGGTGGGGCTCAGGATGGGGATGGGCCAGCTCCTCGTCGATTCCCACGACGAACCGCCGCCCCCGGCTGTCCATCAGCACCTCGACCGGGGCCCCGTACAGACGAGAGAGCACCGCCGAGGTCACGATCTCGTCAGGTTTGCCGATCGCCACGCCGCCGCCCGCCACGTAGCAGACGCGGTCGATGACCCCCCGCAAGGGGTTGAGGTCGTGGGCGACGATCACCACTGAGAGGTGGCGCGAGCGGGCCAGGTGACCGATCAACTCCGCCATGGCCGCCTGGTTGCGTATATCGAGGTTGGCTAGCGGTTCGTCAAGCAGCAGCAGGGTGGGGTCGCCGACCAGGGCCTGGGCGAGCAGCAGCCGCTGCCGCTCGCCGCCCGATATCTGGCCCAACTTGCGATTGGCGAAGGCCGCGGCCCCGACGGCCTCGACGGCGTTCTGGACCAGGGCGCGCTGGGCTCGCGAGGACCGGAAGGGCGGGGCGAACCCCCAGCGGTGGCCGTCGACTCCGAGCCGCACCAGGTCCACCCCGCGCAGCGAGATCTCTGGGTCCAGGGTGCGGGCCTGGGGCACGTAGCCGATCGCAGGGTTGCCCCGACCGGGAGGCGCCCCCAGCACCTCGAGGGTCCCCTGCTGGGGCCGCAGCAGCCCGATCAGCAACTTGAGCATGGTGGACTTGCCGGCGCCGTTGGGCCCGAGCAGCGCGACGAACTCGCCCCTCTGGATGTCGAAGCTGGCATGGCTCCAGACCAGCCGGTCTCCGTACGAGGCCGCGAGATCGCGGGCCCGCACCACCGGCAGCCCCTGATCGAGGGCGTCCGCCCGCGCCATACCCTGGCTCCCGCCGCTCATCGGCTGGACCTCTTATGGCTGAGCGCCTTGCCGAGGGCGTCGAGCTGGCCTCCCATCCACCGCTCAAAGGTCGCCCGCGGCGGTTGGATCGTCTCCGAGACCCCGATCGCCGGGATCTTCTTGGCGAGCACCTGCTTCCGGATGGTGGTGATGAGCGGTGACACCGTCTGGCGGTTATACACCAGCACCTGAAAGCGCCGTCCTGCGATCTGCTGGTCAAAGGCCGCAACACTCGAAGCGGGCGGGTCGACGCCTTCCGAGACCGCCCTCATGAAGGCTCCCGAGGTCACGAGGTCGAGGTGGAGGTACTGAGCGAGGTACTGGAAGACGCTCTCGGTCGCCGCCACCCGGGCTCCCGAGAAGTGCTTGCTGATGTACTTGAGACGGGCTCGGTAGGGGGAGAGGGCAGCCTCCACCGCGGCATGCCGCAACGCGAAGTACGAGGCTGCCCCGGGCTCCAGGGCTCGGTAATCCGCGGTGATCCGGTCGATCACCCGGGAGACGTAACTCGGGCTGTACCAGAAGTGGGGGTTATCACCGTTCTTCTTGCCCAGCAGGGCGGCGACCGTGAACACCTTGCGGCCCCGCTCCGATTGGGCGGAGAGCAACCGGTTGGCCCAGTCGTCGTAGCCGGCCCCGTTGAGGATCACGTACCGGGCGGCGGCGAAGGCCCGGGCATCAGCGGAATTGCTCTCGTACTCGTGGGGGTCGGCGTTGGGATCAGACACGATGCTCGTGACGTGGACCAGCTTGCCTCCCAGCTGGCTCGCCAGGCTGCCCCAAAAGTTCTCTCCGGCCACCACGTTCATCACCTTGGTCTGGGCGGCGACCGCGGGCATGAGAGGCCCCTGCCCGGAGAGCGCGCCGCCCAGCACCGCCAGCACCGCTCCGCCGCGGAGCCAAGTCCTCCGAGAGGGGATGGGCGCTGGAGATTGGTTCACCGCCGGATTATAGAATGAGAATGGTAACCAAATCAAGCTTGAGGGAACGCCACCAGACCCGCCGAGGCTGGGCGAGGGGGCAATCGCCGGTCAGTACGCGGCCCGGACCACCTCTCGCCACTCCGGGGGAACGCTCTCCAGATAGGTGGGCAGGTCGGCTGCACTGAGCCCGGCTTCGGAGAGCGAGGTTGGCAGTCCGAGCTCCGCGATCAGCTCCCGGCAGCTCCCCGCCACCTCCTGAGGGCTCTTGACTTCGAAGGTGGCTTGGAGAGGTGCCACTCTCTCGGGTTCAGTTGAGGCGAACTCTTTGATGACGGCCGGCAGCAGGGCGCAGGAGGTGATCCCGTGCGGGATCCCGAACGGCGCTCCGAGCAGCTTTCCCAGGGAGTGACTGGGGCCCATCGGCACGGCCGCCAGCCCGAGAGCCGCCCACCAGGCCGCGACCTGGGCGTCGTGGCGGGCTTCGAGGTCCGCTGGATTGCGGTGGCACCTCGGCAGGGACGCTCGCAGTCGCCGCAGCGCCTCCAGCGCTAGGTAGTTGCTGAGGGGGTCCTGAGTTGGGGACCAAACGGTCTCCACCGCATGGTCGACCGCCCGGATGCCGCTGCCGAGCCAGAGCTGATCAGGCGTCTCCAGGGTCAGCTGCGGGTCCAGGATCACGACCCTCGGCGCCGCCCGCCGGNNGTGAACTCCGCCCCTGACAAGGTGGTGGGGATGGCAAGGTGGATCGCTGTCTCAGCGCCAACCTCATGGAGCGCAGCCTTGCAACCGTCGATCACGCTGCCGCCCCCGACGCTCACCACCCCGTCGGCCCGGAGCTCCCTTAGCAGCGCCGCCAGCTCCCCAACCGCC
>PKXE01000060.1 GCA_003132265.1 Candidatus Dormiibacterota bacterium | reverse complement strand
GAGCACCACGAAGTCGATCACGGCCGCCGCCAGCCTCTCCCAGGACGGCAGGGGCCGGGCGCCACTCGGCTGAGGGGTGGGACTGGCGATCACGGCTGGCTCATGGCGGCTTCTCCCGGGGTGGCTGCGCCTCTTGGGCAGCCCAGGCTCCTCGCCTCGAATTCTAGGCGGGAGCGGCACTCCCACTGGCGCACTTCGCCGTTGAACCGGTAACAGTTCTGGGACGGAGCCCATCGAACTGGGGATTTCCCCTTATGGTCAGGCCATGCAGAAGCCCGATAAGGGGCTAAAGCGGCGAGCGAGGGGCTCAGCCCGGCTCTCGGCCGGAGTCTGGCTCACTCGGCGCCTCCGGAGCGGTTCCCCCGGTCAGGGGATGGTCGAATACTCGTTGATCCTGATGTTGATCGCGATCGTGGTTATCGTCATCTTTGTTGTGGTAGGCCACCGAGTCTCGGATCTCTACTCGAATATCGACAACGGGATCAACACGGCGTCCGGCTGACCTGACCAGGGGGCCCTCCGGGCCTCTGCTATCCTGAACTCAGGCCGTGCTGGGCGCGCCCGCCACTGGGCCCGGGAGAGCTAGGAGTTCAGAGCTCGATGACCTACGTGATCGGCGAGACCTGCATCGACGTCAAGGACAAGTCCTGCGTCGAGGTGTGCCCGGTGGACTGCATCATCGGGGCCGACGAGGATCGGATGCTCTTCATCGACCCCCAGGAGTGCATCGACTGCGGGGCCTGTGTCGACCCCTGCCCGGTGGACGCCATCTACGCCGAGGAAGACCTCCCGGCCGAGTGGACGGCGTACACCGCGATCAACAAGCTGTACTTCGCCAACGCCGACGAGGCTCGGGCCCAGGTCGACGCCAAGACCCCGGCGGCGGCGCCGCCCGGCTGACGCTGCCCCACTTCGGGTTGGTGGCATAGACACAAACTCATCTCCCGAATCTTTGTGTTGGGGACCTGATGGCCGGGTGGCCGGCGGCTGTTACGCTGCCCTCGGATCCGCGGAGGAGGTCCGCATTGGCAGCGGAGGAAGGATATGGCCATGGCCGTCGAGGGAAAGTTGGAGCCGACCGCCAAGGAGGATCCCGCCGCGGTGATCGCCTTCGCCAGGGACCAGGGGATCAAGTTCGCTGACTTTCGCTTCAGCGACCTGCTGGGCCAGTGGCAGCACTTCAGCGTGCCGATCTCCGAGCTGACTGAGAGGCTCTTTGCCGAGGGCATCGGCTTCGACGGCAGCAGCATCAAGGGCTTTCAGCACATCCACGAGAGCGACATGCTGCTCTTCCCCGACCCCCGCACCGCCTTCGTCGACCCGGTGCTGGAGGTGCCCACCCTCTCTTTGATCTGCGACATCTTGGACCCGATGACCAAGGCCCGCTACAGCCGGGACCCCCGGTACGTGGCCCACAAGGCCGAGGCCCACCTCCGGGAGACCGGCATCGCCGACACCAGCAACTGGGGGCCGGAGATGGAGTTCTACATCTTCAACTCCATCCGCTACGGCCAGGGCGTGAACGAGGGCTACTACCACATCGACTCCGCCGAGGGCATCTGGAACAGCGGCCAGAACAGTGGGCCCAACTTGGGCTTTCGGCCCCGGCTCAAGGAGGGGTACTTCCCCTGCCCGCCGGTGGACCAGCTCCAGGACGTGCGCAGCCGCATCGCTATGGCGCTCGAGGAGGCGGGCATCGACGTCGAGGTCCACCACCACGAGGTGGGTACCGCCGGCCAGACCGAGATCGACATGCGTTACGACTCGATGGTCTCGATGGCCGACAAGGTGCTGGTCTTCAAGTACATCGTCAAGAACGTCTGCCATCGCGAGGGGCTGGTCGCCAACTTCATGCCCAAGCCGCTCTTCGGCGACAACGGCAGCGGGATGCACACCCATCAGTCGCTCTGGAAGGAGGGCGTCCCCCTCTTCTACGACAAGGAGGGGTACGCGCTCCTCAGCGACCTGGCCCGCTGGTACATCGGCGGCCTTTTGGCCCACGCCCCCGCGGTGCTGGCCTTCGCCGCCCCCACCACCAACAGCTACCGCCGGCTGGTGCCCGGGTATGAGGCTCCGGTCAAGCTCGCCTACAGCGCCCGCAACCGCAGCGCCTGCATTCGGATCCCGACCTACAGTGAGCGGCCCCAGCTGCGCCGCTTGGAGTTCCGCTCCCCCGACCCGACCTGCAATCCCTACCTCGCCTTCTCGGCGATGCTGATGGCCGGCCTGGACGGCATCCGGCGTCAGATCGAGCCCCCAGCCCCGGTCGAAGCGGACCTCTACGAGCTCGAGGGCGACGCCGCCAGCGCCGTCAAGGACCTGCCCGGGAGCCTGGAGGAGGTGCTCTTCGCCCTCGAGGCCGACCACGACTTCCTCCTGGAGGGGGAGGTCTTCACCAAGGACCTGGTGGACACCTGGATCGCGATCAAGCGGGAGCACGAGGTGGACCCGGTCCGGCTCCGCCCCCACCCCTACGAGTTCATGCTCTACGCCGACAGCTGAGGTCGGCTGTTCCGGCTGGCCCCGCCTTCTCCGGGGCCGGCCGGAACCCCGGGGCGGCTGGTAGCCGACGAGACGCTGGGCCGGAGTCGCGACCTTCGGGCGGACGGGTCGCCTCAACCGGGAAAGTCCAATGTGGATCACGTTGCAGTTCGATGAGTTCAGACCATCATTGCGGTGAGTGAGCCGTCCATAGGCGGGTGACCAGGGTCACCGACACCGAGTCAGCGCAAAGAGCGCGGGCCCGGAAGGCTCTAGCCCGCTATCGGGGACGGTTGCCGACGACTGTGATCTCGCAGCGCTACTCTCAGGATCATCATGGCGTGACTGGGAAAGGGGCCAGCGCTGGCGCAATCTGAACTTGCTTCGTCCGCCTCGGCAGGGGTTGCACGCCGCTGGATCAGCCGCGAGGGGCGAAGGTGCGAAGGCCTGCGAGGCGGGCAGCGGCATTTTGCCGCTCGTCGTAGCTAACGAAGCCGTCGTGTGGCAATACATCGACGGCGGTCGCGACGTGGATGGCGTCGAGTGCGCGCAAGGCGGGCTCGACGAGGGCCCCGGCGGCGAGGAGCAACTTACGGTCGAGGGGGCATAGGGCGATGCTGTCGAGGAGTTCGTCGGTGCGCTCCATCAGGACGTCGACCGGCAGGCGTGGGTCCCTCGCTGCCGCCCGCCGGATCGCTCGCGGCAACTCAGTGAGCACGAGCTCACTGGAGACCAGATCGGCGGCCGTGACGAACATACGCAAGGCCTCGCTCTCGGGCGCTTCGACTACTAGCTTGGCGAGTGCAGAGGTGTCGGCGTAGAAGAGCGGCACATCAGCGCTCGCCGCGGATTTCGTCGAGGGCGCGGCTCAGTGCGTACGGATCGCCTTCGAGCCGGAGCGGCTCTGGTAGCCCACGACGAAGGGGACGCGCCAAGCGTCCTTCGGCGACAAGCCGGTCCAACGCAGCTCCTGTGGTGGGTGGCGGACCCAGCTCAGCGACGGGACGATTGTGGTCGGTGACGAGGAGTCGTTCGCCGCGCGCGACGCGCTGAAGGAACTTACTCAGGTTCTGACGCAACTCAGCAACCCCTACCGAGGCGGACATGTACATAATAGTAGCACAAGTTGTCCGCGACCGTCCCCACCGTAGTGCGGTATTCGCGCCAGGCAGTGGGGACCTTTCTGGATAGCGTAGTGGCACACTGGGCTCTGGGTCGCCGTATCACTCCGCAGGAGTTCCGGGTGATGGGGCTATNNCGCGGCTTCTCCTTGAACACGGACTCGTCGGCGGCCCAGCACCTTCTTCCCGGTGGACCCAGTCGGGGTGATCGAACGCATCTTCAAGGCTACCTTTGCCTCGCTCAAGTTCAAGTTGATTTCCGATAGCGTCCTGGGCTGTCGAGCTTCGAGTGGAGCGTAGGTCAAGAGACGGATCCGGTAGCAACCTGGATGGCTCCCTGAAGGCTGTGGGCGGAATCGAGCGCTGATCTCCGGGGGCGCTGTCAGCCGTCCAGCTTCGCTTGCGACCGGTCGCCACGATTCTGTAGCACTTTCGTTCGCTCGAATTCGGTGCCGCGGAGCAAAATCCGGTTCACAGGTGAGAACCATGACAGAGGCAAATTTCGCGTCCCTGCCCAGTCCGAANNGGGAAGGGACGAAAAGGGTGCTGCGTCGCGCCGTTCCGTTCATGGCCCTGGCCCTTCTTGCGGAGCTAGCTGCGGCCCTTCCCTCCGGCCCGAACGAGGTCGAGCCGTTCGTCTACGGCACCATCCTGCTGGCGCTCGTCTTCCTCTCCAACCTACTCCCTTGGCCCAGGCTTCCCCGCTGGACGGTGGTGCTGCCCTCCTGCTTCTACGTCGTCTCGGCGAGCTTGATCATCGTCTCGGACGGAGCCGCCCAGACCGGGG
>PKXE01000153.1:151-4702 GCA_003132265.1 Candidatus Dormiibacterota bacterium | reverse complement strand
TGGATGTTGACGGTGCTGATCACGTTGATCCCGTTGTCCAGCAGCTCTAGCACGTCCTCCCAGCGCTTGGCATGGCGGCCGCTGCCCGGCACATTGGTGTGGGCCAGCTCGTCCACCAGCGCAAGTTGGGGGTGCCGCGCCAGCACCGCGTCGAGGTCCATCTCCTCGAACTGGGCGCCGCGGTAGTCGACCAGCTTCCGGGGCACGACCTCCAGGTCGCGTACGTACTCGGCGGTATGGGGCCGGCCGTGGGTCTCGACGAAGCCCACCACCACGTCCCGACCCCGCTCCCGGCGCCGCCAGCCCTCGTCCAGCATGGCGCAGGTCTTGCCAACTCCGGCGGCGGCGCCGAGGTAGATGCGAAATCGTCCGGGGGGCGCGACCAGGGTCTCGCCGGATTCCCCGTCGGGAGCATCCCGGGGGACTGAAGCTTCCTCGCTCGGCACTGCCACAGCCTAACCTCAAACTTCAGGACCGGCCGGGGCTCCGCGGGACTCTCGTGCAGATGCGGGAAGGGAGGGATTCGAACCCTCGGACGAGGTTTAACCCCGTCACCCGCTTAGCAGGCGGGCGCTTTCGGCCACTCAGCCACCTCCCCGGTGAGGTCAGCGGTCGAGTATAGGCGTCGCTATTGGGAGCTACCCAGCCCAAGCTCGGCCGCGATCGGGGTGAGCCCCGCCACCACCAGCTCGACCAGCTCGTCAACGTCGACGCCCAGCTCCTCGCTGCCCAGAGCGATGTCCTCGCGGAGAACGCTGCGAGCGAAGGCCTTGTCTCTGAGCTTCTTGCGCACCGATGAGGTCTTGACCGCACTCACCTGGCGNNCGGTGTCCCTAGCGACCCCGCTGAAGGTGGCGTGACCCTGGATGGCCAGCACCACCTCGGGAGGGTATCCGTTGCCCTCCAGCACCGGACGGCCCCAGAAGGGGTGCTCTTCAGGATGGGCCTCGTAGTCGAAGTCATGGAGCAGGCCGGTGATCCCCCACTGCTCCTCGTCGCCCCCCACCCGGCGGGCGGCCTGGCGCATCACCGCCTCCAGGGCCAGCCCGTGCCGACGCAGGCTGTCGGTCAGGGTGGTCTCGTAGAGAAGCTCGACGGCGTCGGCTCTGGTGGGCACGGTCGCCATCGTCCCATCCCCCTGGCTGTTCGCACAACCTGGGCCCGGGCTGCTACGGTCGCCGGCGTCATCGTGAGCAGCCTTGCGCCTCCTGACCAGGACCGCCTCTGGCACCAGCTGATGGAGCTGGCCGAGTTTCGGGAGCCGGACCAGCCCGGCTTTACCCGGCGCACCTTCTCGGAGCCCTACCAGCGTTCTCGAGCCTGGGTCAAGGAGCTGATGGAGGCGGCCGGCCTCCAGGTCCGCACCGACCCCACGGGCAACCTCATCGGCGAGCTTCAGGGAGAGGCCCCGGAGCTTTCCCAGATCGCGGTCGGCTCCCACACCGACACTGTCGCGGGGGGCGGCCGCTTCGACGGGATGGTGGGGGTGATCGGCGCCATCGAGGTGGCGAGGCTGATACGTCAAGGCGGCCAGCGGCTCCGGCACCCGCTGCTGGTCGCCGACTTCCTAGGGGAGGAGCCCAACCGGTTTGGGCTCAGCTGCCTGGGCAGCCGGGCCGTCGCCGGCCAGCTCAGCCAAGGCCACCTGCTGCGGCCGGACGAAAGCGGGGAGACACTCATCTCCGCGCTCCTAGAGCGGGGTTCCCGCCCGGCGGACCTTTCCGAGGGGCTCTGGCAGCCGGAGCGGCTCCACTGCTATCTCGAGCTCCACATCGAACAGGGGAGCCGGCTGCAGCGAGCTGGGATAGCGCTCGGGGTGGTGACCGCGATCGCCGGCATTCACCGGGCGGTGATCACCGTCAGCGGCCGGCCGGACCATGCCGGCACCACCGCCATGAACGAGCGCCGCGACGCCCTGGCGGGGGCCGCCGAGGTGGTCCTGCTGGTGGAGCGGCTGGCCAGAGAGCAGGGGGAGGGCGGTTCCGGCGTGGGCACCGTCGGGCGGCTGGAGGTCTCCCCGGGAGCCAGCAACGTGGTGCCGGGCGAGGCCAGGGCCTGGGCGGAGTTCCGGAGCATCGAGCCCGCCTGGGTCCAAGACCGCCACCTGGCGCTGGAGGCGGTCGTAGCGGAGCTGGCGGCTAGGCGCGACCTGGGGGTGTCGATCGACTGGGTCTCCGCCGAGCCTCCGGTCGCCTGCAGCGAGGGGGTCCGCCAGGCCATCCAGGAGGCCCTGGAAGGGCTCGGCCAGCCATCCCTGGAGCTGCCCTCCGGCGCGAGCCACGACGCCGCCCATGTGGCCCATCTGTGCCCGATGGGGATGATCTTCATCCCCTCACGAGACGGCCGCAGCCACTGCCCCGAGGAGTGGACCGAGCCCGAGGAGGTGGCCCTCGGGGTGGCGGCTTTGCTAGCGACGGTCCTCCGGCTGGACCGCCGCGACACCGTCTGAATCCGGGCTGCGCCTGACCGCCACCTTGAGCAGTTGGCGGCTGCCGTCCTGGAGCATCCAGCGGAGCGCCTCGGCGGTCGCTGCCCCGGACATCGCGAAGCTGGTGGTGAGCTGCGGCGCGTGGGGCTGGGCCTCCTCCCAGTCGACCGCGGTAACGACTCCCTCCTGGCTGGCTTTCGTGCCCGGGATCCGTAGGCGCACCCAGGGGTCTTCGCGCCACCGCTCTGCCTTTTTGGTGTAGGTAAGGGTGAGCAGGTAGACGTAGCCCGGGGGAATCACCGCGAACCACATCCGCACAGTTCCCCGCCCGGCTCCATCCCGGGAGCTCACTAGCAGCTCCTCCTGGCCTACCAGCAGATCAAGGAAAGCTGGCGGAAGTGGGTCGAGCTCTGACTCCGGCCCCGCCTCAGCAGGCACGGCAGGCGAAGACCTCGCTCCGGTAGGGGAGGGCGATCGGCTCGCCGGGCCGACTCTGGCACTCCGCGGCCAGCTCCAGGAGCTGCTCGCGGAGCCGCGTCTGCACGGGCTGCGCCGAGGAGGCCACGAAGCTGAGTGATAGGACCCGGTCCACCAGCTGGTCCGGGCTGGCCTCCTGCTGGTGAGCGAAGGCTCGGGACTCCAGGGGGCCGAAGAGGCGACTGGCGCGCAGCTGCTGGCGCCAATCGCCGCTGGAGTGGTCAGGCGATCCCTTCCGGAGTGGGTCGATCAGCTCGGCCACCGCCCACCACAGCTGCGAGTGGAGGTCGCGGCGGTTCCAGACCAGCCCCAGCCGGCCCCCCGGGCGGAGGATTCGATGGATCTCCCGCAGGGATTTCTGATCGGCGAACCAGTGGAAGGACTGGCCGGCGGTGGCGGCGTCCACCGAGCCCGAGGCGAGGGAGGTGCTGGCAGCGGTCGCCGCCAGCACCTCCACCCCGGCGACCGCCCGCTCCAGCTCGG
Organism: Candidatus Dormiibacterota bacterium; assembly: GCA_003132265.1. GTDB lineage: Bacteria > Chloroflexota > Dormibacteria > Aeolococcales > Bog-877 > Bog-877. The sequence continues at coordinate 1,314 of PKXE01000153.1, read as the reverse complement.
CGGCCATCTCCGCCACCGGCTCCAACGCGATCACCCGGGCCCCGTACGGAACCAGCTGGCGGGTCAGCTTGCCGGTCCCGGCGCCGAGATCGACCACCAGCTTGCCGGGACCCAGCCCGAGGCGGGAGGCCAGCCATTCCACGGCGGCGGGCGGGTAATTGGGGCGGCCTCGCTCGTAGGCGGCAGCCCCCCTGGCGAAGCCGGTGCTGGCCTCGGGATGGATCGACATCGCGGCGATCGTAGCGCCAACCGAACTGGCGCCAAGGATGGCGGAGGGAGGTGGCGACCCCGAGCGGATTCGAACCGCCGATCTCCACCTTGACAGGGTGNNGGCCGCCGGTCTGCGTCGCCCTCAAGAGGGCTGGCCGATTATACGTCCGGGTTCCCGAGCATTCGGCCGCTGGATGGAGATGGGGCTCTCGCGGCGCCCGCTAAGATGGCCTGGCCTTTAGGGTTGGGTTCGGCTGGCTGGAGGATCGCCCGAGTGAAGATCGCGGTCTTGGTGAAGCAGATCCCCGATCCCTCGGGGGTCGGCACGCTGGACCCCCACACCCACCTGCTGATCAGGGACCAGGGCGAGGTGGTGCTGGATCCCGGGGATTCCTACGGGGTCGAGGCGGCTCTGCAGGTGGCGGCCGCGAGCGAGGGCCAGGTGGTGGCCATCTCGATGGGGCCAGAGAAGGCGGTCGAGGTCATTCGCAAGGCGATGGCCATGGGCGCCTCCGAGGGGGTCCTGATCAGCGATGAGCGGCTCCGCGGGTCCGACGCCCTGACCACGGCTAGGGTCTTGGCGGCGGCGCTGGCGACGGTACAGCCAGACCTGCTCATCGCCTGCACCGAGTCAACTGACGGCTACACCGGGACCGTTCCCGCCGCCATCGCGGAGCTCTTGGGCTGGCCGTCGCTCACCTTCGCCAAACAGCTCGAGGTTACCGGCAACACGGTGCGGATCCACCGCCAGACCCCCAACGGGCACGATGTGGTGGAGGCGGAGCTGCCGGCGGTCGTGACCGTCACCGGGGGCATCAACGAGCCGCGCTACCCAACCTTGAAGGGGATTGTCGCCTCGCGGAGCCGGCCGCTGGAGCAGCCCACCCTGGAGGAGCTCGGGATCGATCCGGCGACCGTGGGCCTGGGCGGCGCCAACCAGCTGATCGTCACCG
>PKXE01000153.1:0-128 GCA_003132265.1 Candidatus Dormiibacterota bacterium | reverse complement strand
GTGTCCCTGGAGGTGCTCACCAAGGCACGCCAGCTGGGTGACGTCGAGGTGGTGGTGCTCGACCCAGGCGCTCTTGAGGCGGCTACGATGCTCGGTGCCTATGGCGCGGCCACGCTTCACGCTGGCGT
>PKXE01000135.1 GCA_003132265.1 Candidatus Dormiibacterota bacterium | reverse complement strand
TGTCGGTGATCGGGCCGTAGGCGTCGATGGCGACCACGATGCCCACCATGCTGAGCAGGCTCATGGCGGCGATGGCGATGCCGTAGAGACCGGCCAGGGCGTAGGCGCCCAGGATCCCGATCCCGATCACCAGGACCGGGGGCGCCGCCGCCTCCAGGCCCACGGCCAGCCCGGCGATGATGTTGGTGGCGTGACCGGTCTGGGAGGCCTTCGCGATGCTCTTGACCGGGTTGAACTGGCTGCCCGTGAAGTACTCGGTGATGGCCACGATCAGGATCGTGATCACTACCCCGATCACCCCGGCCCAGAAGAGGTTCAGCACCGGGTGGCCCAGGACCTTCGCCGAGAGCCCACCGTTGCCTCTCAGCACCAGGGTCACGATCAGGAAGCCGATGATGGCGAAGATCCCTGCCGAGACCAGACCTCGGTAGAGGGCGCCCATGATCCAGCCGCCCTTGCCGATCTTGACGAAGAGGGTGCCGAAGATCGAGGCCACGATGCTGATGGCGCCGAGGAGCAACGGATAGACGGTGAGGCCGAAGTTGTGGAACTCCAGGCCCCCCAGCAGCATGGCCGCCACCGCGGTCACCGCGTAGGTCTCGAACAGGTCGGCGGCCATCCCGGCGCAGTCGCCCACGTTGTCACCCACGTTGTCCGCGATCACGGCGGGATTGCGCGGGTCATCCTCGGGGATGCCGGCCTCGATCTTCCCCACCAGGTCGGCGCCGACGTCGGCGGCCTTGGTGTAGATGCCCCCACCCAGGCGGGCGAAGACGGAGATCAGTGAGGCGCCGAAGGCCAGCCCCACGATGGCGGATGGCTGATCCAGGATCCAGAACGCGATGGTGACCCCCAAGAGGCCGAAACCAACCACGAAGAATCCGGTCACGGCGCCCCCGTTGAACGCCACCTTGAGGGCCGGGCCCAGGCCGCTGCGGGCNNGCCTCGGCAGTCCGGTAGTTGCTGCGCACCGAGACGTTCATGCCGACGTAGCCGGCGCTGGCGGAGAGCACCGCCCCGAAGATGAACAGAAGGGCCGTCTTCCAGCCCAGGGCCGGGCTGACCAGCCCACCTAGGAACAGCACGAGGGCCAGCACCAGGCCGATGACGGCGATGATCATGTACTGCCGGTTGAGGTAGGCGGAGGCCCCCTCCCTGATCGCCTGGCCGATCTCCTGCATCTTCTCGTTGCCGGCCGACCGTCGCATCACCCAGAAGGCCAGGATGGCTCCGTAGGCCAGGGCCAGCAGTCCGGCGACTAGCACCGGAATCAGCACGGTTCGAGTCATTGCGGTGTGATCCTCCGGCCGCGCGCGGCGGCATGTGAGCAGAAAGAGAGGCGCGCCGTCCGGTGCGGTGCCCGCGAGCGGCGCTGACCGGAGCCGTCGAATTATATCGGCGAGGGGAGCCCCGAGGACCATCTCCGCCCCTGCCCGGCCGGCCCATCCTCGACGCGGAGGGGCATCATGGGACCCGAACAGCGGCGGATTCCGCACCGGTGGCGAGCGCAGGAGCAGGAAGAACCTTGGTCAGCTGGATCGTAGCGGTGGGTGATGAGCTGCTCTCGGGCCACACCATGGACACCAACTCGGCCTGGCTCGCCCGCCGGCTCAGTGGGGGACCTTATCCCTGCTCTCGGATTGTGGTCGTCCCGGACCGGGTGGACGCCCTCGCCGAGGAGTTGCGGGCGACCGTCGCGGGGGGCGCCGATCGGGTGTTCTGCTGTGGTGGATTGGGCCCGACTCCGGACGACCGCACCATGGCCGCCGTGGCCACGATGCTGGGGGTGGGGCTGGTCGAGGACCCCTTGGTCCTGGCCAACGTCAGAGAGCGGGTGGCCCAGCGTTTTCGGGAGGGGAGAGCGAACAGCCCAGAGCCGAACCCGGGCACCCTCAAGATGGCTCTGATTCCCCTGGGAGCGACCGTGCTCCGCAACCCGGTCGGAGGTGCTCCCCCGCTGGCGATCGAGATATCCAGCCAAGGGGAGCCGTGCTGGCTGTTTGTCCTACCTGGGGTGCCGACGGAGCTGCAGGCGATTTTCGAGGAGGAGATTGAGCCCGTCTACCTGAAGGGGAAGGGCGGACGGCACTACCGGGAGCTGTACTTCTCAGGCGTCGCGGAGTCGAGCTTCTTCCCGGTGCTGACCGAGTTGGAGAGCACCTATCCGCAGGTGAGCTTCGGCTCCTATCCCCAGGCCGCGGGGGGCGTCATCATTCGGGCCAGCGCGGTCGATTCGAAGGCCTTAGAGGAAGGGTTTGGGGCCCTGCGTCGGCTGGCGCCGGCGCCGCCCCGGGATTAGCGTGCGGCCCGATGGTTCTCGAAGCAGTTGCTGCAGTACACCGGACGGTCGTACTTGGGCTGGAAGGGGACCTGGGTCATGTTCCCGCAGTCCGCGCAGACCACGTCGTACATCTGGCGCGGTGGCCTAGGACCAGCTGAGGCGTAACCGTTCGAACCACTCGAACCACCCTGGCGCGAGGCCTTGGCCAGCTGTCGGCACGGCTGACACCTGGTGGGCTGGTTGACCAGCCCCTTCGACTGGTAGAACTGCTGCTCTCCGGCAGTGAAGACGAACTCCGAGCCGCACTCGCGGCAGGTTAGGGTAACGTCGGCGAGGCTCAATCCGAGCATCCTCCAAATCGCGTTCTGGCCAGGACTGCTCGGTCGTGCCTTGAATCGCCGCCCGGGACATCGTCTGGCGGCCGCCACTATACCAGGGGAGAACCGAAGTTGGGCCCAGCTTCGGTTCCTAGCTCACCTCAAAAGGTGAAGAGATCGATCCCTCCCGCCACCGGCAGAGCCACCCCGGTGATGTATCCCGCTTCGGGGCTGGCCAAAAAGCAAATCGCGTGGGCGACGTCCTCGGGCCGTCCGGGTTCCCGCATCGCCGTGCGCAGCACCATCCGCTCGCGCATGCTGGGCGGGCCGGTGTTGAAGGCCTCGGTGGCGATAACCCCAGGCACGATGGCGTTGCTGGTGATCCCGTGGCGGGCGCCCTCCAGCGCCGCCGAGCGCATCAGGCCCAGCAGCCCCGCCTTGGTGGTGCTGTAACTCGCTTGGCCGAACCCCCCCTGGGTGCCAGCCACTGAGGACATGTAAATCAGCCGTCCGAAGCCGCCCTCCCTGAGGAAAGGCCAGGCTGCCTGGGTGCAGTTGAAGGCGCCGCTCAGGTTGACCCGCAGGTCNNTTATTGACCAGGATGTCGATCCCGCCGAACTCGGCCGCAGCTTGCTCCATCACCGCTGCCACCTGCTCGCGGTCGGTGACGTCCATCTGGAAAGCCCTGGAGCGCCGTCCCATCTGGCGGATCTCCTCGGCGGTCTGTTCGGCATACACCACGTTTCCGGCCGCCATCACCTGGGCCAGCACGCTGGCGGTGCGCTGCGCCACCTGGAGGAGTTCCGGGTCGGACTCGATGAGGATGTCAGTCACCACCACGTCGGCTCCGGCGCGAGCCAGCGCGAGGCAGTCGGCCCGGCCCAGCCCGCGGGAAGCGCCGGTTACCAGAGCCACCTTGCCGGAGAGGTCGAACATCGCCATGGGCCCGAGTTTAGCCCTCTGGAGGCGAGGTCCCGCGGCCGGGTTCTGCGCCCCGGTCTTCCGCCCGGGAGCGGGTCCCGGCTCGACTTGTGGGGAGGTGCCAACTGCCCGCCTTGGACTACGATGCCGAGGTCAGCAGCAGCAGCAGGCAATCGCCGTGGAGAGACCTTCGCGGCTCGGAACAGCGATTGCGGTGGCGCTTGCCGGCGCCGCGCTAGGAACCCAATTGACGCACCCCCCATCCCTGACCAGCGGTGCCGGTCGCTCGCCTCACCGCCGCGTGGCCCTCGGCGCGGCCGTGATCAGCGCGGCCCTGCTCCTCACCTCTTGCGCAGCCGCACCCAACGGTGTCCAGAAGGAATCTGCGTTCGCGATCGTGAATGCTGCCGGCCAAGCGCTGCAGTCGGCCCGGACCCTCGAAATCCAGGCCACCTCCACCACCCAGGGCAGCGAGGCCTCCCTCACCTTCGACATCGAGGGAAAGAACGTGGGTGGGGGCACCTTCACCTCGTCCACCCTCTCCTTTCAGGCGGAGGAGTTGCACGGAATCGACTACTTCCGCAGTAAGACCCTCTGGAGCCAGGTTGGGGGTGCCAGCCTGCAGTCGGCACTCGGCAATCGCTGGGTCTACATCGCCGCCAGCAGCTCCACCGCCGCCGAGCTCACCCAGGTCTTCGGCAGTCTCACCTCGCCGAAGGCGCTCGCCCAGCAGCTCACCAAGGATGCCAAGTCCTCGGTCAAGGGCAAGGGGAGCCGCTTCGAGGGCCAGCCGGTGATCTCCGTCACGGAGCCCCACGCCGGGACCATCTACGTCGCGACGACCGGCGCGCCGTATCCCCTTCGTTGGGTGGAGGCCAGCCCTGGCTACGTTGACTTCCGCGATTTCGGGAGGAGATTCAACATCACCGCTCCCAAAGGTGCGCTCAACCTGCAGCACCTGCTGACTGGGTAGCTCCGCCTCGGCGTCGCCGGAGCGCCGACTCCGAGCCGGCCCGGCATTGGATCAGACGCGGACGCCCAGGATGGCTCGGGCGATCACCAGCCTCTGGATCTCAGCGGTGCCCTCCCAGATCTGGTAGATCTTGGCGTCGCGCATCCAGCGCTCCACCGGGTAGTCCTTCATGTACCCGTAGCCGCCGAGGATCTGCACCGCCTCCACGGTCACCCGCATCGCGACATCGCCCGCCATCAGCTTGGCCATGCTGCCCTCGGCCCGGGTGAAGCTCCGACCAGCGGTGACCATCCACCCGGCCCGCCAGATCAGCAGCCGGGCCGCATCGATCTCGGTCGCCATGTCGGCAATCTTGAAGGCGATGGCCTGGTGGCGGGCGATCGGCTTGCCGAACTGCTCCCGGCTCAGCGAATAGTCGCGGGCATATTCGAACGCGGCCCGGGCGATCCCCAGCGCTCCTGCGGCCACCGCCGGACGGGTCGCCTCCAGCATCACCATCGCCCCTGCGGCGCCCGGCCCCTGGCTCGCACCTGAGGCGTCGAAGCCCAGCCGGGCCTCCGTCACCACGAAGCAGTCCTCCAGGATCACCTGGGCCGTGTGAGAGGCCCTCACGCCCAGCTTGCGTTCCTTGCGACCCTGGCGCATGCCGGGATTGCCCTTCTCCACCACAAAGGCGGCGATCCCGGCCGGGCCCAGGCTGCGGTCCAGGGTGGCGAAGATCACCTGGACGTCGGCGATGCCGCCGTTGGTGCAGAACTGCTTGGTTCCGTTGAGGAGATAGCCGCCGTCGACCCTCACCGCGGTGGTGCGCAGTGCCAGGGAGTCCGAGCCAGACTCCGGCTCGGTCAGGCCCATAGCCGCCAAACGCACCGCCTTGGGGTCACAAAGCATCCCCAGGTAGCGGGCCTTCTGCTCGTCGGTACCCATGGCCAGGATCCCCGCCCCCGCTAGGGAGCTGGCCGAGATGCTGACCGCGATCCCCGCGTCCCCCCAGGCGAGCTCCTCGGCGAGGAGCAGCCCGGTGAGGGGATCGAGCCCGCCCCCTCCATACTCGGTGGGGAACCAGGCCGCCGCCCCCAGTCCCACCTCGTGGGCCTTGCGGATGACCTCCCAGGGAGTCTCCTCCCGCTCATCGTAATCGGCTGCCACTGGGCGGATCTCCTGCTCGGCGAACTGGTGGGCGAGGGCCCGGATCTCCTCCTGCTCGGGGGTGGGAGCGAAGTCCAGGGGCACCGGCTAGAGCTCGCTCAAAGCGCGCAGCTCGACCCGGGCGCGGGTCAGCGCGCGCTCTCCGGTTGACACCAGCACCTGCAGCTCCACGGTGGCCGATTCCGCGTCGGCCGCGGTCACGACGGCCCTGCATCTCAGCTCCTCGCCGGCCGGCACCGGAGCGGAGAACCGGCAGGACACGCGCGAGGCCCAGGCGTGTTCTCCCGCCCAGCTCTCGATCCCGGCGCAGACCGTCCCCAGGGTGAGCAGGCCGTGGGCGATCGTGGCCGGCAGCCCCGCCGTTCTGGCGAATTCCGGGTCGAGGTGGATGGGGTTCTGGTCTCCCGAGGCCTCGGCGTAGGCCGAGATCACCTGCTGGGTCACGACCCGCCGCTGCTCGGGTGGCTCGTCGCCCACCTCGGGAGGGAACCGGCTCAGAACGGTCGGATCGCTCATCCAGCCTCCCTCACGATGAAGAGACTGCGGGAGCGGGCCACCACCTCGCTGGCCTCGTCTCGCCCCTCACAGCGGAAATCCAGGAAGACCATGCCGCGGCGCCGGTCGACCTGAAAGATGACGCCCTCGGGGGTAATCGCCTCGTCGAAGGCGAGCGGTCGCTCGAATGAGAACTCCTGCTCGCCGTGGAGCAGGTGCTCGACATCGAGGCCGACCTCGGGGTCGCTGAACAACTGCGGGACGACCGGCCAGAGCAGGTAGACCGCGGCGAAGCAGGCGAGCGGCCGGGCGTAGCCGTCACCTTTTTCCGGCGCTGCCCCGACCGCTTGGGCATAGCTGTCGTGCCGACTCCGGTCCAGCACCTCCGGCGTCGCCGTGTAGACCCGGCCCAGGCAGTCAAGGTTGAATGGCATCGAGGTCCTCAGGATACCCAGGGACCGGGAGCGAAGGTGAGCAATTCTGGGGGTGCGATCGGCCAGCTGGCCGATCGCATCATTGACTGCGACGATCTCCAGCCGATCGCCGAGTTCTGGGCCTCGCTCCCGGGGGATGGGGATCACCGAGCAAAGCACTCCCTACTGAGTCCTCGAGCCGCTCCCGACCGGGCTCTCGGTGCTGCCCCAGCTGGTTCCGGAGTCGATG
>PKXE01000217.1 GCA_003132265.1 Candidatus Dormiibacterota bacterium | reverse complement strand
CTCAATGGGATTGGAGGTGCGCTGGTGGGCCTATTGCCTGGCGTTCGACACCTTGATCGGGGTCAGGAATCCACGACTTACAGGCCGAGGTCATCGAGCCGTTAGATCGGCCCTCCGAGCTCCGGGTGCGAGACTCGCCTCCTTAGCCTCAGCGATCGTTCCCAGTTGTCCGCCGCGGCTCGCCGCCGATCCGGCGCGCACGTACCGATCGACCCTTGTTATACAAACAAGCCCCGTCGGGCACGATCAAGACGAAGGTGACCGGCAACGTGCCGAGCGGCTGGCTGAGCGAAGAGGACGTGGCGGTAGGTCCCTGAGAGATGGCTCGGCGCGGTCGCTGGGCAATTCCCCGGTGCCGTCAGCGATACTGGCGAACGTAGGCGATCAGGTGGCTGATGCGGAGGGAGAACGATGCCGGAGCGAGAACTCGAGCTGGACCCCGAACACACCGCTCTGGTAGTCATCGACCTGCAAAAGGGGATCGTGGGTATGCCTGCGGCACCCCACGACACAGCGTCGGTCGTCGCCAAGGCGGCCGAACTCGCCGAGGCTTGCCGTGCCCGAGGAGTCTTCGTCGCTCTCGTCCATGTGGGTCCGTCTGCAGATGGACGGGATGGACTTCGGCCTGTAGTAGACCAGCCTCCGCCGTGGCAGAACCCCCCGCTGGGGTGGGACGAGTTCGTGCCAGAACTCGGGCCAAAGGATGGCGACCACATCGTGCGCAAGCGGCAGTGGGGAGCCTTCTATGGTACTGACCTCGACCTGCAACTCAGGCGGCGAAGGATCGGCACAATCATCCTCTGTGGCATCTCGACCAACTTCGGCGTGGAGAGCACCGCTCGCGACGCCTACGAGCGTGGATACCAGCAGATCTTCGTCGAGGACGCCTGCTCAGCGCGAGCGGCCGAGGACCAAGCCTTCGTCTTTCGGGTGGTCTTCCCACGTATCGGCCGTATCCGCCGTGCCAACGAGGTCATCAGAGCGCTGCGCAAGCCCTCAGCGCCATGAGTGCGGCGGTGGCCGTTGAGATCGGTACACACGAAGGCGCAGAGCGGGGAAGCTGAGGCCGATCCGAGCGTTCCGCCTGAGACCCAGCCATCTGCGTCTACCACGGTGGGGCCCGGAACGGAGAGCTAAGGTGAACAGTGCACGGGATGTGTAGACAGTTGCGGCTCATCGTGGGCGCATCTTTCTAGCACCATAGACCAGCTGGGACGGGGTACGTCCAGCGGTGTGGCGGCCGGTGTGGGCCCGGTCGAAGTTGTAGAAGCGCAGGTACTGGACCAGGTCCCGGCGGAGAGCGGTGTACTTGGGGATCATGGAGCGGGCGAAACTGGGGCGCCAGCACTCCTCGAGCACCGTCCGCTGGACCCGCTCCACGCAGCCGTTGGCGTAAGCCTTCAACTACAGCCGGTGCCGACGGATCGGGACGATTCAAGGTCACCCACCCTTTCCACCCGCTGCGCGGGCAGGAATACGAGCTGGTCGGGTACGCCCACACCTGGGGGGAGCACAGAGTGTTCTTCCGGGAGCCCGGTCGAACTCAGGTACGGTCGCTGCCAGCGTCTTGGACCGACGTCGAGGGTCCGGATGCGTTCCTGGAGCTGGGGGCCGGCAGAGCCCACTTCCGGGTGGGCGACCTGCTGCACCTGGCGGCCCTGCTGGAGGAGTTGGCCGGGAGGGCGTGTAAGTGAGATTACGCCGCAAGTGTCAGGCGGATTACGCCGACGTAGGAGTTGACGTCCTAGAGGGTGCGAGATGATGGGTATATGGCTGGGAGTTCAGTACGAACTGGGCTGGTCTCGGACCGGGGTTGACAACCGCTGGGATAGCGGCATAATAGTGCTAACAGGCGCTCAGGAGGTCCACCATGGCCAGTCCCGAGGACAAGGAGTCAACCCTTCGCCGCCACCATGCCCGCAACCCCAAGCCGGACGCTGTCAGGGATCCTGCCTTCACCGCCGGCAATCCCTTCTTCGACCCCCGCGACCTGGTCCAGGTCAAGTACGAGATGCTCCGGAAGGTTCGTCACGAGGGCGAGCCGGTGAGCCGAGCGGCGTCCAGCTTCGGCTTCTCCCGCCCCTCCTTCTACGAGGCGCGCACCGGCTTCGAAGCTGCGGGACTGCCCGGGCTGCTGCCCCAGCAACCAGGACCGAAGCGTGCCCACAAGCTGTCGGTCGAGGTGGTGGCAGAGCTCGAGGAGGCGCTGGCTGCCGACCCCACCCTGAACTCCAGCCAGTTGGCCGAGCTGCTCGAGCAGCGGCTCGGGCTCCGGGTTCACCGGCGGAGCGTGGAACGGGCACTGGCCCGGCAGAGAAAAAAAGGGCTCCAGGCGACGCCGTGAGCACGTCCGGCGCCGAGCCGGCGGTGCTCACCTCCGAGTACGAGGCGCTGCGGGACCAGGCCACTGGCAAATTGCCCCCTCTTACGCCCTGGGGTTTGACCTTGTTCTTGGCTGAGGGACTTCCGGGGTGGATGAAGGCATGGACGGTGTTGCCGGCAAAGCCGACTGCACCTGTCCCGACCGCCCACGCCCAGCTGCCGGTGGAGCTGGGCAGCGACATGGTGCGGCTGCTGACGGAAATGGCGCTGGGATGTCAACGGGAGTGCATATCGTGAACTTGGAAGCGGTGAGCAAGGTGACTCCAGGCCATCTGGCCCGGAGTGCTTACCTGTACGTCCGCCAGAGCACTCTGCGCCAGGTGTTCGAGAACACCGAGAGCACCAAGCGCCAATATGGGCTGCGGGAGCGGGCGGTGGCGCTGGGCTGGCCGTTGGATCGGGTGGTGGTCATCGACAGCGACCAAGGACGGTCCGGTGCCGACAGCGACCGTGGCGGTTTTCAGAAATTGGTCGCCGCGGTCGGTATGGGTGAGGTCGGCGTGGTGATGGGACTGGAGGTCAGCAGGCTCGCCCGCAGTTCGTCGGATTGGCACCGGCTGTTGGAGATCTGCGCCTTGACCGACACTCTCATCCTCGATGAGGATGGCCTCTATAACCCCGCGCACTTCAACGACCGCCTGCTGCTCGGTCTCAAAGGAACCATGAGCGAAGCCGAGCTGCACGTCCTACGCGCTCGCCTGCTCGGTGGCCAGCTGGCGAAGGCCAGCCGCGGCGAGCTCGAGATGAAGCTTCCGGCGGGGCTGGTGAACGATGCCGCCGGGGGCGTCATCCTCGACCCCGACCAGCAGGTACAAAGCGCCCTGCGCGCCTTCTTCGACATCTTCCGTCGCACCGGTTCGGCCACCGGCACGGTGCGCAGCTTCCGGGAACAGGGACTGCTGTTCCCGCGCCGGGTAAACACCGGACCGCACCAAGGAGAAGTGGCTTGGGGCGCGTTGCTCCACAGTCGCGCCCTGCGTGTCCTCAAGAACCCCCGCTACACCGGCACCTTCGTCTACGGCCGCAGTCAGACCCGCAGGGCTCCCGGCGGAGGTGAGTGGCGTCGACAGTTGCCGCGCGAAGAGTGGCATACGGTCATCCGCGACGCCCACCCCGGCTACATCTCCTGGGAGGAGTACGAGCAGAACCTCCATCGGCTCCACGAAAATGCCCAGGCCAACGGCGCCGAGCGACGCCAGGGCCCGCCCCGCGAAGGACCGGCCCTCCTCCAGGGCCTGGCCGTCTGCGGGCGGTGTGGCGACCGGATGACCGTCCGTTACTACACACGACACCAGCAGCTGGTCCCCGAGTACGTGTGCCAGCGGGCGGGCGTCGAGCACAGTGAACCACCGTGCCAGCGGCTGCTCGGCGCCGAGCTCGACCGCGCCGTGGGCGAGTTGCTCGTGGAAGCGGTGACTCCCTTGGCGCTGGAGGTGGCGCTCGCGGTCCAACAGGAGCTGGAGGCGCGCGCCGACGGCGCCGACCGTCTCCGTCGCCAACAGGTGGAGAGCGCTCGCTACCAGGCCGAACTTGCCCAGCGCCGCTACCTCCGGGTCGACCCCGACAACCGCTTGGTGGCCGGCTCGCTCGAGGCCGACTGGAACCACAAGCTGCGCGCGCTGGCCCAGGCGCAGGAGGAATACGAGCGCCAGCGCCAAGCTGATGCCCAGCTCGTTGGCGACCAGCAACGGCAGCAAATCCTCGCCCTGGCCACCGATTTTCCCCGGCTCTGGTGTGACCCAGCCGTCCACCACCGCGAGCGCAAACGCATGATTCGGCTGTTGCTGGAGGACGTCACCTTGCTCCGGACAGATGAGGTTGTAGCCCATGTTCGCTTTCGGGGCGGCGCCACCCACAGCCTCCACCTGCCGCTCCCGCTCAGCGCCCCCCAACTCCACAAGACCGATCCCGCGACCGTTGCTGAAATCGACCGCCTCTTCGACGACCACACGGAGGCCGAGATCGCCACCATTCTCAACGAGATGGGACTTCGTCCTGGTGTGGCAGACCGGTTCTCCCAGCGCAACCTCTGGCTGCTTCGTCGCACTTACGGGATCGAGGACCGCTTCACTCGGCTCCGGCGACGGGGCCTGCTCACCGTTGCCGAGATGGCCGACCGCCTCGGCGTCGATCCGCACACCGTCCTGGTCTGGCGGCGCGCCGGGCTGCTACGGTCCGAGGCCTACAACGACAAAAGTCAGCGGCTGTACTACCCGCCCGGGCCGGACGCCCCCGTCAAGCA
>PKXE01000158.1:8187-8308 GCA_003132265.1 Candidatus Dormiibacterota bacterium | reverse complement strand
CCCCCATCATCATGCTGTACCAGGCCGCGTAGGAGTGGAGCTGGATCTCCTTGGCGTACTCCCACCCGATCAGCGGCTGGGCCAGGGTGAACCCGATGGCATAGACCAGGCCGTAGTGGCC
>PKXE01000158.1:0-8064 GCA_003132265.1 Candidatus Dormiibacterota bacterium | reverse complement strand
CCGGAACCGCTTCAGGCGATCCCACTGCGTGTAGACGGTGTAGAGACAGGCGATCTCACCGACGAAGGCGAACGACTCGATCACAAAGGGCCAGAACATGATCCGCAGCAAGCTGATGAAGAACTGGCTCCAGAGTCCCAGGAAGAGGATCAGAACCGCGAAGATCGCGAGCGCCGAGCCGAAGGCGAAAGTGGCCCCCAGGGCCGTCACCAGCCCCTTGGAGAAGCGGGTCTGGCGTTCGTCATTGCGCTTCCAGCCCAGGAAGTCGGTGACCGCCAGGATGATGTAGCCGCCCTGCTGGAAAGCCGCGAACTGGATGTGGGTGAGCATCAGCACTGCCACCAGCGCGGTGGCGACCCCGGTCGAGATCGGAACCGGGACCAGGTGTGGGGCTGAGGCCGCGATGAGGACGGGGAAGCTCACAGGTTGAAGAGCCGGTTCACAGCAAGGAGTGCCTCGAAGATGAGGAAGAGGACGGCAAAGAGAGCTGGCACCATCACCTCAGGCCGGCGCCAGGGTTCGCGTTCCGGGGAGCGGTCCAGGAACGGTACCAGTATCAGCAGGGTCGTCCCGATCCCGGGCAGCACGAAGACCCCGACCGGAATCATCCAGGCCTGGGGGAACTGGATCAGGAGCTGATCGAGTGGCAGGAAGAACCACTCCGGGGTGGGCACGTAGTTGAGCGCGGCTGGATTGGCGGCCCGCTCCAAGGGCGCCCCCACCACCACCGCCATGATGAATACCAGGAGCACCAGAGCGAAGCTGACCAGGGAGTCCTTGAAGACCTGGGAGGGGAAGAAATCGCCGATGTCAACCGGCACCGCGTAGCCCGGGTCGCTGGGTATTGCCGGGTAGGGGTACTCAGCGTCGGCCATCCGCTCAGCCCTCGCCTCCTCGGTCTCGGACTCAACCCCTTCGTAGTTCACCCAGGAGCCGTGCTCTCCATGCCGCCGGAGCAGGATCAGGTGGAGCCCGACGAGCGGCACCAGGAGGGCGGGCAGCAGCCAGATGTGGATGGCGAAGAACCGGGTGAGGGTCTCTGGGCCCATCTGCGGGCCGCCGCGCAGGATGTCCTGCAGCCAGTTGCCCAGCAGCGGGACGTAGTCGACAACGTGGGTCACCACCTGGGCCGTCCAGTAGGCAGCCTGGTCCCAGGGCAGCATCGCCCCCGTGATGCCCAAGCCCAGCACCAAGAGGAACAGGATCACCCCCACGATCCAGTTGAGCTCCCTCGGCTTCTTGTAGGAGCCGCTGACGAACGTCCGGATCATGTGCAGGCCGATGATGACCAGCAGTACGTACGCACCCCAGAGGTGCATGCCCCTCACGATTGCCGCGAATTCGTCGTAGTGCTCGATGTAGTTGAGGCTCTCCCAAGCCTCCGTGGTCGAGGGAACATAGGTCCAGAGCAGGAACATGCCGGTGACGATCTGGAGCACGATGATGATCAAGGTGGCGCTGCCCAGCGAGTAGGCCCAGGCACCTCGCCGGGGGACCGCTTCGTAGAGCAGCTGGTGGGTCAAGTCGGAGATTCCCATCCGCTCGTCGACCCAGCGGTAGGTCGCCGCCAATGGCCGGGCGACGGGACGCGTCAGCTTGGCGACAAGGTCACTGCGTTGAGGCTGGCTGGACACTCGGGCTAGGCTCCCGTTCCCGTCAGCACATTGCGCACGTAGAGGGTGGTGCCCACCAGCTTGTGTTCATAGCGGAACAGCGGCCAGGGTGGAGGGCCCCCAATGTTGACCCCTTCAATGCTGTAAAGGCCACCGTGGCAGGGACAGAAGAACTGCTGAAGGTTGAGGTCCCAGTGCACGTCGCACTGCATATGGCTGCACACGTTGGAGAGGGTGATCATCTGCACCTTGCCGTTCAGGTTGAGCTTGACCACGTACACCGTGCGCGGCACCGGCGGCACCGGCCAACCCTCGTCCGTCGGTAGGTTCACCACGTAGGCAGTGGGCGCCCCCACGGCGACCCTGCTGATGTCGGCCACCAGCACCCAGGGCGTCTTGCGCTTGGCGAAGACTGGACTCAGCACCGATCCCACGATCGGCGCCGCGATCAACAACGCGGTGCCGGCTCCGACCCCGTTGATGGTCATGATCATGAACCGGCGCCGCGACACCCGCTGTTTGGCCAGATCTCGGCCGTTATCAGCCACCGGCGAGGACCACTATCCCGACCAAGAGCGCCAGACAGACGCCCAAGAGAAGCGCAAAGGTGAAGACACTGGATGCCACCGCCAGCCAGACGACCCCCGCCCCCTCCTCGATGGCCAGCCGGCGGGTATGGCGCATCACCGCCACGAATCCAGCCAACATGATGGAGAAGAACGAGGTGATGATCAGCCCCAGGTACCAGGCAGATTCGAAGTCCTGATAGTTCAAGGCTGATATCCGCGGGGAACCGTGAAGTTCTCGGCCGACTGGTGCAGGGTGAGCAGACAGCTGCCCGACCCCGTGGTGGCGTCGATGCCGCACGGCAGCTTGGCGTTCTCCTTGATCACTCCCATGTACATCGAGAGAACTACGGCGCACACCCCCACCACTCCGATCAGCCGCCCGGCGATGGGGCTGATCCGGGCTGAGGCGCCACCGCGCTGGAGGGCCCGCAGGTAGCCGATCAGATTTACAGTCGTGGCGAGGAACGCGATCAGCAGGGCCACGTAGCGCAGCATCACCACGTTGGGGGGGATCACCGCGGCGGGCATGGCGGTGACGGCCATGCCCAGCAGGGCCACCACGGTCAGAGGTCCGCCGCTGCCGCCTTCTCCGGCCGATTGGTTGTGGCGCCAGAAGACCAGGTTGGCGCCCACCACTAAGACGGCCAGCAGCGCGACCTGGCCGATGAAGAGGGCACCCGAGTTGAAGACGAACAGGTTGTCGAAGGCCGGCATCGAGCTGCTCTTCACCGTCTCCGACAGCAGAAAGCCGGTGATCGGCTGGGCGAGCAGGAAGATCGAGCCGATCGCGAAGTTGATCCGGGCCGCCCAACGCTGATAGGTGATCTCGGCCGCGGACTTCGCCCTCCGCCCGCGCCAGATGGCGATCCCGGCCAGCAGCAGCGCCGCCCAGGAGAGGTTGGCGCCAGCGTAGTGGAGGAGCAACCAGGGGTAGCTGGGCGAAAAGGCCGCGCCGACGGCACTCACGGCGGTGCCGGGGGTCAGCACGTAGCTGTCCAGCTCCACGATCGTGAAGAGGAAGGTGTACTGGACGGCGGCGAAAGCGAAGCCGACCGCCAAGTGGAGCCGGGGCGACAAGCGGTCCCAGCAGTAGACATAGAGCAGCAGCAGGGGGATGCCGAGGAAGAAGCTGGAGAAGGCGATGGTGAGCGGGAGCAGCAACTCATTGAGCACGGTCCCGGTCAGCCGCCCGTAGAGACCCGCCAGAAGGACCACCGCGAACACGGCCCAGGTTGCCCCCAGGCTATAGAGGTAGACGATCGCGTGGGAGAGGCTCCGGGCGTACCGCAGACACATCGGATCCCCCCCCCGCCGGCGCCCCGCCAGCTCCATGAACGGGGCCAGGGCGGTCGCGGCCAGGATGAAGCCGACCAGCGCGATGTGGATCAGGAAGGTTGCCCCGATCGCTAGTTGCGCCCCCAGGGTGCCGAAGGGCAGGCTCGGGATGGGGGTGGCCAGCGAGGTCATCAGCAATTCGCCCCAATGCTGACGGGAGCACCCACCTCAAGGCAACTCCCAAGTCGGAGGATTCCCGGTCCTGAAGTGCGGCGACCTCGATAATCNNCAGCTCCGAGGTCAGCTCACCACCGACTTGGTCGCCGACCTGGGCCTCGAGGAGTTCCGATCCTCGCGGGACCTCGATGCCATCGCCCGCAGCATCGCCACGCCTCCGTTTCTCGCGATCCGCCGGCTGGTGGTGATCTGGGATCCGCCCCAACTGGCGGCCGGGCAGCGCACCGCCAAGGAGGTCGAATTGCTCGGCACCACCCTAAACAGCCGCCTGGAGACCACCGCCGTGTTGGTGGTCTCCAGGGGCACAGTGCCGGCTAGCTCTCCTCTCCTGCACTCCGTCCGGGCTCAGGGCGGCGAGATCCGCCTGCTGAAGCGGCCGCGGGGCCGCGAGTTGAGGCGGTACGTCGATGATGAGGTCCGGGCGCGAGGCCTCCAGCTGGGCCAGCCAGTCATGGCCCGCCTCCTGGACGTCGCCGGCCAGGACCTGGGCCGGCTCCATCAGGAGTTGGAGAAGGTCGAGATATTCGGCGCGGGCAAGGGACGAATCAATGACTCCGACGCGCTCTTGCTAATCCCACCAGCGCCCCCCACCGAGCTCTACCGGCTCACCGACTCTCTCTTCGAGGCGCCGGGTCGGGTCGGAGAGAGGCTGAGCGAGCTAGCCGGGCGACCCGACCTCCCGCCCCCAGTGGTGGTGGGAGCGCTGGCGCGCGTGGTCCGAGATCTCATCTCGTTCGCCAACGAGAAGGACCGCGGGCGCAACCTGCCCCCCTGGAAGGAGGAAAAGCTTCGCGCCCATCTAAAGCGGGCTGGTGAGCCGCGGCTGCGCCGGTGGCTGGTTCAGCTTGCCGACCTGGACTGGTCCACCCGTACCGGCGCCGTCGACGGCCAAGAGGGGCTGGAACTGCTGCTGGCGCGAATGGCGACGGAACTGACAGGTCGGTCGCCGAGCTGATCAGGAGCTGAGTTCCGGGCTCAGCTGCTCTCGCGCTCTTTGCCGGCGCTGCCCGCCGCCCGCCGCTGCGAGCTGGAGGTCCGCTCAGTCTTGGTCGCTGGCCTGCCCGTCTTGGGCGCCGCCGCGGCCTTTCGGGTGGTGGCGCCGGCCTTGGCCTTGGGCTTGGTGCCCTGCGCCGAAGCCCGCTTAGCGACGGTCTTCGGGGTCTTCACGGCCGCCGTGCCCAAGGTCTCAGCCTTGGCGGCCGAGCGCATGAGCCGCGACTTGCGCCGGCTCACGTTGCGGCGGTGGAGAATGCCGTGCTCGGCGGCCTTGTCAAGGGCCGAGGCCGCCAGCCTCACCAGCGCTTCGGCCGATCCCTCCTCGGCGCCGTCGACAACCCGTCTGGCCTTGGTCACGGCGGTGCGCACCGAGGAACGGACTCGGCGGTTGCGCTCGTGCTTGCGAGCCGCCGACCGGATGCGCTTGCGGGCGGAACTGGTGTTTGCCATGCTCTCTCGGCTTGTAGTTGGGGCCGCGGTCACACCCGGGCCAGATGGACGCCGACACCGGGGCCGGGCCAGCGCCGCAGTATAGCAATCTGCCGGGGGGCCGCTCTTTGTTACGCCGCTAAAGTGACACGGGTGTTGCGCCTAGGTCGGGCCCCAGCCAAGTTGAACCTGGCCCTGGAACTGACCGGTCGCAGGGCCGACGGGTACCACGAGCTGGCGGCAGTCTCCCAGACGGTCGACTGGAGCGATGTGATCGCGCTGGACGGAGGGGCCCCAGACGAGCGTCCGGTACCAGCTGTCCCAGAACTGCTGGTTTGGGGGCCCGAGGCTCACCGGGTGCCGCTGGGGCCAGCCAATCTCGCGGTCCGGGCCGCGATACTACTTCGCGAGCAAGGCCTCGGCACCCCGCTCACTCGGCTGGCCCTGGAGAAGCGGATTCCCACGCAGAGCGGGCTCGGCGGCGGTTCCGCGGACGCGGCCGCTGTGCTGCGGATGGCCGGGGAGGGTTCGGACCGGGGCCAACTTGAGCGGATCGCCCTTGAGTGTGGCGCCGATGTCCCCTTCGGGCTGCGGGGCGGGGCCTGCCATCTGAGCGGGATCGGCGAAGTTATGTCACCCCTCTCCCCTATCCGTACGGGCGCCTTCCTGATCGTGGTGCTGGGATCAGTCGCCACCGGTGCGGCGTACGCCGCCACCGACCCCGCCGATTTCAGTGACGGCAGCCGGGTTGAGCAGCTCGCCAACGCACTGCGGAGCGGCTGCCCTCCCGACCCTGGCCTGTTCGGCAGCGGGCTGCAACCGGCGGCGTTGCGGGCGGTTCCCAAGCTGATTGGAAGATTGCGGGGCCTGATGGAGGCCACCCCCGGGGTGCCTTGGGCGATGACCGGGAGCGGGGGAGCTTTCTTCAGCTACCAGCCCGACGGGATGGCGGCGGCGGTCCTAGCCCGGGCGGCGGCGCCAGCCTGCCCGGAAGCCGGCATCCGAGTGGCGCTGCCCCTGGCTGCGGAAGCTACGTAGCCTGAATCCGCTGGCAAGTGGTTGATCAGCTTTAGGGACAGCGCTTGAGCGCCAAGCGGATCCGAGCACCGGAGCCGGACGAGCTGACTTCGGCCGGGGGCAGTGCTCCCAGGCCCCGAGCGCTGCCGCCAGCCGGGCAGCTCCGCNNGGCCACCTGATCCTGGGCGGCATCCCTCACATACTGTCCGCCTGGGCCCAGTGGGACTCGGGTAACTACCTCAGCATCGCCCAGCAGGGTTATGGCCACATCCCGGGCGACGTGGCCTTCTTCCCGCTCTTCCCGCTGGTTTTGCGGATCCTGGGCGGAGGCACCGTGGCAGGCGGCGTGGTCGCGGCCCTGATCCTCAACACGGTGGCTCTGATCGGGGCGATCATCCTGCTGTACCAGGCGGCCAGCCGCCAGTTCGGGCCCCGCGCCGGCCGGTGGGCGGTGGCGGCGATGCTGCTGGTCCCCACCGCCTTCTTCTTCGGCGCCGTCTACACCGAGGCCACCTTCCTGCTGCTGGCACTGGCGGCCCGCGAGGCCGCCATCCGTCGCCACTTCCTGGTGGCGTCACTGCTGGCGGCCCTGGCCACCGCCTCCCGGTTCCCCGGGGTCCTGGTGTGGATCTTAGTGGTGGCGGAATGGTGGGAGGCGCGCCGAGCCGGAGAGGTCCGTCCCCTCACCTGGCTCTGGTTACCCCTGGGGCTGGCCGGGCTGGTGGGCTACGCGGTCTGGCTCCAGGTAAACTTCGGCGACGCCCTGGCTTTCAACCGCGTCGAAACCACCGTCTTCGGCCATGTGAGCCTGCTGACACCGGGACGGCATCCGATTCTGGTCCTACGAGACATCTTGGGTTTCGCGGCGGTCGCGGCGGCAGTGCTCTTCGTCCGGCGCTGGATTCCGTGGCGCCAGACCGACGTCCTCTTCTTGCTGTGCTCAGTCGGGGTGGTCATCCTGAGCGGGGGGTTCCGCAGCTCGGGTCGCTACCTGCTGGTGATGTACCCGCTCTACTTCGGGGCTGGGCTCCTGGCCACCAGATTGCCCCGCCCTTTGGTGGCGGCCCTGACCGCCGCATCCACTTTGGGCTTGCTCTTCTTGACCTTCCGATTCACCCACGGCTACTGGGTCGGCTAGCCGGAAATGGAGAGGCCAATCCGACTTCGGCAGAAGGTTAGAACCAAATGCCCTGCGACCCGGCTGGCTGGCGGCGGTGCTGAATCGGGCCTCGACGCCGGCTCATGCCTCGCGGTGGCTCCGGGACCTAGCGACGACGGGGGATATCGGGAACGCCCCTACGCCTGGCTGAGGGCCCCAGTCAGGCCGCTCGGGATCGGCAGTGGGCCTGACACGATGTCGCTGGGCTTCTGGATGTTGAAGTCCTTGCCGTAGTCGCTGAAGTTCCCAAAGAAGCTCAAGGTCATCGATACCGAACCCGTGGGAAGGCCCGACTGGCCGGGAGCCAGATCGGAGAGTGCCCAGAGGTCCAGGTTCAACCCGACTGTGATGTCAGTCCGAGCGAGCTGTCCGGTAGAGGCGAGGACATAGCTGTCCGACTTGACCTGGGTGAACTGAAGCAACCTTTCGATCGCCGGCAGCTCCGCGTTCAACGAAGCTCCCTCAGACCCCAGCTGGGTGGCGACGTCGCCGAGGATGGTGGCCAGGGAGTGGTTGAGGTCCGACCCCGCGATGGTGGTCTGAATATGTTCCACCTGAGCGCCACCGATGGTGGTCTTGCCCAGGTTGGTCACCGTAGCCGCGCTCCGCAGGTCCTGACCCCAGCTCTTGGCCTCAGCCTTGAGATTGCTGAGGCTGCCCCCGGCAACGCCCGCCAATCCCGACTGGCCGCTGGGAACCGTATGCCACTGAGTGCCGTTCTCGGAGATGTACTCACTTCCGTTGAGATCGATCACGTGCCAGGCCCGGG
>PKXE01000138.1 GCA_003132265.1 Candidatus Dormiibacterota bacterium | reverse complement strand
CGGTTTTCAAGACCGCCGCAATCAACCGCTCTGCCATCCCTCCAAAGGTGGAGCCGAGATCAATTGTCTCCGTCGGTGAGCCACCGAGGCCAGAGAGCTGATCCACGCACTGACCCAACCCGGCGAGTGGCCGGGTCCCCCAGGACCCATTCGCGGGCGTGGCCGCTTCCTGGTCCACCGCCATGGCCACGTGAGAATACCGGTTCAGCGTGAGGGCGACCGTCACCTTCCCCGGCGGCAGCTGAGCGAGGTACCTCCTCGCGGATGCCGCCCCAGCGGGTCGCGGCTGCCTCGGCGCCCTGGCAAACCCTAGGCCTCGCTAGGGGTGACCATTAGGTGGCCGCCCCGAACCTCCAGAACGAGCACGATCACGTCCTTGGCGATCGGGTCGCCCATGGCGCTGAGAGCCGGCCACTCCTCACCGCGGGCCCGGATCGCACCCAGGTGGATCTTGCCAGGTATCGCGACCGAGACAACCGCTTCCTCGCCCACCATTCCCTCGATGCCGTTGATCACGGTCCACGCTCAGCCCGGATGCCGCGCGACGACGCTCGGCACCTAGCGGGTCCTGACGCGTCTGACCCCACTGGGCAGAGCCCGGGCCGGCGGCGGCGCCACGGCCTCGGGCGCTGCCTTGCCGTTGGCGGCGCCCGGAGTGGCTCCCGGGCTGGGTTCCGACTCCGTTGCCATCACTAGCGCCTTGGCAGCGCCCATGAGTCCGGCAAAGTCGGCCGGGACCACCAACTTGGAGTTTGAGCTGTCGGCCAACTTGGCCAAGTTCTTGAGCTGCCAGAAGGCCAGCACCTCCGGGGTCGCCTTGCCCTGATGGATGGCGTCGAAGACGGCCCCGATGGCGGAGGCCTCCCCCAGGGCGTCAAGCTTCTGGGCCTCCTGGTTGCCCTCGGCCTCCAAGATCTGGGCCTGCTTGCGGCCCTCGGCGCCCAGGATGGTCGCCTGCCTCTGGGCAGTGGCCCTCGTGATGTTGGCCTGGGCGTCGCCCTCGGCCTGGTTGATGGCGGCCTGCTTCTCGCCTTCAGACTGGAGGATCACCGAGCGCTTGTGCTGGTCGGCCTCCTTCTGCTCCTCCATCGCCCGCAGGATGTTGGTGGGCGGGATGATGTCCAGAACCTCGATCCGGTTGACCCGGACGCCCCACTTCTCGGTCGCGTCGGCGATGTGGGAAGCCAGGTCGACGTTGATTCGCTGCCGCTCCGAGAGGGCTTCGTCCAAGGTCATGGTGCCGAAGACAGCCCGCAGGGCGGTGCGACTGATCTGGTCGATGGCCACCAGGTAGTCCTGAACCTCGAAGAGGGCCTTGTTGACGTCAACCACCTGGTGAAAGATGGTGGCGCTCACCCCCACCGCCACGTTGTCCTTGGTGATCACGTCCTGCTTGTCTCCGCGGCGAGGCACTTCGCGCATGTCGATCCGGATCATGCTGTCCACGACTGGGAGCATGAACACCAGCCCGGGGTTGCGGGTCATGTGGAAGCGGCCCAGCCGCTTGACGACCCCCTTCTGCCCCTGCTGGACCACCCGGACGGTGCTCCGGCCGAGGGCAAGTACCAGCACCACGATCACGATCACCGCGATCAGCGCTCCCACGAATGTTCACGGTAGCAGACCCGCCAACGGCACGCTGGCGAAGGCCCGCCCCGGCCACGGCTGCCATCCCCACGGCCGTCGGGCCTCGCAGGCAGCGCCCGGCCATCTGTCCCGCCGAGAAGATGAGGAAGCGGGTCTCGACCAGAACTCCCCGGCGGGCGCCGATCCGAAGCGCCAACATCGCCGTCATGGCACTCGCCCACCCGGCTCCAGCACATCGGCCATTCGGCCGTTATGGGGAGGGCCGATCGCTGAGGTCAACCGGTCAGCCGATCTCGCTAAGGCCCCCGAGATAGGGCTTGAGCCGCTCCGGGATGCGCACCGACCCCCGCTCGGTCTGGTAGGACTCCAGCACGCAATCGAAGGTTCGCGGCAAAGCCAGGGCGCTACCGTTGATGGTGTGCACGAACTCCGGCTTGCCCTGGGCCGGCCGAAAGCGGATGCTCGCCCGGCGGGCCTGGAAGTCCCCGAAAACCGAGCAGGACGAGACCTCCAGAAAGCGGTTCATCCCCGGCGCCCAGGCNNACCGACTCGGCGTCCGCCACCAACCCCTCCAGCTCGTCCAGGGACGACTCGGGCCGGACGAATTTCACCAGCTCAACCTTGGTGAACTGGTGCAGTCGGATGTATCCCTTGGTGTCCTTACCTGGAGCTCCGGCTTCACTCCGCCAGCAGGGGGTCCAGGCGACGTGCCGAATCGGCAGTTGGTCCCCCGGCAGAATCTCGTCCCGGTAGAGGTTGGTGACCGGCACCTCGGCGGTCGGAATGAGGAAGCGATCCCCCTCCACCACGTGGAAGGCGTCCACCTCGAACTTGGGGAGATTGCCGGTGCCGACCATGCACTCTCGGCTCACCAGGTAAGGAGGTGAGATCTCGGTGTAACCGTGCTCCCTGGTCGCGATGTCCAGCATTAGCTGGGCCAGTCCCCGCTCCAGCCGCGCTCCCTCGCCCTTGAGCACGGCGAACCGGCTCCCGGCGATCTTGACTGCCCGCTCGAAGTCGAAGATCCCCAAAGCTTCCCCCAACTCGTAGTGGGGCTTCGGCTGGAAGTCGAACCGCGGGGGCTCGCCGAAAGTGCGCACCACCAGGTTGTCTTCGTCTGTCGTCCCGAGGGGGACCGACTCATGGGGCAGGTTGGGGACCAAGAGGAGCAGCTCGCTCAGCTGGTCCTGGATCACCCGGCGCTCTTCCTGGAGTCGCTGAATCCTCCCTTTCAGCTGGCTGAGCTCGGCCCTCAGCGACTCCACCTGGCCCGGGCCGAGGTTGGCCGAGCGGCTGTTCATCTCGCCCCGCGCGGCCTCCTCCTCCCCCAGCAGCTGGCGGTGCTGCAGGTCCAGAGTCAGGATCTCGTCGATGGGAGCCGGCTCACCCTTGCGGAGCGCACCCTGGCGCACCAATTCTGGGTTCTCGCGGATGAAGTTGAGACCGAGCATCCGTAAAGGTTAGGCGGAAGGGGCGGGGGGAGCGTCCCCGTCGCCTCCCCCCTGGGGTCGCAGGGTGGGGAAGAGCAGGACATCCCGGATGCTCTTGGCGCCGGTCACCAGCATCACCAGCCGGTCCACCCCGATCCCGATCCCCCCGGCGGGCGGCATCCCGTGCTCCAGAGCCTCCAGGAAGTCCTCGTCGAAGGGCTGCGCCTCGAAGTCCCCTTGGGCCCGCAGCCGGGCCTGTTCCTCGAGGCGGCGGCGTTGGTCCAAGGGGTCGTTGAGCTCGGAGAAGGCGTTGGCGAGCTCCCGCCCGGCCACCACCAGCTCGAACCGCTCCACGAAGCGAGGATCGGGGCTGAGCCGGGCCAGCGGGGAAAGCTCAACTGGGTAGTCGGTCACGAAGAGAGGGCCGGTGAGGTTGGGCTCCACCAGCTGTTCATAGATGGCGTACAGCACCCTTCCCGAGGACGCCTCGTCCGGGACCTCGACGTTGAGCCGCCTCGCCTCCTCGACCATTCGCTCCGGCTCTCCCCAGAGGCCGTCGAGGTCTAGCCCGGTCAGCTGGTGCACCAACTCCGCCATGCTCTGCGAGGGGAACGGGGGCTCCAGCGAGATCGCTCCCTGCTCGACCTCCGGTCCGCCCTCCCGCGGGGCAGCCTCAACCGCGGCCATCACCAGTTCCTGGCAGAGGTCCTTCATCGACTCCAAGTTCGCGTAGGCCTGATATGCCTCCAGCAGGGTGAACTCGGGATTGTGGCGAGGCGAGAGGCCCTCGTTGCGGAAGGTCCGACCCAGCTCGTAGACCTGCTCGAAGCCACTCACTAAGAGGCGCTTCAGGTAGAGCTCCAGCGCTATCCGCAGATAGAGATCAGCGTCCAGGGAGTGGTGATGGGTACGGAAGGGCCGGGCCTCCCCACCCCCCGGAACCGCCTGCAGAATGGGAGTCTCGACCTCCAGGAAGCCCCGGCCATCGAGGACCCGGCGCAGGGCCCGAATGATCTCGCTCCGCTGGCGAAAGATCTCCCTATGCGACGGGTCCGAGAGCAGGTCCAGGTAGCGCCTCCGGTACCGCTGCTCGACGTCGACGACCCCCCGGTGCTTGGCNNGGTCGCCGAGGTCGAGCTGCTCCAGCTCCGCGACAAGGTCGCCCGCGGTGTCGCCGCGCGTCGCCATCAGCTGGAGGGTGCCGCTCTCATCGCTGCAATCGGCGAAGGCGATCCCCCCGGAGGAGCGCACCCTCAAGATCCGGCCCGCCACGCTGACGCTCTCGCCGACCTGCTCCGGCTCCTTAGGAGCCCGGCGAGCCGCCTCGGCGCAGCTGACGCTCCGGGTGAAGTCGACCCCCCAGGGAGGAGTCCCCGCCTGCCGGAGCTGCTCAGCCTTTCGTTTGCGCTCGGCGATGATCTCCGCGAGCGCCTTACCACCTGTTGGCGGCAGCTGAGTCACGCCACCTTGAGAATCTGGACCTGGCGGGCGCCCCCGGGCGTCTCCACGTTGATCTTGTCCCCGGTCCGACGCCCCAGCAGCGCCTTGCCCACCGGCGACTCCAATGAGATGCGGCCTGAGCCGGCATCGGCCTCCGCCGGACCGACGATGGTGTAGGTCATCTCGCCGAACTCGTCCTTGACCTTGACCGAAGAACCCAGCTGGACCGAGCCGTCCTGGTGGTCGTCGGTTTCGATCAGGCTGGCGTTGCGGATCATCTGCTCCACGGTAAGGATGCGGCCTTCGACGAAGCCCTGATCGTTCTTGGCGTCCTCATACTCGGCATTCTCGCTGAGGTCGCCGAATTCCTTGGCGGTCTTGATCCGCTGGGCGATCTCCGGCCGCCGCTCGTTGACCAGCTGGTCGAGCTCTTCGCGCAGTTTCTCAAGACCCTTTTGGGTAAGGAGTACCGGCTTCTCCTGCATTGGTTTCACTTGCTCCTTGCCGGCCGAGGCCGACGCGACTTCCGAAGCCCGCGCCGATCTCGCGCGGCGGCGGGCCGGGGATGCGAAGTCTACCGAACGCCTGCCCTCCGAGCAACCCTGCAGTAAGAAATTCGGCGGCTTGGGCGCGGACTCACCAGTGGACGGGGTCGGGGTGGGGCGGGGTCGAAGGGAAAGGCCAGGCCCGGTTGTCCGCCACATTCCCGTATCGATTCCTTCACCACTTCGGAATTTGCCCGCCCTCGGGATCGGTGCTAGGCTAAGTCCAGCTCAATGAGATGGGTTCTCTGAGCGTTCAATGTTGCCCCCCCCTCTCGGGGCGTCCCTTTCGGGGGGCGCCCTTTTTTGTTAACCCGAGATCAGTCGTGGCTGCGGTTCAGCAGCTCCAGGACCCGCAGCCCCTCCAGCAGTACCAAGGGGTCGATGATGTCCACCCCCCTCACCAAGGGCGCCACCAGCGAGGCTAAACCACCGGTTGCCACCACCTTGGGCTCCCCCGCCATCTCCAGCCTGATCCGGGCGATCATGCCCTCGGCCTGGGCTGCCGCGCCGTACATGATCCCCGCCTGCACCGAGGTCACCGTGGTCCGCCCCAGCGTCTTGGCCGGCGCCACCAGGTCCACCCGAGGCAGCCGCGCCGCCCGAGCGAACAGAGCGTCCACCGAGAGCTGAAGCCCGGGGGCGATGGCGCCGCCCAGGTAGCTGCCGTTCTTGTCGATGGCGTCGAAGACGGTGGCGGTGCCGAAGCTGACCATGATCGCCGGACCGCCGTAGCGATGGTGGACGCCGACTGCGGTGACGATCCGGTCCGCGCCGACGTCGCGGGCGGGGTCGTAGTGGATCTCCATCCCAGTCCTGGTGCCGGGGCCGACGAAGAGCGCCTCCAGCCCAAGGTAGCTCCGCGCCATCTCCGCCAGCGGCTGGCTGAGACTGGGGACAACGCTGCTGACCGCCATCGCCTCGACCTTGGCGGACACGCCCCGCTGGCTCAAAAAGGTCAGCAGCTGGCCGCCCAGCTCGTCGGGGGTGGCATCCCGCCTGGTCGTGAAGCGACCGTGGGTCTGCAGCTCCTCATCGACGAAGATGCCCAGGGTCATGGTCGAGTTGCCGACGTCGATGGCCAGCAGCAAGCCGCATCCTCCGAGCCAAGTTGGACAGTTCCTGAGTGCTGCCGACTATATCGCCGCCTCACCCAACCCCAGATGGCGCTTGATCGCGGATGAGATCATCAGCTGATGCCGCGGGTCGATCGCTACCGCTACGACGCTCGAGGGAAAGGCCCGTTCGGCTGGGTCCCCGGCTGCTGCTGTGCACTGCCGGCGGCCAGCTGCTGCCTTATCTGGGCGGGACTCCTAGCACTCTCCGCGATCCTCATCTCGCTGGCCGTCCTGCGCCACCTGTTCTTTTAGAACCGCCTGACGGCGGGCCAGGCCCACTTCGGCGATCATAGACCGGCGGCCGGCGCGCGGTACCCGCGCCCTACCACCACCCCGGGAGGCAGAGATCACCTTGACCGCGACCGCCGCGGCGACCCCTTTGAACCCGCCGCAGCGGCGGGGGGCGACTCTGCGGATCGGCAGCCTGGAGCTGGCGACCCCGATCTTCATCGCGCCGATGGTCGGGATCACCGACCGACCCTTCCGCGCCTTCGCCCGCGAGATGGGGGTCGGGCTCACCTGCACTGAGATGACCGCCGCCGCCGCCCTGGTCAGGGCCCCCGAGGGCGTGGCCGCGCGGCTCCTGGACCTCGGTCCCGGCGAGCAGCCGGTGGCGGCCCAGCTGGTCGGCAACGACCCGCAGATGATGGCCGACGCCGCCCAGATCTGCGTCGAGCTGGGGGCCGGCGCGGTCGATGTCAACCTCGGCTGCCCGGTGCCCAAGGTGGTCCGCCTGGGGTCCGGGGCGGCCCTGGCCCGCGAGATCGCCCGCACGGTGGCGGTGCTGGAGGCGATGGTCAAGGCGGTGGACGTCCCGGTGACTGCCAAGATGCGGCTCGGCTGGGACTACCAGAGCATCAACGCCCCTGAGCTCTCCCGGGCCCTAGAGGACGTGGGGGTGGCGGCGGTCACCATCCACGGGCGGACCCGCTGCCAGAAGTACACCGGATTTGCCGATTGGGATCAGATCGCCAGGGTCAAGGAGGCGGTGCGCCGCATTCCGGTGCTGGGTTCGGGAGACGTTCGTAACGCGGCTCTCATCGAGGGCCGGATCAAGGCCGGGGCGGTGGACGGGGTCGTGGTGGCCCGGGGGATGCTCGGCGACTGGAATTTCCTGGAGCAGACGGTCAGCCAGCTGCGCTGGGGAGAACCCGGTCCCACCCCCGATTTCGAGAACCGCCTCCGGCTGGCCAAGCGCCATTGGGACGCCATGGTCTTACACCACGGCGAGCAGCGTGGGGTCCGCCTCAGCCGCAAGTTCGTGGTCTGGGCGATCAAGGGCTGCGACGGCGCGGCCCGGCTCAGGGCCCGAGTGGCCGAGCTCTTCACCCAGTCCGATCTCGACCAGCTCTTCGAGGAGATCCTCCGGGCCGGCGAAGGTCCCAACGGCTGGCACCGGCCCAACTTCACCTCCGGGGAGGGCTGAGCTGTCCCCCAGCGCCCGACGCCACCTGGTCTGCCCGTCGGGGTGCCGCGGCGGACGCTTTGAGATCCTGGGCGCTCCGGTCTTCGTGGACAGCGGTGGCCGCTACCTGGACCACCGGGACCGGGAGGCCACCTTCCGCTGCGCCGAGTGCGCGGCGATCGCCATCGACTTGGCCGCGGCGGCCAGCGCCAGGGCGCGCGACACCGGCTACGCCCCTTCGCCCTCCCTGCGCTGCCCCGTCTGCTCGGCGCAGCTGCTGCCACCGGAGGACCACGATCCCGGGGCGGAGTTGGAGTGCCCGAGCTGTGGCGCCATCTTCTCCTGGGAGGAGGGCAGCCCATCGCTCCTAGGCCAGTTCAGCGAGGAGCCCTCGGACGACGACCCCGATGAGGAGGACTAGGCGCAGTAGCCGCGCTGCCGGCTAGGAGTTCTCGCCGTGGGGCACCGGGCACTGGGCGCCTTCGGCGGGCGCCGCAGGAGCGCCGACGCTCAGCTCTTCCGCCGGGCCGCCGGGGTCCAGGCCAGAGCTGTCGAAGCCGGGGGTGGTCCCCTCCTCCCGGGGCCGGAGCCGCGCAATGGTCGGGGACGCCTCGCGAGGGATGTACCTGCCTCCCTTGCCGCCCGCCGCGTAGGTGAGCAGCGCCCGATCGACATCGCCGGACTCGGCGGTGGCACCCTCAAACCCCGAGCTCGGAGTGGCGGTCGCCGCCGCCCCCGCCAGCTCCCCCTCGAGCGGGGTCCGGTGGGGCTGGGCATTGGCGGACCGGCCCAGCTCGGGCTCGATCAACGGAGCCGCCACCTGCAGGGTCACCACCGAGAGCCGGCGGGTCCGGGCCACCTTCTCCACCTTGGCCTTGATCCGCCGCCGCAGGTAGCCCGCCGGCATCTCATGAAGCAGAATGCGAGCGTCAGTGGACCAGCCAATCTTGCGATTGTCGAAGGTCACCTCCTCGGTGACCTCGCCCTCCGCCGCCGCCGCCTCCATCAGGCTGCGGTGGTCCACCTTGGAGAACTGGTCCTGGGCGCCCCCGCAGACGGGACAGGCCACCGGGCGCACCCCCCTCGCGGTGTAGCCGCACTCGCGGCAGATGTGGACCTCGAAGTCGGTGTCGGTGCCGGCCTGTTGCGGCACCGGAACCCCGATGGCGGCCGACGCCTCCGGGGGCAGGATGTCGCCCAGGGCGGCGGTGACGATGTCCTGGGAGATGATCGAATGGCCGCGCTCCATGGCCCAGCGCAAGACCGCCGTGCGCGAGAGGCCCTGGGCCGAGCAGGGGATGCGCTCGATGACTGAGTTGGCCTCTGGGGTCCAGACGACCGAGGCCGCGCCCCGCACGTCGATCGGGGGGACATAAGTGCGGGAGGACAGCAGCACGCTGCAGGGCGCCAGCCGGAGCAGGTTCTCGGTGTTGCCACCGAGGTCCATCCCCTGGTCGGAGTGGACCCCGATCCGGCCACAGACGAGCAGCGACGCGTCCTTCTCCCGGACGTAGCGGAGCACCTGCTCGAAGGCCTTGCCGTCGAGCAGGGTGATCGGCAGGTCGACGCCCTCGGCCTTGGCCACCTCGCGAGCCACCTTGAGGTGGGACGAGTAGATCATGGCCAGCCCGGTGTCGATGATCTCCTCGTGGAGCGCCTCCTGCTCCTTGAAGCGAAAGACCTTGCTGGCCTTCTCGGACAGCACTCCCACGATGCCATTGAAGAGCACGTAGTGGAGGTAGGGGTCGTAGACCGAGACCGCCTCCACCGGCAGGCCGAGCGCCCGGCCCAGCTCCAGCGCGGTGCGCAGCCCCGCGAACGACTGAGAGGAGCCGTCGATGGCGACCACGATCGGGCCGTCCAGCGGCTCGCGGCCCTCGCGGTGGCGGACCACCAAGGTGTCCCGGTGGGCCCGCCGCACCACCCGGTCGACGCAGGTCCCGATCTGGGTCTCCTTGACCTGGCCCAGGCCGCACGCCCCCATCAGGACCAGGTCGTAGTCGGACTCGTTGATGTCCTTGACCAGAACCTCCCAGTTCTTGCCGTCGAAGGTCTTGGGGGTGAACTGGATCCCTTCCTCGAGGCAGCGCCTCTGGGTCGCCTCCAGATAGGAGTCGGAGATCAGCTGGAGGCCGCTGGTGATCAGGCTGTCGTGGATCTTGCGCTGCCGCTCCAGCTCCGCCTCGTCCTGGTACTCCTCGGGGAGGGTGTACTCCATCTGCTTGAAGCGGTAGTCATGCATCCGGGCCGCATAGACGTGGGAGCCGACGATCTCGGCCCCGCTGAACTTGGCAATCCGGACGGCCACCTCCGACGCGGCGACCGAGTGGTCGGAGTTATCGAGCGGCAAATAGAGCTTTTGGTACATCTCCCTACCAGCTGATCCCCGACGAGCAAGGCTGCTCGGATGCTAACAAGTAGCGCCGTTCTCAGGCGGGGAGCCGCCGGCGCAACGACCTGGCCCAGGCCCGGTGCGCCGCCACCCGCTGGGCCGCCGCGGTGACGGCGGCCTCGGTGCGCCGGGGACCGGGCGAACCCGGCTGCTCGCGGAGCCCGAGCGAGTGCGCCGGCTGGAAGAGGCGCTCCGCCTCGGACTCGGACGAGAACCCCAGCCGGGGCCACGATTCCCGGACCACTTGGTCCAGCCCCAGCTGCCTCGATTCCGCCTCTCGCACCGTCCGGGCGACCGTGCCATGGGCGAGGCGGAAGGGGACACCGCCCCCGACCAGCCACTCGGCCAGGTCGGTCGCCAGCAGCTCCGGGTCCGCGGCCGCCTTCGCCAAGGCCTGGCGGTTGAACTGCACCGCGGCGAGCAGGCCCGAGAGCACCTGGAGGCTCTCATTGACCGAGGTAACCGCCGAGAAGAGGTGCCCACGGTCCTCCTGAAGGTCCCGGTCGTAGCTGAGCGGGAGGCCCTTGAGCACAGTCAGGATCCCCACCAGGGCGGCGACCGGGCGGCCGGTGCGCCCTCGCACCAGTTCCAGGACGTCGGGGTTCTTCTTCTGGGGCATGAGGCTGGAGCCCGTGGCCCAGCGGTCGGGCAGGGTGATGAAGGAGAACTCCCGGCTGTTCCAGATCACGAGGTCCTCGCAGAGGCGCGAGAGGTGCACCGCCGTCAGGGCGCAGGCAAAGGTGAGCTCCGCCACGAAGTCCCGATCTGAGACCGCGTCCAGGCTGTTGCCGCTAACCCGAGTGAACCCCAGCTCCCGAGCCGGCCGGCGGCGGTCGATGCCGAGGGTGCTGCCGGCGAGGGCCCCCGCTCCCAGCGGCGAGGAGTCGGTGCGGCGGTCCAGGTCCTGGAGCCGCTCCTGGTCCCGGTCGAGCATCTCGAAATAGGCCAGGAGATAGTGGGCCAGCTGCACCGGCTGGGCCCGCTGCAGGTGGGTGTACCCGGGTAGCAGGGTCGCTTGGTGCTGCCGGGCCCGGCGGATCAGGACCCGCTGCACCGTGGCCAGGCCCTCGACCAGCTCGCAGGTCGCCGAGCGGCACCAGAGCCGGAGGTCGAGCGCCACCTGGTCGTTGCGGCTGCGCCCGGTGTGCAGCCGCTGACCCGGCTCTCCGACCAGCTCGGTGAGCCGCCGCTCCACCGCCATGTGGATGTCCTCGTCGGACGGTTGGAAGGTGAACTCCCCCCGGGAGAGCTCCCGCCCCACCTTGAGGAGGCCTCGCTCGATCGCCCGCAGCGCCTTGGCGTCCAGGAGTCCGGCCCGGCCCAGCGCGCGGGCGTGGGCCAGCGACCCGACGATGTCCTGGGCCGCCATCTGGACGTCGCCTGGGAGGGAGGTGGTGAACTCCTGAAGCGCTGGCTCAGTGCCTCCCGGGAGACGACCCTCCCAGGCCTTGGGGGATCGCCTTTCTGGCACCGGGGCCGCCCCCTCAGCCCGCGTCGGCACCGGCCTCGGTCCCCGCATGCTGCTCGCCCTGGGCGATGGCCCGGGGCACGGACGGGAGCAGGGGCCGGGACTCCTCCCAGAGGTTGCCCTGCACCGCCGCCTGGGTCCGGAGCGGCAGCCCGAAGATGGTGAGGAATCCCTCGGCCGCCTGGTGCCGGAAGTTGTCGCCGGCTAGTTCGTAGGTGGCGAGGTCTTTACGGTAGAGGGAGCTCGGACTCATCCGCCCCAGGAGCGAGACCGCCCCCTGGCGCAGCCTGAGGCGGACATCCCCGGTGACGAACCCCTGGGTCGAGGCGACGAAGGCGCCGAGGCTCTGACGGAGCGCCGAGAACCAGAGGCCGTCATAGGTGAGCTGAGCCCATTCGTCAGCCACCAGCCGTTTGAAGCGCAGGACGTCCCGGGAGAGGGTGAGGGACTCGAGGGCCCGGTGAGCGGTGTCGAGCACCACCGCCGCCGGGGCCTCGTAGACCTCGCGGGACTTGATCCCGACCAGACGGTCCTCGACGTGGTCGATCCGGCCCACCCCCTGCCCGCCAGCCAGCAGGTTGAGCTGGGCCACCAGCTGGGCCGGGTCCAGCGATTTGCCGTCGAGGCTGCGGGGGATCCCCCCCTCGAAGCCAATCACCAATTCCAACCCCTCGCCCGGCGCCAGCCGGGGATCCTTGGTCCAGGAGAACGCGTCGGCGGGCGGCTCCACCCAGGGGTCCTCCAGGACTCCCGTCTCGACGCTCCGGCCCCAGAGATTGGCGTCGATGCTGTAGGGGCTCTCCTTGGTNNCGCCACTCCCGCAGTGGCGCCACCACCTCAAGCCCGGGGGCGAGCGCGCCGACGGCGACGTCGAACCGGACCTGGTCGTTGCCCTTGGCGGTGCAGCCGTGGGCCACCGCCGACGCTCCCACCTCCCGGGCCACCTCCACCAGCAGCCGGGCGATCAGCGGCCGCCCCAGGGCCGTCGCCAGCGGATAGACGCCCTGGTACAGGGCTCCCGCCTGGAGGGTGGGCCAGACGAAGTTGCTGACAAACAGCTCCTTGGCGTCGACCACGTGGGCAGCGATGGCACCGGCACTGAGCGCCCGGCGTTGGAGCACCTCGGGGTCCGCGGTCTCGCCCAGGTCAGCGGACAGGGTGATCACCTCGAACCCCCGGGTGTGGGTGAGCCAGTGGACGGCGACGGTGGTGTCCAACCCTCCCGAGAAGGCCAGCACGCAGCGAGGCCGGCTCGACTCGGTCACGGGCNNCCCCGCTCCTGGGCCTCCCGGAGCCGACGCTCAACCGCCTTGGCGCCACCGGGGGAACGGGCCAGCACGAAGACGGTGTCATCGCCGGCCAGGCTCCCCGCGACCTGGGCGAGGGCCAGGCCGTCAACGGCTGCCGCCACCACCTGGGCGCCGCCGGCCAGGGTGCGCAGAACGACGATGGAGCCGACCACCTCCAGGTCACTGAGCTGCGAGGTCAGCGCGGCGACCAGCCGGGCCTCGGTGTCCGGCCCGTCGGCGGGGGGCAGGTAGCGCGGCCCGTCGGCGGCCGGCACCCTGGCCACCCGGAGCTGGCGCAGGTCCCGGCTGATGGTGGCCTGGGTGGCGTTGATGCGCCGCCGCCGCAGCTCCTGGGCCAGCTGGGCCTGGGTCTGCACCGAGCGGCTGCGGAGCACCTCCAGGATCACCGACTGGCGGGAGGCCCGAGCCATGGCGGCGGTCAACTGGGAGCTCCCGCAGCCTGGGCCTGGGTCAGCGCACGCTCGATCCCGGAGACCGCCAGCTCAATCTCCTCCTCCCCCATGATCAGAGGAGGGGCCAACCGGATCGTTGAGGTGCCGATGGGATTGATCAGCAGCCCGGCGGAGAGGGCGGCCCGCGCCGTCTCCTGGGCCAGCGGCCGGCTGAGGCCGATTCCCAAGAGCAAGCCTCGGCCACGGACCTCAGCAATCGGGAGCCCCTTTTCGCCGAGGGCCATCAGCCGAGCGCGCAGCAGTGCTCCGGTGCTGGCGGCCCGGGCGGGCAACCCATCACGCTCCAGCACTCGGAAGACGGCCAGGGCGGCGGTGCAGGCGACCGGGTTACCCCCGAAGGTGCTGCCGTGGTCTCCCGGGGTCAGGACGTCAGCCCGCTTCCCCACCAGGACCGCGCCGAGGGGAAGCCCTCCGGCGATGCCCTTGGCCACGGTCATGATGTCGGGGACGATGCCCGCCTGCTGGTGCGCCCACATCGTCCCGGAACGGCCCATCCCGCTCTGGATTTCATCCAGGATCAGGAGAGCCTGGTAGCGGTCGCAGAGGGTCCGTAGCTGCCGGAGGTATTCGTCGTCCAGCACGAAGACTCCGCTCTCCCCCTGGATGGGCTCGACCATAACTGCGATCGGCGGGCGCTCGGTATCCGCGAGGGCCGCCTCCACCGCTCCGAGATCCCCCTTGCGCAGCTGCCGGAACCCGTCTGGGAGGGGACGGAAGGGATCGCTGTAGTGGGCGTTACCGGTGGCCGCCAGAGTTGCCAGGGTGCGACCATGAAAGGCCCCCTGCAGGGTCAGGATGTGGTAAGCGCCGTTGCGGTTCAGCTGGCCCCATTTGCGAGCGACCTTGATCGCCGCCTCATTCGCCTCAGCGCCGCTGTTGCCGAAGAAAACCCGCCCCGGGAAGGCCGTCTTGATGAGCGCCTCGGCCAGCTGGACCTGGGGCTCAGTGAAGTAAAGGTTGCTGGTGTGGATCAGCCGCTGGAGCTGCTCCGTCGCCGCCGCCACCACCTCGGGGTGGCAGTGGCCCAGCAGGTTGACCGCGATTCCGCCCAGGAGGTCCAGCAAGCGGCGGCCGTCGTCGGTCTCGACGTAGCAGCCTTGGCCGCGGACCAGCGTCACCGGCACCCGGTTGTAGTTGGCCAGCAAGACCTGGTCCGCCTGGGCCGGGGTGGAGAGCTGGGTCAGCTCAGCCATCGGCGGCCCAGGCGTCGATCATGGTGCCCACCCCCGCCTCGGTCAGCAGCTCAAGCAGGATCGAGTGGGGTTGGCGCCCGTCGACGATGTGGACAGTCACCCCCGCTCTGGCCGCCACGCAGGCCGCCTTGAGCTTGGGGATCATCCCGTCGGAGGCGACCCCCTCCCGGCAAAGCGCCTCGGCCTGGTCGACCGTCAGCCGGCTCTGGAACTGCCCCTGCCCGTCCCGCACCCCGGGCACGTCGGTGAGGAGTAACAGCTTGCCCGCGTGCAGCTCCTTGGCCAGGGCCGCCGCCACGGTGTCGGCGTTGACGTTGTAGGAGAGGCCGTCGTAGCCCAGACCCACCGACGCCACGACCGGGATCATGCCCCGCTCGGTGATCGCCAGCACCGGTTCGGCGTTGACCTCCTGAACCTCGCCCACCCGGCCCAGATCCTCTCCATTGGGACCTCGCTGGCGCCGCACCAGGATGCTGGGGCCGTCTTCTCCAGAGAGCCCCATCGCGTTCCCGCCCAGGCGATGGATGGCCCCGACCAGGTCGGGGTTGATCTTGCCGGTCAAGACCATCTTGGCCACCTCCATCGTCTTGTCGTCGGTGACTCGAAGCCCGTCGACGAACTGGGTCTCCAGCCCGAGGGCGCCCGCCAGGGCGGTGATCTCCTTGCCCCCGCCGTGGACCAGGACCGGTCGCAGGCCCACGAAGCGAAGCAGGACCAGGTCCTGGAGGACCGTGTCGCGGGCCGTCCCCTCGTCCATGGCGGCACCGCCCAGCTTGACCACCAGCAGCTGGTCCTGGAATCGGCGGATGTAGGGCAGCGCCTCGACCAGGACCTCGGCGCGCTTGAGCGCGCTTGCCTGTTCGGCCGCCGTCGTAGCGTCAGGTTGAGTAGTCGGCATTGATCCTCACGTAATCCGAGGTGAGATCACAGCCCAGGGCGGTGGCCTCGGCCTCCCCCACCCCCAGGTCTATCTCGATGGCGATTCTCGGCTGGCGGAGCGCCTGGGCCACCTGGTCCAGGACCGCCGGGGTGGCCCGCCCCATGGCGAAGAGCTCGTGGCCCGCCAACGTAAGGCGGCAGCGGTCGAGGGCCAGCTCGGCGCCGCTGCGGCCGACCGCCGCCAGGATCCGGCCCCAGTTGGGGTCACCGCCATGGATGGCGGTCTTCACCAACGGCGAGCTGGTCACGGTCCGGGCGGCCAATGCCGCCTGCTGCTCGTCCCGGGCGCCCTTGACCCGGACCGAGAAGGTCTTGGTGACCCCCTCCCCGTCGGCGACGATCTGCTCGGCTAGGTCCTGCAGCACCGCGTCCAGGGCCGAGGCCAAAAGGCCGGCCTCGGGAGTACCGCGCACCAATTCGGGACCGCCGACAGCGCCGTTGGCCAGCAAAAGGCAGCAGTCGTTGGTGCTGGTGTCGCCGTCGATGCTGATCGTGTTGAAGCTGGTCCGGACCGCGGCCCGGAGCAGCTCGGAGAGGAGCTCCGGCGCGACCCGGGCGTCGGTGGTCACAAACGCCAGCAGGGTCGCCATGTCGGGGTGGATCATGCCCGCCCCCTTGGCCATCCCTCCCACCGTGTGGGTGGCACCGGCGACGGCGAACTGCGCGACCGCCTCCTTAGGCCGGGTGTCGGTGGTCATGATCGCCTCGGCCGCCAGGTGGCCGTGGCCCGCATCCAGTCGCCCGCCAGCCTCGATGATCGCGGCCCGGATCCGCTCCATGGGCATGCTGCGGCCGATCACCCCGGTCGACGCGACCAGAACCTCACCAGGAGCGCAGTCGGCGACATCGGCCGTGGTCTGGACCATGCGCAGAGCATCGGCCAGCCCCTTCGAGCCGGTGCAGGCATTGGCGTTGCCGCTGTTGACCACCACCGCCTTGGCGACCCCCCGCTTTAGGTGGAGCTGGCTCACCACGACCGGCGCCGCCTTGACTCGGTTCTGGGTGAAGACCCCAGCCGCCGTGGCCAGGGTGTCGCTGGTGAGGATCGCCACGTCCGAACGGACGCTGCCCTCGCCGCGCACATCAGCGCAGGCAGCCGCCGCCCGAAAGCCCCGGGCGGCCGTCACTCCGCTCGCCTCCGAGTCGGCGAGTGGGGCGGCCCTCATGGCCATTGTGTGTCGCCTCCCAGCCCGGCCCGAGGATCCAGGCCAAACCGCAGGTTCAGCACCTGAATCGCCTGGGAGGAGGCGCCGCGGCCCAGGTTGTCCAGGACCGCCGACACCACGAAGTGCGCACCCTGCTGTTCCAGGCTGAGCCAGCACAGATTGGTGTAGGAGGTCTGCTTGCTGGGCACCGGCTGTTCGGAGAGACGCACAAACGGCGCTCCCTCGTACTGATCTCGGTAGAGGGACCGGAGTTGCTCCAGGGTCACCCCCTCCCGGGGTCGGAGGTAGCAGGTGAGCTCGATTCCCCGGGTCATCGGCACCAGGTGGGGCACGAAGGTCACCGAGAAGGGGCCGCCACTCAGTTCGCTGAGGACCTGCTCCATCTCCGGCCGGTGTCGGTGGCCCGTGACCGCGTAGGGCTTGACGGACTCGTTCAGCTCCGTGAAGAGGTAGGCCGAGGCAGCGCTGCGGCCAGCGCCGCTCACCCCGGTCTTGCCGTCGACCACCACCTCCGGTTCGATGAGGTGATGGGTGGCCGCCGGGCCGCAGGC
Source organism: Candidatus Dormiibacterota bacterium (assembly GCA_003132265.1). GTDB lineage: Bacteria > Chloroflexota > Dormibacteria > Aeolococcales > Bog-877 > Bog-877. The sequence continues at coordinate 736 of PKXE01000138.1, read as the reverse complement.
CAGGATGGCCGCCGTGGAAAAACATCCGGGAAGGGCCAAAAGACTCGCCCCGGGGATCTCGTCGGGCCGCAGCTCCGGCAGGGCCAGGATCGCCTGCGACAGCAAGTCCGGGCAGGGGTGTGGCCCGCCATACCAGTTGGCGAACGTGTCCGCTGACTTCAGCCGGAAATCGGCGGACACGTCGACCACGACGGCGCCCTGCGACAGCCACGCGGGAGCCTGCCGGGCGGCGTCACCGGGAGCCAATGCACTGATCACAACATCACAATCGGCAGCGTTGATGGACTCCACCAGCACATGGTCACAGTTCGATCCTGGATAGACCGCCGCATGGGTCCGACCGGCCTGGGTGCGCGAGCCGACCGCCGCCAACTGCACGTTGGGGTGGCCCAGCAGCAGGCGTACACAGCCCGCGCCGGCATACCCGGTGGCACCGGCGACCGCGACCCGCACGAGCTTGCCATCCCCAGCCATCCGGGAATGATTGCATATTTATGCGGGGCCGCGATGAAGGGGCCGGAGTACCGGGCCCTCGCGCTCAGGCGGAGGAGGCGGGCGGAGGTGGTGCCCCGGAAGCTGGCCTGGCTCTGCGATGAGGCGGCAGCGGTCCCGGGGCTGGGGTAGGCGCTGGCCGCAGAGCAGGAGGCGGTCAGGGCCAGCGGCCGGAGCTGACCGGAACTGCGCGAGTTAGAAGCCCCACAGGCGCCGAGCCCCACCATGGCCAACACTGCGGTTA
>PKXE01000056.1 GCA_003132265.1 Candidatus Dormiibacterota bacterium | reverse complement strand
CTCGATTCTCACAAACCGAGTCCACAAAAGGGGGTCCATATCAGAGCGCTGCGCGGGAGCGACCGGATCCTCGTGCTCGGGAGGCTGCTCGCCCCGGAACAGCAACGGCTTCCATGCTTGCTCCAGATGCCAGCGCACGTGTTAGGCCAGCATGCAGAGGAAGATGTGGGCCCTGACCCTGTCCTCGACGTGGTGGCGGATGGGCCGCACCCTGGTGTCCCTCGACCTCAGGGTGCGAAAGGCCCGCTCGGCATGCGCCAACTGAACCGCCCCGGGTTTCATAGAGACTCGGGTTTGTGGGAGACGGCCAGCAGAGCTGGGGCCCCTTCATGGTAGTGGCCGGCTTCGAACTCGGCGGGAGGGACCATGCCCAGCTCAGTGTGGAGGCGCCGCTGGTTGAACCAGTCGACCCATTCCCTGGGTGACCAAGTCCGCCCAGACCATGGTGGCCACCCAGGTGCGGTCCATCTTCGCCCAACTCAACCAAGCTGAGATGCTGGCCCAGGACCAGCGGGAGATGGAGCAGCTCGCCCGGCGTTTCGCGAAGGCCGCCATGATGGCGGCTGAGGCGGCCGACGAGGTGCTGGCGCTCGCCAGCTTTCCCAAGCAGCACCGACAACCCGCCGGCCCTCTCTCGCCGGCGGGTTGATGCCTTCGAGTCTCAAACCTGAGAGCTCGCGATGGCTGGCTCCCGAGCGGGGCCCGTCTGGCGGCCAGGCGCTCAGATGAACACCGACTCGGGAGCCAGGATGCCGCTGACGAATCGAAGTGGGGAGAAGGGGCCCAGATCCACTTGGGGAGATTTCCCGCAGATGACCGCCGCCAGACTCTCCCCAACCGGAGGTGCCATCATGAAACCGTGGCCGGAGAAGCCGCAGGCAAGCCACACCCCCGGCCGGTCAGGAGCCCCGCCCACCAACGGCTGACGGTCTGGGGTCATCTCGTAGAGGCCCGCCCACACGGTGCGGAGGGCCGCCTGCGCCAGGGCGGGCAGACGGCGGCTTCCCTCCTCCACAACCTTTGGGAGGAAGTCCCAGTCGACAGTGAAGTCCTCCCCGATTGGCTGGGCGGGATCGCCCATCCCCATCAGCAGGCCGTCTCCCTCTGGGTGAAAGTAGAATCCGGTGGCTAGGTCGATTGTCATGGGCGAGCGGATGGGCTGGCCAGCAAAGGGCTCGATCAGAAGCACGTGTCGCTTCAGGGGGTCTACCGGTACCTTAATGGAGGCCATGGCTCCCACCTGTCGTGACTGAGGGCCGGCGCAGATCACCACCTCCGGCGTGGAGACCGGTCCTCGGTTGGTGCGCACCCCGACCACTCTCTCGCCGTTGAGATCGATGCCGGTGACGTCGATCCCTTCCTCCACTTTGGCTCCATGGCGGCGAGCGGCTCCGGCGTAGCCGGTAGTCACTTCGTTGGGACCGGCCAGTCCGTCGCTCGCGCACAGGCTGGCCGAGATAACGTCCTCGGTGAGGAGGCCAGGAACCAGCTGGCTGACCTCAGCTGCCCCCAGAACCTCGACCGGAACCTGGAGGTGGCGCTGCAGCGCGACATCCCGGGCCAGCGCTTCGGCTTGCGCGCTGGCGGTGGCCAGCAGGAGGTAGCCGATCGGCTGGTACTGGGGGTCCGTGCCAGTCGTCGCCTCGAACTGCTGCAGCAATTCGATCGCGCGCTGGCCGAGACGAATGTTGATAGCGGTGGAAAACTGCTGACGGACGCCGCCAGCGCAGCGTCCCGTGGATCCCCCTCCCAGCCGCCCCCTCTCGAGCAGCAGGGGCTTGCGGCCCCTGACGGCGAGGTGGTAGGCCAAACTGCAACCCATTGCCCCGCCTCCGATGATCGTGATCTCAGCGGTTCTGGGCAGCGGTCCTGTATTCAAGGGACGCGGCAGCTGAACTCTTCCCGGGTCTCATTGCTGGTTACAGAGGGAAGGGAAAGGGTTCCCGGCGGTTGGGGACTGTCGATGCCAGTTGCGGCCACTGTCTGCCTCCATTCAGAGAACTCCGCCGACCCGACCTAGACCAAGCCGGAGCGATACTTCCTAATAGAACCCTGCAGTGTCCGCTGTCAACCGTGGGCTTGAAGATGGCTGAGCGGCTTCCTGCGGCTGATCCCCGGGCCGTAGGCGTAAACGCAGCGAGGTCAGTCGTCCCGGACGACCGGGATGGAGTCGGTAAGCGGCTGCACTTTACAGATCTTACCGTTCACCTCAACGATCTGCTCGACGACCGCCTTGAAGCGCTTGTAATTGGCCACCTCGCGCTGCACCTTGTCCCGCTCGGGCCCCGGAGGCACCGCCTGGGTCGCGGTCTTGCCAGGCACCGACTTGGTCAACAAATGAATCGGTCCGTGTCCGGGTGAGTGAGATCAGCGCGGGCGCAGTAGGCCTTCCCGCACCGTCGGTAGGCGGGACTGACGCGGCCACGGCGGAAGTCCCCGACCGTTGCCAGCTGCTTCCCCAGGTGGACTCCCTCCACCTCCAGACCAGCGAGATCCCGATCGCCAGCTTTGATCACAGGGGACTCCTCCTACTGTAAGGGGCTCCGCTTACAGTGGGGTCTTGACTTCGACCTCGAAGTCAAGACCCCACACTCCTGTCGCGCACCCAACTGCAATACTTGTCTCTAGTGGCTCAGGGACTTTGTCACCCG
>PKXE01000180.1 GCA_003132265.1 Candidatus Dormiibacterota bacterium | reverse complement strand
GGACTAGCGCAGCGGCTCTGCCTCGGTGGCGCAGGCGGGGACTCCCTTCTGGCGCCAGCTGTCCGCGGTGGCGTTGGGGGGTAATCGCAGGGTGCTGAGCAGGGTGGTCCGCTCGAATGCCTCAACCCGCCGATCCTGGTAGACAAGCGTCCACTCGGTTGTGCGCTGGAGGGCGTCGGGAAAGGCGGTGCCCCGCTCGAACACGACCACCTGGGACGGGCTGGAGTCGAGGTGGGCCAGCCATTGGGGGCTGAGGTCGATGATGGAGGCGTAGCGTTCCAGCAGCGGCTCCCCCATCAGCGCGGCGTCGCCGAAGATGAAGACCTTGTCCTGGGGCAGGGTGTAGGCGAGGAAGCCGCCGTCGCCGTACTGGTTGAAGATTCGCAGCTGTGCGGGGGCGGCCTGAAGCCATCTGGCGGCGCAGACCGGGAAGGTGCCGATGTAGGCGGGGGAGGCGAGCTGGGGGCTGCCTCCGGCGTCCACCTGGACGGCGAGGACGGCCAGCAGGAAGGCGAGCTCGACCAGTTCCACGAGGACCGCGAGAGGTGGCTGGCGCCGGCGCAGGTGGGGGTGCCAGCGACGAGCCAGGTCTTGCCGGAACCTCTCGGCGAGGTTGATCCAGACGGGGGCTCCCGCGGCCACCAGAAAGACGCTGTTGCGCACCGACTGGAGGGTGAGGAAGAGGCTGAGGGCCAGGATCAGCCCGTCGCGGAGGCTGAGCGATCGATAACGGACCAGCAGGACAGCCAGACTGAGGATGAAGGCCAGCAGCGGCACCAAAACCCCGACGTGGAAGTCGGGACTGTGCCACTCCTGGATGAGTGCCTGCTGGGCGCTGTTGAACTGGGTCTCGAAGGGATAGGCGATGATCGCCGGCCCGTTGGGGTTGATCAGGCAGGCCGCCAGCGAGCAGCCCGTCGCCAGGGCCAGCTGGCCGATCCGGCGTCGGGCGGTCTCGGACCGGCACCCCACCAGAGCGCAGAGCCCCTCCGCACTTAGGATCGCGACCAGGAAGATCAGGCCGAGGATGAACCCGGAGTGGAGGTTGGACCAGATCAGGAACACCGGCGGCAGCAGCCAGGCGACGTGGCCGCCCCGACGGAGCTGGCGCTCCACCACGAGCAGGACCAGGGCAGTCAGCAGATAGGACTCCATCTGAGAGCGGGGCCCCAGGATCGGATAGGCGACCAGTCCGGCCACGATGATCCCCACCCCCAGGGTCAGGCCGTGGGCGGGGCCCAGCTCTCGGGCCCTCAGCCAGATCAGGAGGAGCAGACCGAGGGTGATCAGTTCGTAGACGATCACCACTCCCAGCCGGCCGGTTGCCGCGGCGACCGCCGCCATCCAGGCCTCGCTGAGCCACTCCTGCATGACCCAGTGCCGGCCGCTGCCCATGAACGCGTAGGGGTTGATGTGAATGAGGGCATTGGTGGCCAGCAGGGTGCGCCCGTTGCGAAGGTGCCACCAGAAGTCCGGGTCCATCACCTCCGGCCGGGCTGCCAGCATCGCCGCCAAGAGCCCGCTCAGGGCGATGAACCCCGGCAGGGTCAGCAGCTGGCGCCGGGCGGTCGCCGGACTCAGCCGGCCCTGGTCCATGCCGTGCCCCGAGCGATCACGGGCGCCAGTGTAGGTGGGGGCGGCGCTCGCTCATCGCCACGGCCGCGTCGCGCCCCGGCAGTCCCCCGACATTTCTCAGGGCCACCACGTAACCTGGGGGCGTGGTCGCTGGTCCCGTGTCTTCCGTCGCGTCTCCTCTGGGAGAGCTCCAGTTAGTCCTAGAGGAGGAGGTGCTCAGGGTCGAAAACGCTCTCCTCACCATCGACGAGGAGGTCATGAAGCTGCTGAGCGCCCTGGACCAGGTCGGCGACCGGCTCGAGGACTCTGACATCGTCCGCCGCCACGTGCTCCGGGACCACGCCCGCTTCACCTCGGCCGAGGTGGAGGCCGCCATCGGGCGCTGCTTCGCTCTCAGATCGGAGATGACGCTGGCTCGGTTGCGGCTCGCGCACTGTCGAAGCTGGGCCAAGGAGCTGCGCTACTGGCACTCACTGATGAAGGCCGCCGCCGAGCAGCTCGAGGATCACCGGCCGCCTGACGGCACCTTGGAGGAGGGGCTGGCTCGCTACCGGAGCGCTTCGCGCCAGGTCTTCCAGACCATCGACGAGGAGCGGATGCGGATCGCCCGTGACATGCACGACGGACCCGCTCAGTCGATGTCGAACCTCGTGCTCCGGGCCGAGATCCTAGAGCGCATGGTTGACCGGGAGCCGGAGCGGGCCAAGGCGGAGGTCCAGAGCTTCAAGGACGCCATGAAGGGGGTGCTCGACGAGACCCGCCAGCTGATCTTCGATCTCCGGCCGATGACCCTCGACGACCTGGGGGTGATCCCCACCCTGCGCCGTCTGGTCAATGAGTTCCGCGACGCGGAGGGGATCGAGGGCAGGCTGTCGGTGATCGGCACGGAGCGCCGGCTCCCTCCTGCCACCGAGGGAGCCCTGTTCCGAATCGTCAAGGAAGCTCTGGTGAACGTCCGCAAGCACGCGCGCGCCCACAGCTTGGACGTCCTCATCAACGTTCAGTCCCAGCGAGTCAGCGCGGTGATCAAGGATGACGGCGAGGGCTTCGACCTGGCCGCTGTCGAGGCCAGACTGGCCCGCGAATCGCACTTTGGGCTGATCTCGATGAGGGAACGGGTCGACTTGGAACGCGGCCAGCTCGAGGTCCTGTCCGAGGTCGGCCGGGGCACCGAGGTGCGGGTGACCCTGCCGATAGAGTGCCGTCCC
>PKXE01000050.1 GCA_003132265.1 Candidatus Dormiibacterota bacterium | reverse complement strand
TCCACAACGCCATTCGAGGTGCCGCCGGCGCGGCTCTGCTCAATGCGGAGCTGCTGGTGGCGCAAGGGTACGTCGATTAGCGGCGACCGGCGCGTACCTCGGATCGAAAGGGGCGCTGGCCCCGGCTAAGAGCGTTCGGCGGGACTGGTCGGCGAGACTGCTTCCGACTTCGAGGCCCTTTTCGAAACCGGGTTCCGGAGAGCGCTCCCAGCCTCGGTGCCTGCGATGCGGCCAAACACGCTGCCCACCGTCAGCCCCATTCCAGCCAGGTATCCCCGTTCCAAAATGTTGCCGGACATGATCTCACCCGCGGCATACACGTTGTTAAGGGGCTCACCGGCTGGGCCCAAGACCCGCGCCTTCTCGTCTACCGCCAGGCCCCAGTAGGTGAAGGTGACACCGACATGGAGGGGAAAGGCGAAGAGCGGCGGGTGCGTGAGCGGAACCGCCCAATTGGTCTTGGGTGGGGTGATCGCCTGGGTGCCGTTGCCGTCAAGCGCGGCTAGGTCGAGAGTGTTACCCGGTCGGCACGCGCAGTTGAAGGTGGCGAGGGTCTCCTCCAGCCGGGCCGGATCCAATTGCAGCATGACGGCCAGCTCGGAAACGCTGGCCGCCTCAAACGCGGGATAGAGAGCGGGCATGAAGTGGCCAATCGCCAAGGAGTCGAAGATCGAGTAGGCCACTTGGCCGGGTTGGCCGGCGATCAGCCCCCCCCAGGCGGCGTATCGCTTGGGCCACAGGTCTTCGCCCTCGTCGTGGAACCGCACAGCGTCCCGGTTAACGACGATGCCGAAGGGGATGCTGTCCAAGCGGGTGGCGATCCCCCCATCGAAGCGCGGGCTGCGCGCGTCGATGGCCACCGCGTGGAAGCTCTGCGGATCTCCAACCGAGCTCGCGCCCTGCTCCACGAGCGACGCCAAGACCATGCCGTCGTTGTATTGGGTACCCCGGACGTGGTAGTTGAATGCGGCCTCGCCCCAGTATCGGCTCAACCATTCGAGGTTGGCCTCGAATCCGCCGGCCGCCAGTACCACGGCATCGGCCGGAATCTCCTCCTCGCCGCCGGGCGAGGAGACTATGACGCTCTTGAAGCCGCCTTCCTCGATCACGACCCGGTCAACGGTGGTCTCGTACTGAACCGAAATCCCCAGCTCCTCTGCCCGGCGGTAGTACGCATTGAGCATCGCCTTGCCCCCTCCCAAGAGGAAGCGATTGGTCCTACCAAGTTGGAGAGTGCCCTGCAACGGCGACTGCCACTGGACGCCCCGGCGAGCCATCCACTCCGGCAGCGCCGCTGACTCGTCGACCAGCAGCCGCGCTAGCGCGGGGTTGGAGATCCCGCCCCCGACCTTTCTCAGATCGTCGGCGAATTCGTCACAGTCGTAAACTCCGGTTAGGTACTGGTCGGGGCGGTCATGGGCGTGCCGAATGTCCCTCGTGTGCCGGCTGTTGCCGCCCCGCATGTGGAAGGGTCCACGCTCGATCACGAGGACACTGGCGCCCGCCTCCCGGGCGCTGAGGGCAGCGCACATCCCGGCGTTCCCTCCGCCCACCACGATCACGGTCATCCGGCACCTCCCAGGTCCCGCCACTGGCAGTTGGCCCCAGGCTGAAACCTGTATACACTGGCATACCATATGCTAGAGTCTCCAGCGTCTGCCGGGCGCCCGGATTCGCCCCAGCCAGCCGTGTTCAGTTGGATCGAAGAGGCCAACCGCCAACTCACCATCTGCAATGCCTGCCGCTACTGCGAGGCTTACTGCCCCGTCTTCCCCGCCCTCGAGCGACGGACCATCCTAGCGGACGCCGACGTCGTCTCCCTGGCCAACCTCTGCCACGACTGCCAGGCTTGCTATCAGGCCTGCATGTACGTGCCCCCCCACGAATTCGGGGTCAACCTGCCGGCTGTGCTGACCGCGGTGCGGCAAGAAACCTACTCCCGCTACGCTTGGCCCGGGCGAGTCGCCCGCTGGTTCCAGGGTCGGGGCTGGGCCCCCTTGGGCCTGGCCGCGGTGGCAGTCTTGATCTTCGCCGTCAGCCTCACGCTGGCTGGCGGGTGGGCCCAGTTCTTCCAGGCTAACGGCAGCCGGGGAGCCTTCTATCGGGTCGTACCTTTCTTGGCCATGCTGATCCCTGCCCTGGTCGGAGGTGCGTTCATCTTCGTCGTGCTCTGGGGCGGCTTCCTGAACTTCTGGCGAGCGTCGAAAGCGCCGCTCGGGGACCTCCTCATCTGGCCCGCGTGGGTGGAGGCAATCGGGGACGCGCTACGGCTGACACACATGCGCGGAGGCGGCGAGGGGTGCTACTACCCAGACCCGTTTCGACCCAGCGGAGCTCGCCGGGTGCTCCACTCCCTGGTTGTCTGGGGTTTCGTCGGAACCTTCGTGTCCACCACGCTCGCGGGTATCTGGCAGGACTTCCTTCACCAGACCCCTCCCTTTCCGGTCTGGAGCGCGCCCGTGCTCTTCGGTATCGGCGGGGGAGTCGCCCTGATCGCCGGGACCTCCGGGCTGATCTACCTAAAGCTCCACAACGTCCCGGCCGCGGCCACCACCACGATGCGGTCCATGGACTACGCATTCTTGGCGACGCTGGATGCCGCAGCCATCACTGGCATGCTCACCCTCATCCTCAGGGACTCCTCTTTGCTGGGGGTGAGCCTGGACCTGCACATCGCCTGTCTATTCGCGCTGTACGTGACCGCGCCCTACGGCAAATTCGTGCACTTCGTCTACCGTTTCGCG
>PKXE01000209.1 GCA_003132265.1 Candidatus Dormiibacterota bacterium | reverse complement strand
TGGGGTCCGGCTGCCAGCTCGGCCAAGGTGCCTGCCGAGACCGCTAGTTCGGCGGGCAGAACATCGGCATCGAGCCGGACCTCTCTCGATCCGCCAGGGTTCCCAGGGTGGTGGGACCCGGGCTCAGCCAAGGGGCCTCACCGGATCACCTGTCCCGGGCGCTCTGCCGGCCGGTTGGGTCGGCCCCGGCCGCGGCGGTGTTGCCGGACCCTCAGCGGGCAGGAAAGCTGGTCCACGGTGAGCTCGGGCCCGGTCCCGTTCAGGGGCGGACCCTCGGCGGGACGGACAACTGGCCAAAGGAGCTCAGTCAGGGGAACTGCTAGTGGCTCAACCGGAGCCGCCAGGCCTGGTCGCAGCGAGCGCGAGACCTGGGTGCGGGGCCTACCGGACGCCGGGCCCCAGAGGCGAGCCGGGTCGCCTCTCACTGTTGACAAGAGCCGTTACTGCTTAACTGGAGGGGAGCAGGTTGACGGCGCCTGNNCTCTCCCTAGCATCCCTACCGATCATGGCGGACCTACGCGGTGCTTCGGCCTCGTCCGAGCCGCAACGTTCTGGCACCGCGGCCGTGCCGATAACTGGGCTGGCGTCAATACGCGCCCACCCACAGCCGGGGACGAGCGTCCTAGCCAGGAATGGTTAAATGTGCTTATGAAGGCCGTTGCCGTCGCCGTGTTCGGTGGGCCGGAGGCGCTGGGAGTCGTCGACCTGCCGGAGCCCCACGCAGGCCCCGGAGAAGTTCGCATCCGGGTTCACGCCGCCACCGTGAACCCGACCGACATCGGGCTGCGTGCCGGTATGTACCGCGCCCGCCTGGCCGACCGTAAGCCGCCCTACGTCCCGGGCATGGAGGCGGCCGGTCAGATCGATGAGGTTGGCCGTGGGGCCGATTGGCAGGTAGGTGACCGGGTACTGGCGATCGTGCTGCCTACCGGTCCGCATGGGGGTGCGTATGCCGAGCAGGTCGTAGTTCCGGCCGACTCCGTGGTTCAGGTGCCGACGGGAGCGGATTTTGTGGCGGCGTCGACTTTGCCAATGAATGGGCTGGCGGCCCGGCAGGCACTGGACAAGCTGGCACTACAGCCGGGCCGGACGCTTGGCGTTCTCGGTGCTGCCGGGGCCTTCGGCGGCTATGTGGTCCAGCTGGCCAAGGCGGACGGCCTGCGCGTGGTAGCGGACGCGTCCGAGGCCGACGAGGACCTGGTGCGACAGCTGGGAGCGGACATCGTAGTGCGACGGGGCGAGGGTATCGCCCAGCGGATCCGTGATGCCGTGCCCGAGGGGGTCGACGGGTTGGCAGACGGTACTTTGATCGACGGGGACGCGCTGCCCGCGATTCGGGATGGCGGCGGACTCGCGGTCGTCCGCGGTTGGGAAGGCCCCTCGGAACGGGGGATCACGATCCACTCTGTGAGGGTGTCCGACTACGCCCACCACCAAGCTGCGCTGGACCGCCTGCGGGAGCAGGTCGAGGCGGGAGTCCTGACCCTACGCGTCGCCAGAACGTTCAGCTCCGACCAGGCCGCTGCAGCACATCGTCAGTTCGAAGCCGGAGGCACGCGCGGACGACTGGTCATCGAGTTCTAATCACTCGCCAACCACTGCGGCTTCGAGGAAGGTTGCGGGCATAGCCCACGATCGCGGCGGCACTGCGGTGAAGCGCCCCGGGAAAACTGGAGACTCCATTCGTTGAGCGGATGGAGNNGGGCGATGAGGATGGTGGTGGAGCACCGGGGAGAGCATCCCTCGGAGTGGGCGGCGACGGGGTCGTGTTGCCGCTGGACTCACTGCCGGTGCAGTCGCCCGCCGCCCCTTCTCGCGAGTCGCGCTTGCTGGCCTGGGGCCGCCTGAGGACAACGACAATCGTTTCCATTCGTCCAGCTCCCGCTTGAGCCTGGACACGCGCTGACCGGCTAGGTCATAGCTCTGGCTGGCGGGGATTACGTCAGGGGTCACGGGCCCCCGCAGTGAGTGGATATCGGAGTGCGCTGATGAACCAAGGTGAGGTCCGGGTCTGGCTCCGCCGCCACCACTTCGGCACGTGGCTGGCGGGGGCGGTGGGGCTGGCGGGGATCGCGGCTCTGATCCTGGTGATCAACCCGGGCAAGCTGGGGCTGGCCCTTGAGCACTTCGAGCTCGCCCTGGTGCCAGCGATCGTCGCCGGCTCGCTCTGCTACTACGTCCTCCAGGGAGTGCGCTGGCAGTTCCTCCTGAGGGATGTGGGGGCGAAGCTTCCCATGCGTGAGACCGTGCTGATCAACCTGGCAGCGCAGGTCACGACCCTGCTGCCGTTGGGGGAGCTGACCCGGGTGGTGCTGGCCGCTCGGGCGGCCCGGGTTCCCTTCAGTGATGCGCTGGCCACAGTGACGGTGCAGGAGCTGATCTATGGGCTGCTCTTGGTCGTGGTGGCGGTCCCGGGGCTCTTCGAGTTCCATCTATCGCCGGCCATCCCTGCGGCCGCTCTGGTGGTGGCCGTGCTGGCTCTGGCCGTGCTCACCGTCCCACCGCTCTTCCATGGACTGCACACCCTGATGTCTCGCATCTTGGGACTGCGCCGCCTGCTCGGACCGCTGGACGAGCTCCAGGCTGGAACCGTGGGTCTGCTCCATCGGCCCGGCACGATCGGATGGTCGCTCATCAGTTTGGTCCAGGTGGCCTCGATGACAACCGTCTTCTGGCTGGTGGTGACCGCCCTGGATCCGGGAGTCCTGACCTGGCCCGAGGCGGCCTCGGTCTACGCGGTGGCGAGTATCGCCGGTGCGATCAGCTTGATTCCCGGGGGCCTGGGTGCCTCCGAGGCCACTTTCGCGGGACTCATGATCGTGGTCGGGCTGCCGCCAGCACAGGCCACCGCCGTGGCGCTGATGCAGCGCGTGGCAGACCAGGGCGTGGCCACGGCGAGCGGGTTGGTCGCTTACATGATTGCCCAGCGGCGCTACCAGTTGGGCAGGCTCTTCACCCTCCAACCGGGACGATCGACCCCGGCGGAGAGGAGGTCGGAGAGATCTCTTGCCACCACGTGGCGGCGTTGAGCAGCGACGACAGGCTCGACCACGGGGCTGGCCGATGTGGGTCCGAACACTCCACTGCCCTGCTCGCCAGAGGCCACCTGGCTCGTCAGAGCCGGGCTTGCCAGGCCACTCCAGCCTCACATTCGCGGTTAAGCCGACCAGGCTCAGGGAGAACACGATCAGCCCTTGAGAACGTCTTCCACCATACGAGAGAAGCCCGCCAAGCCGCCGACCTGCTCGGCTTTGAGCCCGTAACGCGCGGCCAGCAGATGAGGATCGAGCAGCAGGACTTTACCGCCTGCCGGGGTCGCCCGTACCCGCACCCGGGCGGGCAGGTGGAGCGAGAGCCGGAGCCACCTGCAGCAGGGCGTGCCCAC
>PKXE01000213.1 GCA_003132265.1 Candidatus Dormiibacterota bacterium | reverse complement strand
CTCATATTTGAACTCGGATTCCACCGGAGGACCCCTTGGAGCACCTTATTCGCAATTTTTAGGTAGTGATTGGAGTGGGTTGCGGTCCAGCTTGGCCCCAGGGAACCGACGGGCCGCCCGAACAGCCTGTTCGTTATGCGCTCGGGGGGAACGAACCGGTCAAGGCCGACGGGAAAGACCACGGACCCACGCCACGACCTCACAGCGGGCTAGGTTGTCGCCGCGACATCCGACGCCGGATTGGCGCTGGCGTTGGTGGCCGAGCCAGGAGCAGAACGCGAGCGCATCGGTGCGCTCGTGATGCGGCTCGGGGCGGGAGCTCGATAATGGTAGGCGGGATGGGCCTCGCCTTCGACACGCGTGGGGAAGGCGGCGGTCCGCCGGTCATCTGCCTTCCCATGTTCGGCACCAGCCGCCTCGCAGTCTTGGCCACTCCAATCCGGGAGGCGCTCGTCGACCGCGCCGATGAGGGTCTCGTCGAGGTGGGCCGCAATCGCGGGTCCCGCATTCCCAACTGTCCGAGCAGGACCTCGACGAGCTCTTCCTGTTGCGGCTGATGGTAGAACTGGAGGCTACCGTCATGGTCGCCAAGGGTCGCCTCCTCCAGGAGGAGGAGCACCTGCGCGGCTTGGCGGACCAGTTAGTCCGTCACGCTCGAGCCAAAGACGTCGTGGGCTTCCTCTGGATCGACCGAACCTTCCATCTCGGGATCCCTGCCTCCTTCGGCAACTGCCGTCTCCTGGAGTTCAGGGCCCTGCTCCGCGACCAGGCACGTCTGCCCGGGATCCGCCACCTTGCCAAAACCGGGGCCGTCGTGGGGTCGGCCAATGAGCCTTGCGCCATCCGGGATGCGGTCACCGCCGGCGATCCCGCAGCTACCGCCCGGTTGATCCGAGGTCATCTTGCCCACACCAGGGGTCGATGGGCGGGCCGTAGTGAGGAAGCGCTCGACGCCGAACAGCCCGGCGCAAGCGTGCAGCATCCAAGCGGACGATGACTTCGGGGCTTCGCGGCGACCGGCAGTGGTTTTCGTTGAACTCGTGGCCTGGATTTGAAGCGGCTTTCCGGATGGCGGGGTCCGTATCTTTTCGGCCGTCGTCAGCCAAGTGAAGGGGTGGTTGTTGCGCTGCCAGGCGTCGAAGAAGCATTGGATGGCGCGCCGCATTGCGACGCAGGGAAGGCGGGTTGAGCCGCATGACTCGACCAGCCAGCACAGAGACGTCATCGTTGCCATCGTTGGTCAGGAGTTGGAGACGGTCGCCGGCGTCACCAGGCACTACATCGAACACACCCCGGTGAGGTGGACCAACGTCGCTGAGTCGGAGCCGAAGTGACGGCGCTGAGTCCGGTTCGAGGTCAGCCGAATTCTCTCCCTGACATAGGTGGGGAGCTGCGGCGCCGTTTGGCGTCGATGCCCGCCGCGATCGAGGCACCTCCGGCCACATGCCTCGCGGCCGGGGGCGACATCAGCTCCCCTCTGCGCTCCTCGAGCTCCCCCTGTCGGGTCCTGGTCGGTCCGGCCGAGCACGTCCCGGACAGCGGCGTCATCGACGTGCTCACCAATTCGGCACTCCCGCGAGAGGATCGGACTAGCATCGATGACGGCGTCACTTGGCTGGCTGGGGACAACGGCAGCCGCGCAGCGCTGGTGGATGCGTCGTCGCTCACGGCTCTGCAGATTGGGTCTGCCTCCGGCCTTGCCACCCCCGTCCTGGCCCTGGCGGCAGGCCTGGTCCCGTCGCTGGGTGGGGCTGTGCCCGCGGCGTTGCCTGGGCCCGGCGTCTCAGCGATTGCGCCGTCCCGCTAGGCGATGGCTCAAGGTCCGTTGGCGCGCAACGACCAGGTTTTGGTGATCGGCGGGGGTGTCATTGGCCTCTCCTGCGCCTACGTGCTGCGCCGCCGCGGCTACCAGGTCCGCGTTGTCGACGCCGGGGAGATGGGTGCGGGGGCGTCGTTCGGCAATGGGGGGTGGGTCTGTCCCTCACTGTCCGGGCCGGTTCCCGCTGCCGGTGGAGTGACCAGATCGCTGCGCTGGATGCTGAGGCGCGACAGCCCGCTTCTGGTCAGGCCCGGACTGGATCCAGCTGTCTGGAGTTGGCTGATCTCGTTTGCTCGCCACTGCAATCGCCGCGACTTCCAGGCCGGGCTCGAAGCGGTTGCGGCAATGGCCGCCTCGTCCACCCGACGGTTCCGCGAGCTGGAGTCGGCCGGAGTCGAGTTCGAGATCCACCGGCAGGGGCTGCTGTTCCTCTTCCTCACCCGCAAGGCAGCCTTTGAGGAGATGGCTGCCCTGGTCCGGATGGAAGCGCTCGGCTGCCAGCCTGCCCAATGGATCGAAGCCGAGCAGCTCCGAGGACTCGAGCCTGCGGCGGACGGGGTTCCCATGCTGGGGATCCTTGCCCCCGACGATGAGCATGTCCGCCCGGAGACCCTGACGGCCGGACTGGCCACCTGGCTCCGGAAGGCTGGGGTCGACCTGGTCCCCAACACCGCCGTCGAGCACATCCGGGTGACCGACGGACGGGCGTCGGTGGCCGTCAGCTCAAGTG
>PKXE01000079.1 GCA_003132265.1 Candidatus Dormiibacterota bacterium | reverse complement strand
CCGATTTTGACGCTAGTCGATGAAGTGCGCGACTTCTGGGACGCTGACGCCGGCACCTACGACCAGGACCCGGGGCATCATCCCGTTTCCCCCCTGGAGCGCTCGGCCTGGCGGGGATCTCTGGAGAGACTGCTGCCGGCAGCTCCGGCCAGCGTTCTCGATGTCGGTGCCGGAACCGGGTTTCTCAGTCTCCTAGCGTCGGAGCTGGGCTACCGCGTAACCGCCGTCGACCTCTCGTCGGGGATGCTCGGCCAACTTCGGACCAAGGCGGACCAGGAACACCTCACGGTAGAGACCGTGGAGGCGGACGCCGCGTCGGTACCTCCAGGCCCATTCGACGCGGTGATGTCCAGGCATCTGCTCTGGACTCTTTTGGAGCCGCTGGCGGCCCTTCGTGCCTGGCACGAGGCAGCTCCCCAAGGGAGGCTGGTGCTAGTCGAGAGCCTTTGGGGCGATCCGGGCAGCGCCGTCGACAGGCTCCGCCATTGGGCTCACCAAGGATTGGCCCGGGCCAGAAGGACCCCGTCAGCGCACCATGCCAGCTACGCTCCCGAACTCAGAGCGGCACTGCCCCTGGGACAGGGCACAACTCCGGAGACCCTACTTCAGCTGGTATCGGCCGCGGGCTGGTCATCGCCGCGCCTCCACAAGCTGACGGACATCGATTGGGCGGCCAGGCGGGGACTACCCTGGCCGGAGAGGGCGTTGGGCGGCATACCTCGCTTCGCGGTGGTCGCCGGAACGTGAGCTGAGTGGGGGAGCGTCGCGCTCGATCACTGACTGGTTGGTCTGCGATCGGGGGAGCAGCACCAGAACGAGGGCCACGGCGACCCGGCGACCATCGCTTACGCTCGAGCTTTTAGCCAGGCCACGATGGCCGCGACGGTCTCGGGGTCCAGTGAGGCGTCAGGCGCGTTGTACCTGGACATCGCCTCGGCCTGCATGAGCTCCTCACGCGGTCGCGGCTCATGCTTCAGCACGTGATTGGCATCCTCGGGGAAGAGGAAGCTGACGTCGGTCCGCCCCGCCACGGCGCGCTGTAGAGGCTCCGCGTCGGCCTGCCAGTCGACCTGTAGGTCCTTCTTACCGATGATGATGAGCACCGGGACGCGCACCTCCCGGAGAGGTGCTGCCGCGTCCGCCGTCCACAGCTCACGGGCGAAGGGAAGGTTGGCGGGGCTCTCCAGGGCCGCTATCAGGGTGCCCACGCCCTCCGGCAGGGCCGGATCGGGGGCGGCGGGCTCACCCGCCAGGAATCTGGCGACGGCGGCGTCATAGAGTCCGAGCAGCTGCTCGCCGTTGGGGACGCTCTTGGCCTGGGCGGCAAGCTGGGATCGGCTGACGGTGCCCACAGCGCGCCCGGGAGGTCCGGTCAGCACTAGGCCGGCGAGGGGGATGCCGGGGTCGTGGACCTGGTAGTTGAGAGCGTGGAGAGTCCCCTCGCTGTTGCCAAGGGCGAAGATCCGGTCACGGCGAATGCCCTGCTGCTCGGCAAGGATGCGCACCGCCCCGGCGAGCTCATCAACGTGGCTTTGCATGGTGATGGCGCCGATCAGGNNGTCGGGCCACTGCCGGCCACCAGCACGACTCCCGGGAAAGGACCAGCTCCCTCCGGTTTCACCACGGTGCCATAGATGGTGGTGGGTCCGAGCGGCCAGCTGACCTCCAAGCTCTGCCCGTATGAGTCGCTCTCAGTCAAAGCCCATGTCCTCCTGATGTGGGCAAGCCGCGGCCCGCTTCCCTCGTAGCTCGTCGATGCATTCGAGCGCTGGCGCCGGTGTTGGCTCTCGCAGCGGACCGCGCGGGGTCATCGGCGGCTCAACCAGTCGCGCAGGTGCGGCTCGCGCGCCAGCAGGACGCCAACGGCGGTCACGACGGAGACGGTGATCAGCGCAACTGGCCACATCGGCTGGTGCCCGCTCGTCCAAACCGGGATGACGACCGCAAGAACGAGGGCACCCAGGACAAGCCTGTAGATGACGCTGTGCAAGGTGAACCAGTCCCGCATAGGTCAAGGCTACAGCCCTCACGGGAAGTAGCCGGGTTCAGCAGTCGTTCTAGCCAGCGCCGGTCGTTTCGTACTCCTCGACCCGTGCCTGCATCAGCGCCGTCAGGAGTTCGGTCGGCAGCTCGCGGTCGTAGGGCAACTTGATGAAGCCCTCACCGGCCTCGTAGCCGGCGGCCTCAACCGCGGTCTTCTGGGTCGCGAAGAACGGCGGAGAGAACCGCAGCGAGCAGTGGTTCTTGAAGTTCTGAAGCATCCACAGGTTCGTCTTCTCGCCGCGGACGTACATCGGAAGGTTCCACTTCAGTTCCTCCCGCGCCTCCGGGTCGGCATGGAGGCTCAGCTCCCTGAGCGCCTCGAGGTGCGGCCGCTGGACGTCGCTCAGTTGCGCGAAATAGTCATCGACGCTTGCCCGCTTTGGCATCGGCATGGCGTTAGCGTACTCGTGCAGCGCCCTACTTCCTCGCCGACGAGTAGCTGGACTGCTCCTTGCCGACGCCGCTGACCCCTGAGCGAAACAGGGTCAAAACTCGGGCGGCGAGAGACACAGACAACCTCGGCGAACTGGACCACCATCTCCTGCATGTTGGCGAGGTAGTTCCTGTAGCTTCGTAGGGCGTCGGGCCAGCTCCACACTGCCCCCACGATCCCGGGGCGCGACGCAGTCCAAAGATCCAGGGATAGGACAGATCGCAGCACCGCTCCTCGGAAGTCTCGGTAGGCCGGGTAGCGTAGCTCTGCCGGAGGTTGGGCCGCTTCAGCTTCCGTGCCGCGATGTCACCGACCGCTGCCAGCAGGGGTTCAGCCGCTAAGGGTATCAGGCCGGGGCCGGGCATGGGTCGATCCTAGCTCAGCCTCGGAGCTGCGACCTTGGTCATGAGCTGAGTCCCCAGATCCGGGCTTTGTCCGCGTGGAGGCTGCAATAACTCGTGCCCCGGCGTGGATGCTGGCAGCCATCTACCATGCACGACTCCTTCGCCTCGAGGGCGGCGCGGCGCTCAATTAGGGCGTCAGTGAGGTAGTCCAGGTACCGCTGGTACGGTGTCACGCTATGAGCAGCACGCATTTGGCCCATGGCGGAGTCTCGGACGTCTAGCCAGGACTCCACGAGGGCGCCGGCACGGATGCGCCGGACTTGAAGCGGGGAGAGCCCACCCAAGACCGTCCGATCGTCCCAGTCTCCGACCCCACTACGGGTCCACTTGTGGATTCCGGCTGAGGTCGTGCTGTGGTGGCCGCCCTTGTGCATGACGAACAGCTCACAGCTGTCCACGGTCCCGTCGGGCCTGGTGCAGGAACTCGTGCAGTTGGCCATGCGAGGTCCTCCTCATTGCTCTGGCATTAGCACCGTGCTCAAGGCCGGTTGCTGCACCGTCACAGGGCCAGGTCCCTCGGGTGCTCCAAATGAGTGGGCAACAGTATAAGGGCGGGCCCTTCCTGCCGGGGAGGGACGGTAGCCATCTGGGAAGGGTCCGCCCCATACTCCCGGCGAGAGGCGCTCAGCCCACCGAGGAGACCACGATCGAGACCAATCGCGGCTGGGCCGTCGGACCGCTCGTTGCGTTCGACACCGAGACGACCGGCGTGGACGTGGAGACGGACCGGATCGTGGCCGCATACCTGGGCGATGGG
>PKXE01000097.1:18407-18788 GCA_003132265.1 Candidatus Dormiibacterota bacterium | reverse complement strand
TCGGGGAGGAGGTTTTCTGGCGGGAATCGGTCCTCGGTCGGCAGCTTCGGCCGGGGGCGAGGCCCCCGCTCCGCGCTCTCGTCAGCTCGACGCTGGCCTATGCCGCGGTACAGGTGGGTTCACTTCAGCCGCTGCCGCCGCTGGGGGCACTGCTGCTGGGATCAGGAGCCGGGTGGATCCGGATCCGGAGTGGCTCAATCTGGCCTGCGGTGGTTGCCCATCTCGCCTACACGGAGCTCTGCCTGGTGGCTCCGGGGCTGCCGGGAGATCGGACGACGGCCCCGAACTAGTCAAACCAAACGACACAAACGTCACGCGCTCGTCGCTTGTACGAAGCCCCGGCGCTGGCAAGATCGCCTGGTGGCGGCGATACTCCGCGAG
>PKXE01000097.1:11837-18357 GCA_003132265.1 Candidatus Dormiibacterota bacterium | reverse complement strand
GGCCGTGGATCTGGTCAACACCCTGGACGACACTTTGCTCCGGGCTGAGCTCGAGGTCGCCCGCCAACTCAGCCCGGGCGCGGTGCTCATCGAGATGCACCCCTGGCGGCGGCGACGGCGGGGCCTGGTCGGCGGCCTACTGCGCGAGGTCCGGGCGGCGGGGCTGAACCCCTCTCAGATCGTCTGGCAGATGGTCGACCAGGGAGACAAGAAAGACAGCCTCGACGCGGGGCCGATCTACGGTCTCTCGCCCCAGCTGCACGACCGGGGCTTCCGGGTCGGGCTGGCCCAATTGGGCGCGGTTCGCACCAGGCTGTCGGCGATCGGCAAGGTTGAGCCGGACATCATCCAGCTGGACCCGGTGCTGATCGACGGCATCGATGCCGATCGCGGCCAGCGGGCCGTGGTCTCAGCTTTGGTGTGTTTCGCCGAGCAGATGGACGCCCGTCTTGTCGCCAGCGGGATTTCCGAGGCGTCCCAGCAGGCTGTCCTGATCGATCTGGGGGTGGAGTTTGGGCAAGGGCCGCTGCTCGGCGAGCCCCTTGAGGTGGCCGGCGAGGGGGCCGAGGAGTTCGAGCTCCCCGATCCGCGCCAGCTGCTGTCGCCAGACGACAGGCCCAACCTCACGGTGGTGCTAGACGCCCCCGAGAGGGGAGCCGCCTCGGCCCCAGAGGCTCGCGTCGGAGCTATCGACTCCTACCACCGCAGGATTGCGGAGATCCTGAGCCAGGCTGCTCGAGCCTTCCAGAGCGAGAACGACCCGAACTCCATCCTGGAACTGGCCGCCGACTACCTGGAGCGGGTGGTTCCTTCTGATGGGATCTCGGTCTACGCGGCCGACTGGGACTCCGGGAGGTTCCGGCCGATCCTGGCCCGCTCGCTCAAGGATCCCACCTACGCCTCAGCGGTGATGAACCACTCCTTCGCCCTTGGGACCGGCCTCACCGGCTGGGCCTTCGACATGGGCGCCCCGCAGCGGATCAATGACGCCGACGCCCACCCCGCCGCCGGCCATGTCCCGGGCACCACCAACGAGGATGAATCGATGCTCCTCATTCCCCTCGTGTCCGGTGATTACCGGCTGGGGATGCTCAACATGGTTCGCTTCCGCAAGGACGCGTTCCTGGCCTACGACCTCACCCTAGCTGGCCTGGTCGCCCACATGGCGGCCGCCGCCTGGCGCAATGTCCAGCTCTACGCCGAGCAGGTCCAGTACGCCATCACCGACTCTTTGACCAACCTGCTCAACACCCGCTGGTTGCGGGACGCCGCTGGCCGCGAGCTGGCGATGGCGGAGCGCAGCGGCACCCCCCTGGCGATCCTGATGATCGACCTGGACAATTTCAAGCACGTCAACGACAGCTGTGGCCACGCCGCCGGGGACGCCATCCTGCGCAACGTGGGCCGGACCTTGCAAAGGTCGGTCCGGACCGAGGACGCCGCCGTNNGGCTGGCCGCGATCGCGCTGCCGCCACAGACCATGGTGCCCCGGGTCACCGCGTCGATCGGGATCGCGCTCTTCCCCAAGCACGGGCGCACCATCGGCCAACTCTTGGGGGTCGCCGATGACGCCATGTACAGCGCCAAACGCCGCGGCCGTGACCGGGTCGCGGTGGGTCATTGACGGCACCTGAGAGCCGTTCGCGGGGTGTCCCCACGCCTTTGCCTCCAGTGCCTGGCTGGCCCACGGCTCGCGGCGGATCGCGCTGGGGGAGCTCACGTCACCGAGGACGATGGGGATGCCGCCTCCCGATCATCTCGGTGAGAGTTGGCGGCTGATCTAGGGCAGCCGGGCGTGGTCATCGCTCTTGGGCGGGAGCTGGACCTGGCAGCGGTGCCGACCCCGGAGGAGCGCGAGGCCTAGACCCCGTGCCCGTTTTGGCGGGAGGGCCCGGCGATACCCCGCTGGACCGCCTTCAGCACCGTCAGCAGGGCTTCCAGCTCGTGGGCCTCGAACTGCCCCAGCAGATGGCGCACCTTCTGGCGCCGAAAGCCGCACGCCTCCTCGGCCGCCGCCCGGCCCCGGCTGGACAGGGCGGCGTGAACCACGCGGCGGTCCTCACGGTCCCGGCGGCGGATCGCCAGGCCGTGCTCTTCCAGGCGATCGAGGGCTGAGCTCACCGACGGTGGGCTGATCTCCAGCACTTCCGCCAGCCGCCCCACGGTGGCGGGGCCCTGCTCCCGGAGCACCATCAGCAGGTGCATCTGGCCCGTCGAGAGGTCGCGGCGGGCCCAGCGCCCGCCCGGGCCCTGGCGCCAGTGATGGGCCACCAACTCCTCCAGGGTGCTCGAGGCTTCCTCGAGGAGGCGCTCCCGGCCCGCGACGGAGCCATCCGCGGTGGTCGTCATCTGGGGCCCTGGTCAGGGAGCGGGAACCAGCTCCTCCCGAGCCGGCTCGGGCGAGCTGTCGGTGGCTGAAGGTTCGGGCGGTTGATCGTGGTGGGTCGTGCGCAGCGTCAGCTCCTTGAGGAAGATGGTTGCCACCACCGCCGCCACCGCCACCACCAAACCGATCCAGAACGAGCTGGCGATACCCTGGGCCAGAGCCTGGTGGAGGGACTTCACGATGGCCCCGATGAAGGGGTGAGCCTGAGGCGGGAGCACGTGGGCCAGTTTGGCCGCGACGTTGCCGACACCGGTCAGGCTGCTGTTGGAGCCGTTCGCGATGTGCTTGGTCAGCGCGGCCGGGACCCCCGCCTTGGCCAGGTCCTTGGGTAGGTTGCTGGCGATTGACGAGGAGAGCGTGGTGCCGGCGATCGCCAGCCCGATGGTGCCCCCCACCTGGCGGATGAAGGTCAGGGTGCTGGTGGCGACCCCCAGCTTGGCGACCGGGACGGCGTTCTGGACCACCAGGGTGTAGCCCGACATGGACGGCCCGATCCCGATCCCGAGTATGAACAACCAGATCCACAGTGGGTAGTCACCGGTGGTGTCGGTGAGCTGGGTCATGAGCAAGATGCCGACCGTCATGGTCACCATCGACCCCACCAGCAGCAACTTGTACTTGCCGGTACGGGCGATCACCAGGCCGGCGGCGACGCTGGTGCCCATCAGGCCCACCAGCAGCGGCCAGAGCATGTAGCCGGAGGCGGTGGCGCTGATGCCCCTTACCGCCTGGTAGTAGCGGGGCATGAAGATGACCGCGATGAAGAAGGCGAAGGACATGAAGAATATCGCCGCCTGGGAGGCGGAGTAGGTCCGGTCCCGGAACAGGTCCAGGGGCAGGATGGGCTCCTTGGCCCGGCTCTCGATGAAGAGGAAGACCAACCCCAGGATGGCGCCCAGCAGGATCAGACCGCCCACCCGCCAGTCGAGCCACGAGTAGGCGGTTCCGGCACTGCTGGCGATGCCCTTCTCCGTGAGCCCGATCAGGATCGGCACCACCGCCAGGGTGAAGACCAACGCGCCCAGGTAGTCGATCGAAGGGGTGGCCCCCTCCCGCTTGTGGTTGGGGAGGTTGATGATGATCACCGCGAGGGCGATCGCGCCGATCGGCAGGTTGACGTAGAAGACCCAGTGCCAGTTGATGTTGTCGGTGATCCAGCCGCCGATGAAGGGACCGACCAGGAAGGCGACCCCGAAGACGGCGCCGAAGAAGCCCTGGTACTTGCCCCGCTCCCGGGGGGTGAAGAGGTCTCCGATCACAGCCAGGGCGATCGGGAAGAGGGCACCGGCTCCCAGCCCCTGCAGGCCCCGGAAGAAGATCAGCTGGGCCATGTTCTGGGAGATCCCGGAGAGCGCCGAGCCGACCAGGAAGAGGCCGATGCCGACGATCAGGATCCGCTTGCGCCCGAACAGGTCGGACAGCTTGCCGTAGATGGGCACGGTGATGGTGCTGGTGAGCAGGTAGGAGGTGACGACCCAGACGTAGAGGCTGTTGCCGCCCAGGTCGGTCACGATGGTGGGCAGCGCGGTACCAACCACGGTCTGGTCCAGGGCGCTGAGGAAGAGGCCCAGCATGACCGCCCCCACGATGGCGAGCTTGGAGCGGTGCGAGAGTTGCATCACCGACTGGTTCATGGCCAAGACAGACCTCGAGATCGTTGCTGCTCAACCGGCCGCGGCCGGGATGGCAAAGGTTAGCCTCCGCCGAATAGTTCTGTCAAGTCTAAGCTTTGCTGACGCTCGCCGCCGCGGCAAACCCGAGGTGCGCAGAGAACGCTTCCCTCACTGTGGTTTTGATCCAATCCCCGGCGGCATCCGGGTCCGACTCCACCCGGAAGCGCAGGCGGACGCCCCGGAGCGCTACCAACCAGACGCCGTCGGGTTGGTCCACCAGCAGCCGGTCCAGGATCCGCCCCACCAGGCGGGTGGCGGCGTCGCCCAGGATGCGGTCATCTCCGGCTTGCGAGAGCGGCTCTCCCCAGGGGAGAGCGGGGAGCGGACCGGCCAGCTCCGTGAGCCAGTGCGCGGATGCCGGCAGGGCCCGAAGGATCGGCAGCAGGGAAGGCGGCAGTGGACCGCTGTCGAGCACCGATCCCGGCAGGGCGTCATGGCCGTCACGCCGGGGGCGCTTGCCGTCGAGCGCCCGCTGGGCCGCCAGTAGGCCCGCGCCGTCCAGCTCGGCGAGCTGGGCCAGACCCTGCCAGCCCCCGGCCAAAGCTGCGATCGCCCGCTCGTCCTGGGCCCAGGCCGCGACCAGGGCCAGCGCCGGCGGGGGCAGCCTCACATCGAGGACCGGCTGGGTGCTGCGGGCCTTGGTCTCCAGCCGGTCGGCCGGCCGCGGCTCCAGCCCGGCGTAGATGCCGGCCGGGTGAGGGAGGTTGATCTCGTAGCCAGCCAGGGACAGCCGGCCCATCAGCCGGAGATCGGCAGCATAGGGGAGCTCCCACCGGCGCGCAGGCAGGGCCTTGGCCCATCGGTTGAGCGCCCTGCTCAGTTGATCCAACTTCCAGACTCCATCCTCGTCCAGCTCCGAATCGGGACCTCCGCGGTCCTCGACTGGCTCACTGAGCCCGACCATGGTCGTGAGCCGGTGCCGCTCGACGAAGTCCGCTGCCTGGAGGGCCTGGCGCAGCGCCCGATGGGGGGGTACGTCCCCGATCAGCAGCGGCGGATGGCCGGCAGCATGGGCGTGGCGCAGGAACTCGGCCAGCGAGAGGTCCCAGGCCCCGCCGGGAATGGCGATGTGGAGGTCGCCCGGACCGGTGCGGAGCAGCACCGCGGCCCGGGGCCCCACGCTCCAGCGGGGCGCCACCGAGGGGCGTGGGCGCCGCCTCCCGCTGCCGGGGGACCGCCCCCCTACGGTGAGGTCGTAGGCGGCGCGGCGCTCCGGGGTCGCCACCAGGGACCAGGCCTCCTGCAGCTGGGTGAACAGCAGCGTGGCCCGGGACTGGTCGAGACGGCTGGGCGTGGGGCGGTGAGCCTGGACGTCCGGGTGGAGCTCCCGGGCCCGGGCCCGGTAGCTGTGCCGAAGCTCGCTCCAGCTGGCGGTGCGCTCGGCCCCGAGCACCGTGTAGACATCGAGCACTCGCCGCCTGGGTGACTTCACTTGCGGCGCGAGTCTACCGACCGCCGGGCGTCTGGCCGGCCGGAGATGGCGACAGTGAAGCCTTCTTCAGAGGTCGAAGGGATCTCTGAAGAAGGCCGGCAGGTGGGTGGAGAACCAGCCGTAGACGAGCGGCACGTTGTTGCTCACCACCAGCACTCCCATGGCCACCACCAGAGCCCCTCCGATGAGGGAGATCAACCGCTGGTGCCGGTTGAGGACCCGGAGGACCGGGGTCGCCCGGTCGATCAGCAAGGCCACCAGCACGAAGGGAGCTCCCAAGCCCAAGCAGTAGGCGACGATCAGCAGCAGCCCCTTTCCGGTCGTCCCCTGGTCGATACCCGAGGTCAGGACCGCGCCCAGGACCGGCCCGATGCAGGGGGTCCAGCCGGCGGCGAAGCCCACGCCCAGGAGCAGACCGGCGATGAAGCCTCCCCTGGTGAAGCCGGCGGGCAGCCACCTCGCCTCCCGCGAGAGCCAGGGCAAGCGCAGCACGCCCATGAAGCTCAACCCCAAGAGGATCACGACTGTGCCCATGATCGGAAGCGCTAGCTGTTTCCAGGGCTCCAGCAGTCGGTAGAGGGCGTAGAAGAAGGCCACCAGGAAGAGGCTCAGCCCCAGCACAAAACCAAAGGACCCCAGCATGACCCGGGCCCGGCCGTTGCCCATGGGAGCGGAGGCAGAGGAACCCCCGGTCGCTGACTGGGCCAAAAATCCCATGTACGAGGGCACCAGGGGCAGCACGCAGGGGGAGAGAAAGGAGGTAGCGCCGGCGGCCAGGGCGAGGGGTATCGAGACGGTCGCCAAGTTCAAGTGGTATCCCTCGCAGGACGATTTGCTGGCGAGTGTAACCGGGGTATCACTTGGCGCTCGGGAACGGGCGGCGTCCCGCCGGCGTCTATCACTGGTGAGCCCAACTAGCCGTCGGCCCCGTCATGGCGCCGATTCCCGCCACCGCGTCAGAACCGCGCTGGGGTCCCTGGCGCTCGTGGTGGCGGCGCTGGTCTCGGGGTGTGCTGGTGCTGCGGCCAG
>PKXE01000097.1:0-11814 GCA_003132265.1 Candidatus Dormiibacterota bacterium | reverse complement strand
CCTCGGGGTGGGCCCGGAGCTCTACGTCGGGGTTACCCTGGCGCGGCTCAGCTGCCGGGACAATTACCTGGCCAAGGTGACGTACGGACCGGGGGCGCTGCTGACCCTGTCGGTCGTCCAGCATCAGCTCCCGCCCGGGACGGCCTGCTTCGAACTCATTGGCCCGGTCATGTACCAGGTGGTGGCCCTGCCGCTCGACCAGTTCTCCCCCCATCTCGGGCTGGCGATCGTGGTCCACCGTCCTCCGGGCCGCCCCGGCAATCAGGAGTACTTCAACCGGCATTAGGGCCGGCGATCTCCCGGGCGACTCAGTCCGGGGGCGGCGCCATCCGGGCCAGCTCCACTTGGGCCAGCTCGGGGTCGAGCTTGCGGAAGAGGGGGGCCGGTTCTCCCAGCTGTTGACCCGGGGCGAGATGCGTGGTCATCCAGCTGACGCCCGGGGTCGCGTAGTCCCCGGTCAGCACCGGGTGGGGGTCGCCGTCCGCTGCCACCGTCACCTTCACCGGCATGGGCGCGATCACGCCCTCGTGGCCCAGCATCAGGTGGAGTTTCTGGCAGCTGAAGGGGAGGAACGGCAGCAGCAGCAACTTGAGGTTGTCGATGCAGCGGAGGGCGACGTAGAGAACCGTCGCCGACCGATCCCGGTCGGTGGTCACGAGCCGCCAGGGCTCGTTCTCGGTCAGGTATTGATTGACTCCGGCGGCCAGCGCCATCACTTCCGCCAGCGCCGCCTTGAACCGGGCTGCCTCCAGCAACTGGGCGACTGAGTCGAACCCCGCTTCGACGGCGGAGACCAGCTCCTGGTCCCGCTCGCTGAGCGCACCCGGTTGGGGAACCTCGCCAAAGTGCTTCTTGGCGATGGTCAGGGTGCGGTGGACCAGGTTCCCCCAGGTGGCCACCAGCTCGTCGTTGTTGCGGCGGATGAACTCCGCCCAGGTGAAGTCGGTGTCCTGGGTCTCCGGGCCGGCCGCAGTCAGGTAGTAGCGCAAGGAGTCGGGGTCGTAGCGCTCCAGGAAGTCACGGACCTCGATCACGATGCCGCGGCTGCTGGAGAACTTCTGGCCCTCCATGGTGAGGAACTCGCTGCTGACCACGTTCTCGGGCAGCACCAAGGGAAGGTTGGGAGGACCCCCGCCAAGCTCTCCGCCGCTGCCGTAGCCCATCAACATGCTGGGCCAGATCACGCTGTGGAAGATGATGTTGTCCTTGCCCATGAAGTAAAAATGGCTGGCCTCGGGGTTCTGCCACCAAGCCCGCCAGGATTCCGGCTCGCCCCGGTCCCGGCCCCACTCCACGCTGGCGGAGAGGTACCCAATCACCGCGTCGAACCACACGTAGATCAATTTGTCGTCGCGCACCGCGAATTCCGGTAGGGGAATGTGGATTCCCCAGTCGATGTCCCGGGTGACCGCCCTCGGCCGGAGCTCGGCCACCATGTTTAAAGAGAATCTCCGCACGTTGCTGCGCCACTCGGTCTTGGACTCGAGCCACTCGGTGAGGGCCCCAGCAAACGCCGGTAGGTCGAGGAGGAAGTGCTCGGACTCCCGGAAGATCGGAGGCTGGCCGTCGATCCGCGAGCGCGGCTCAATCAGGTCGACAGGATCGAGGATCTGGCCACAGTTATCGCATTGATCGCCGCGGGCCCCGGTGGAGCCACAGTGGGGACAAGTGCCCTCAATGTAGCGGTCGGGCAAAGCGCGCCCGGTAGCGGCTGAGAAGGCTCCCTGCTGGGTCTGCCGCAGGAGGTAGCCCTTCTCATAGAGGGTCCGGAAGACGTCCTGCACCACCCGCGCGTGGTTGAGCGTGGTGGTCCTGGTGAAGAGGTCGTAACTCAGGCCCAGCTTCTGCAGATCGTCCGCAATCACCGCGTTGTATCGATCCGCGATCTCGCGGGGGCTGATCCCCTCCCGATCGGCCGCGACCAAGATCGGGGTGCCGTGCTCGTCAGTGCCGCTGACCATCAGGACCCGGGCGCCCCGGAGGCGCTGATAGCGGGCGAAGATGTCGGACGGAACCCCGAACCCGGCGACGTGACCGATGTGCCGGGGGCCACTGGCGTACGGCCAAGCGACTGCCACCAGGACGTGCTCCGCTCCCGGGCGAGATGAACTTAAGATTGGAACGATGGTAGACGGTCAACTCAGGGGCAGGTGGAACAATGGCCCCGGTGCACAGCAGCTCCCGGGTCCTGATGGTGATCGCCGACAGCTCTCGCAGCGGCGGTCCGGAGCACGTCCTGACCCTGGCCCAGGAGCTGACCGCGGCGGACTGGGTCCCGCTGGTGGCCTGTCCGCCAGGCGAATTGGTGGACCGGTGCCGGGACCTCGGCCTGGCGGTCTCGCCGATGCTGATGAACGGGCGGGGCTGGGCGTCGGCCCCGAGCCAGCTGCGGCAGCTGGCTCGTCGCTGGCACGCCTCGGTGGTGCACAGTCACGGGCTGCGGGCCGGCGCCCTGCTGCGCCGGGCCCGCCCGGCCGCTCCCCAGGTCCACACCCATCACCTCGACGGGTGGTTTACCGCCAGCCCATTGCGGGTGGTGATCCATCGGCGCGAGCTGCGCGCCCTCGACCGCGCCGCCCAGCTGCAGATCGCGGTTTCCAACTCGGTGGCCGAGTTTCTGACCGATCAGGTGGGCGTTGACTCCCGGCGCTTGCGAGTTGTTCCCAACGGCATCCAGCCCCTGCCTCCCCTGGTGCGGACCGCTGCCGCTGGGCGAAGGGTCGGGGTCCTGGCCAGGCTGACCCAGTCCAAGGGAGTGGACATCGCCATCCTGGCCCTGGCCACCCCCGCCGGCAAAAGCATGACCCTCAACGTCGGCGGGACCGGGCCGGAGCTGGCCGCCCTAGTCGACCTTGCCTTCACGACCGGGGTCGCCGACCGGGTGAACTTCGTGGGAGAAGTCATCGACCGGGAGCAGTTCTTCGCCGGCTGCGATCTGGCCTGGGTCCCGTCTCGGGCCGAGCCCTTCGGCCTCACCGCCTGCGAGGCGATGAGCTCCGGGTTGCCGGTGGTGGCCAGCCGGGTCGGCGGCCTACCGGAGATCCTTGACCCTCCGCTAGCGGGCCTAGTGGTCGGAGCCGCCAATCCCGCGGCCCTGGCCAGCGTCAGCGCTGGCTTGCTCGACGATCAGGGACGCTACGCGGCGCTCAGCGCGGCCGGGCCCGACCGGATCCGGCGACGGTTCTCGGCGGCCCGCATGGGGGCGCTCACCAGAGGTGTCTACCGCGAGGTGACCACCCCTTATTAGCCGACGGCCGACGCCGCCCCCGGGGGCGAGGCGCTGGCCAGCGTCGCTCAGGGATTGGTGGAGGGCGCGACTACAAGGCGTACCGGCGCTCGTCCCCCCCTCGGAACAGTGAGCCCACCAGCCAAAGAATCACCGCGATCACCGCGATGATCCACAGCACACGGATCATCGCGGCCAACCCGAAGAGCGCGACTGCTACTAGTAACAGCAAGGCAGAATCGCCAACGCCTAGGCGACACCGTCCTGACGGCGGTCCGAGTGGGGCGGCCGGCGGGCAGCCATGATGCCAATCAAGGCAACCACGATCCAGGCTGCGATGAAGTAGACGACTATGCCAGCCACGTCAGGCCAGTACGTGTAGTGTCCCGACGTTGCCGTTGTCGCCAAGACGCCCTGGAAAGGCGCGGCCAGAGCGCCGGCCACGGATGAGATGAAACCGACGAATCCGACGTTGGCCGAGGCCAGCAACTTGAAGATGAAGTCCAGCGCCAAGATCACGTCAACGATGCCCACCGCCAGCCACACCGTGCTCTTGGCGCGAAATCCCATGGGCGCGACTGTGCTCGAGGTGCGGGTAACCGTCCGCTCCCCGGTGCCGTCCGGTCCGGTCCGCGTCACCGCCTCCTCGCGTTCGCTCCTTTCCGGCTCGATCATCGTCAAGACCCTCCGCAATTGCTCCCGAGAGCATGGTGCCAGGATGGCGACTGGCGCTGCTCGACCACGACCGGTATAACGCCGGATCGCCGCGATCGTATCGGCGCGCCCGGTCGCGCACCCCGCTGTGGGAGGAGCGGCAGCGCTCACCCACCGCGGGGCCGTCGTGATCGAGTGGCGCCAGGCCAGGCCCACGAATAGATAGGTTCCGGTCAAGAACTGCATGAAACCGGGCATCCAGATGCTCGGACCCCGGTCGCCAAGTCGACGTTCTCACCTCGAGGGGGGAAGCTGAATAGCTCCTGCGGACGGTAGGTCAGATAGCCGGTGCCAAGACCGAGGAAGCCAAGCGCCAGTGCCGGGAACGCGGACGTCGGAAAACTGACGATTTTGAGCAGCATCATGACGCTATCTGCCCTCTGTTGAGGGTGGACTCGTCAGGGCCGCTGGTTCGTCCAAGGCGTTGTTGAGTCAGCCCCGTCAGGACACCAGGACTCCATATTTCTGCACCGCCTTCGGAAAAAGCCCTAGACCTGCGCGCCGTCGGTCTCAATCGTCGCCGAGCGTAGCCCGCAGGACTTCAAACTCTTCCAGCAGCGATGGCCGGGGGCAGTCGGCGCTCGGCTGTCGTCAGCGCCGACTGCCCGCCGACAACACGGGGCTTCCGGGCGGGCCGGCGGGACCGTCCGCCGACTGGGGGCAGCGTCTAGTCAGCGGGCGGACGAGAGTCCGAGGCGGCTGCCTCCGGGCTGTGATCGGAGCGGGCCAGCGCGCTGAGGACCTCTAAGAAGGCGCTCACCTGGGCGGGGTCCAGCCGCTCGAACATCTTCGCGACTGAGCGGCGGCGCCAGTCTCGGACCGCCTCCACGGTGTGCAGGCCTTGAGCGGTCGGTGCCAGCCAGACGGTGCGGCGATCGCTCGGGTCGTAATGGCGCTGCGCCAGACCTTGGCGGATCATGCGGGTGGCCAGAGCGGTGGCCGCCGCGCCGCTGATCCCGACCGCCTCCGCAAACTCGTGCATGGGGCTCCCCTCGGGGGGAAGGCAGCCCAGTGCTTCCAGTTGGTGGGGGGTGACCGCGCCAAGCCGGGAGCTGACCTCGTCCGGGAGTGGCACCTGGAGGGTGCGCTGGAGACGGGGTTGAAGTTCGAGAACCCGCTCGACCATCTCCGCGATCCGGACTCTCGATATGTCGCCAGGTCCATCGCCTGAGAGAAACTTCACGTAGCGAAATTATCGCACCTNNGTCCGACCGGCCGGGGGACCGATCGCTAGCTGGGGGCACTACCGATGGCGTCCGACGATCTGTGAAACGTACACGGCTGGGGCGCGTTATATGCCATGTGCTCAACAGTTCTGATCGGCTCCGCCTGACCGACGGCGTTAATCAGTGCCGAGAGGCCGTGACCATCCTGACCGCCGCGGTCGGCTCGCTCAGCCAAGTCGAGGACGGTCAGCTTCAGCAGCTGGCGCTGGCCACCCGGGACGCGGTGGGCCGCCTCGAGGAAAGGCTCCAGCTCCTCGCTGACGCCTACCGAATTGCAGATCAGCACCGCGCCGCCGACCTGCTGGCCGCCGAGCCCCCGGCAGTCGAGATGGCGGAGCCCGTGGTCGCGGGGGTGGGCACCAACCTCTCCCAGGTCGGGGTCGAACCCCCTTCGGAAGCAACCTACTTCTTGGAAGGTTCGTAGTAGGGATTGGTGCCGGAGGCGTGGTCGGTGGTGTCCACCACCTCCACGATCTCGGGGAACCGCTCGATGATGGTGCTGCGCACCCCCTGCGAGAGGGTGACCTCAGCCAGCCCGCATCCCTGGCAGCCGCCGCCCATCTGCACGTAGGCCACCCCATCGGCGATGTCGAGCAGGCCGATGTAGCCGCCGTGGCCGGCTACCGCCGGGTTGATCTCGGTGTCGAGCAATTGCTGCACCGCCTGGGCCAGCGGGTCCTCGTCAGGGTTGTAGCCCGTCTCCAGGCTGAGCGCACCTGAGATCGGGTCGGCGTCCACCTGAGCCCCCACCACGTGACGTGAGATCACCCGGGGAGCGACGAAGAGGACATCGGGCGCTCCCTCGACCAGTAGCTCGTCCGGCTTCAGCTCACCCGGCTCGACCAGGGCGAAGGTGAATGTGAGCCGTTCTCCCTGCAATCCCCCCGGGGCGACCGAGATCCAGGCGTCGGGGTGGCCCTGGCGCTCGCGGAAGGCCCGGATGCGGCTCGCGGCTCTGGTGTTCAGGTCGAGACGGGGTAGCTTCTCGGAGGGTTCGGTCGCCACGGTCTCTAGTCTGAGGCCATGGCGAGGAGGGTGCTGTTGGTACTGCCCACGCGGACCTACCGAGCCGCCGCCTTCCTGGAAGCGGCCCGGCGCCTCGGAGTGGAGACGGCGATCGCCAGCGACGAGGGCTCCACTCTGAGCTACCTGCACCCCGAGCGGGAGTTGGTGATCGACCTCGAGGACCCCGCAGCCGCAGCGCGGGCCGTGGCTGAGCGGGCCAGCGGCTGGCCGATCGACGCGGTGGTGCCGGTCGACGATGGGGCCGTAGTGGCGGCGGCGGCGATCGCGGAGCGGCTCGGGCTTCGGGGCAGCCCGGTCGGAGCGGTGGCGGCCACTCGCAACAAGCTGGCGTTGCGAGAGCGTATCGGGGAGGCGCGGGTGGATCAGATGCGCTGGTGGCTGTGGCCGGAGGGAGAGTCCCCCGGGCCGGTCGACTTCCCTGCCGTCGTCAAGCCGCTCGATCAGGCCGCCAGTCGAGGGGTCATCAGGGTCGACGACCGCCCGGGCTTGCTCCGCGCCGGTCAGCGCATCCGCCGGGCGCTCGAGTCGGATCCCGGGTGCGTTGGCTCCCCTGAAGGCAGGCCCCTTCTGGTGGAGGAGTTCGTGGCCGGCCCGGAGGTGGCCGTCGAGGCGGTCCTGGTGGACGGTGCGCTCCGAGTCTTCGCGGTTTACGACAAACCCGAGCCCTTGGACGGGCCCTTCTTTGAGGAGACGGTCTACACCGTGCCCTCGGAGCTCGATGAGGGCCGCCTGAGTCAGGTCTCAGCCACAGTCCAGGACGCAACTCGGGCCCTCGGTCTGACGAACGGGTCGGTCCACGCTGAACTCCGCCTGGGCGGAGCTCGGCCCTACGTGATCGACCTAGCCTCCCGTTCGATTGGCGGCCGGTGCTCCAAGGTGCTGCATTTCCGCTCGGGGCGAAGTTTGGAGGAGATCGTGCTGCTCGCCGCCCTCGGTGACGACTTGGGGGAGCTGGAGCTGGAGTCGGGAGCCCGCGGAGTGATGATGATGCCGATCCCCCGGGCTGGAACGGTGCGTTCGGTCGCGGGCCAGCGTGAGGTGCTGAGTAGGCCTGGAATCGACGGCGTCGAGTTGTCGGTGCCGTTGGGCGGACCCGTTGTACCCCTCCCGGAGGGTGACCGCTACCTCGGTTTCATCTTTGCCCACGGACAGGACACCCGGGCGGTGACGGCGGAGCTCCGGGCCGCCTACCAGGACCTTCGGATCGTGATCGACGACTGACGCAACAGCCTCCCGGCCCCGGCGCTGGCTTCTGAGCGGACTAGCTGGTCGTGGCCATCACATCCCCTCCCGGCCGAGCCGAGCCGGCTGCGAGCGCTGCCCGCCAGGCCAAGACCGATCTGCTGAACCAGCTGGCGCAGGGGGTTTTGGCGCTGACCTCGTCGACAGCCTGGGCGAACTGGCTCATGACGAGCCGGCAGTTCCACCGGTACAGCTTTCAGAACCAGGTCCTGATTCTGAAGCAGCGGCCCGAGGCCACCTGGGTCGCCGGATACCGGAGCTGGCTACGCCTGGGCCGCCACGTCCGCCAGGGCGAGCGAGCGATCAGGATCCTGGCGCCCTGCCTAGCGACCGCGGAATCTACCGCGGGGCAGGATGCTCCGCCGCCGACCATCCTGGGCTTCCGGGTCGCCCGGGTCTTCGACCTCAGTCAGACCGATGGAGTCGAGCTCCCTCAGCCGGTGAGGACCCTGACTGGAGGGGGATCGGGAGTGGAGCTGGCGCGGCTCGCGCAGCGGGCATTGGAACTGGATTTTCAGGTCCAGTTCACCTCTCTCTGGGGCAGCCGGAACGGCGACTGCTCGCATGCCCTGCACCGGATCCGGGTGCGGGAAGACCTGCCCCCCGCCCACAAGCTCAAGACCCTGGCCCATGAGCTGGCACACGCGGTACTTCACCGCCCCGATTTTCAGGGCTCGCGGGCGCTCGCGGAACTGGAGGCGGAGAGCGTCGCCTACCTCGTCTGTCAGGAGCTCGGCGTCGACAGTTCCGACTATAGCCTCGGCTACGTGGCGACCTGGTCAGGGGGCGGCCCCGAGGCGGCTCGGATGATCTCGGCGACGGGGGGGAGGATCCTTCGGGGGAGGGACGCCGTTCTGGAGCGGCCGGGCCCCTAGCTGCGGCGCGAGGGCTGAAGAGCTCAGCCAGGCTGACGGGGCTATGGCAACGCCACTGACGGGGCGGTCTACTGCCGCTACACTCGTTTGCAAACATGCCCAAGATTGCGATCGAGGCCCGGCTGGAAAAGCGCCAGCGACTGATCTCGGCCGCGTGGGAGTGCGCTGGGCGGAAGGGCTATCGCGATCTGACCGTGGACCACGTTTGCGAGCAGGCGGGGGTCAGCAAGGGTGCCTTCTACGTGTACTTCTCCGGCAAGCAGGAGCTCCTCCTCGCCCTGCTCGCCGAAGACGCCTCATACCTGGACGAGCAGATGCGGCAGCTGGACGATGCTGACCTCCCCACCCGAGAGCGCCTGCGCCTCTTCACCCGGGCGCTGTTGGCGCGGGGAGATGACCCCGGCCGACTCCACGTTCGAGCCGATCTCTGGACCGCCATGATCACGGAAGAAGCTGTCCGAACGCAGTTCAGGGCAACCGTGGAACGCCACCGGGCGATCCTGAGACGGTGGATCAGGGAGGGGATCGATCGCGGCGACCTGGCGCCGATCACCGAAAACGCCCTGGCCTCGATCCTGCTGGCGCTCTCCGACGGGCTCCTGCTGCACGGCGGGTTGGGTCCCGATGGCTTCCGCTGGGAGAACGTCCGCGGCGCCATCGACGTCCTGCTGGACGGTATCGCCACGACCCGTGACCGCCCGCTCGTCGACATCCCACTCGTCGCGCCGCTTGCCGACGCTGTCGGCATCCTCGGGATCTGAGGCGCCCTCACCGGAGTTCCTGGGAGCCGCCCCGACCCGCTGGCTCAGCGAATCACTACCACCGGGCAGTGGGCGTGGGTCACGCACTGCTGCGAGACCGAGCCCAGCAGGAGGCCGACGAAGCCGCCGAGACCGCGGGAACCAACGACCAACGTCGACGCCTTCTGGCTGGCGTCGATCAGCGCGCGGGCGGCGGGCCCTTCGATGACCTTGGCGTCGATCTTGACCGCGTCTCGCCCCCGCGACGCTGCAGCCACCTCGCCGTCCAATACCTTGCGCCAGGCGTTGGCAAGTTCCTGGATGTCGACGGGCTGGAGAACGAACCCGGGGTCGGCGGTGGCCAGCGCGGGGATCGAGTAGGTCCTGATCGCCAGCACTGAGTTGCCATGGGCGGCGCCTTCCTCAACGGCCCACTGCAGT
Organism: Candidatus Dormiibacterota bacterium; assembly: GCA_003132265.1. Lineage (GTDB taxonomy): Bacteria > Chloroflexota > Dormibacteria > Aeolococcales > Bog-877 > Bog-877. The sequence goes on along the minus strand of PKXE01000097.1, from coordinate 2,324 downwards.
GCTCGGCGGGAGGAGTCGGAGCCATCGACCCCGACGACTATCGGGCCCGCTTGACGCACCTGGCCGGAGCTGGCGCTGGTGTCCTCGTTCATATTCATCTCCTTGGGGCTGGTTGTCCTGGCCGCCGGCGGATCGGCCGGCGAGGCCGAGTGCCCGATCATCTCGCCTCACACGTCCAGGGGGGAGCTGGCTATGGCTCAGACGGACCTGACGAGAACGGCGCTCGGTTGGCTCCCCGGCGAGACAGAGGGGAGAAGGGCCTGTTCTCCACCTCGGTGGATCAGGTAGCCGCCGCCGCGAGGGAAGCGTCAACGGTCGCCGAAGGCTGGGGGCCGAGATCGAAGCCAAGTCTGCCTGACTTCCGGGCCCGACGGTGCCCATCCCGGCTGGTCGTCTTAACTAATTCCTAATCCTCGCCTAGGACACTTGAGCTGTGTCGCAGACGACCGTCGCCAGGGGGGTAATCGAGGCCCTTGACGAGGCGCCTCTGAGTCGCTTCCATCTGCGGGCGGTACTCACCGCCGGCAGCGGATTCTTCACCGATGCNNTACGACCTCTTCATCATCGGGACCGTCCTGGCCCTGATCAAGGTCGAATACCATCCCTCGGCGGTCATGATTGGGCTGGTGGGGAGCACCGCCCTGCTGGCCGCCTTCGTCGGCTCCACCGTCTTTGGACGCATTGCCGACCTCGTCGGGCGCAAGAAGGTCTACGGGCTGGAGGCGGCGATCATGGCGGTCGCTGCAGTGGGCAGCGCCCTGGCTCCGAACCTGATCTGGCTGATCGCTTGGCGGTTCGTGCTGGGCATCGGGATCGGCGGAGACTACCCGGTCAGCGCGGTGCTGATGAGCGAGTACTCCAACCGCAAGAACCGGGGCCGGCTGGTGAGCATGGTCTTTTCGATGCAGGCCCTGGGGCTGATCGCGGGGCCCCTGGTGGCGCTGGTCATCCTCGGGCTGGGGGTCAACCACGACATCGCCTGGAGGCTGATGCTGGGGCTGGGCGCGATCCCTGCCCTGCTGGTGATCTACCTCCGGCGGACCATGCCCGAGTCGCCTCGCTATCGGGTCCAGGTCCAAGGCCGTGCGGCCGAAGCGGCCTTGGCGATGCGCCGGTATACCCGGGGCGTCGTGGACGCTGGGACCGAGGTAGCGGGCCGTCAGATCAAGCTGGGACTGCGCCAATTCCTCTCCAACCCCCGCTACCTCACCCTCCTCCTGGGCACCGCGGGGTGTTGGTTCATGTTCGACTACGCCTTCTACGGCAACACCATCTCCACCCCACTGATCCTGAAGGCGGTGGTGCCCCATGCCAGCTTGATCGCCGACACCGTGATCGCCCTGCTGATCTTCACGGTGGCGGCGGCACCCGGATACCTCCTCGCCTTCCTCACTGTGGACCGGATCGGCCACCGCCGGCTCCAGTTCATCGGCTTTACCGTGATGGGCTTGGCCTTCCTGGCGCTCGGAGTGGTTCCAGGTCTGACCACCCTCATCGTGCCCTTCCTTCTGGTCTACGGGGTCAGCTACTTCTTCACCGAGTTCGGGCCCAACACCACCACCTTTCTCATGGCCAGCGAACTCTTCCCGGTCTCGGCCCGCACCACCGGCCACGGCATCTCAGCGGGCCTCGCCAAGGTGGGTGCGTTCGTGGGGACCCTAACCTTCCCCTTGGTCAACGGTAGCCTCGGACTCTCCGGGGTCATGATCATCGCCGCGGTGACCGCTGGCATCGGTCTGCTCCTGACGCGGCTCCTGCCCGAACCCGCCGGCCTCTCACTCGAGGAGGCCAGCGGTGAGACGACCGGACAGGACGAGCTAGAGCCGATCGAGGCCCCGGCTCAAGAACTCATCCCGGCCAGGGTCTGAACCGGCGCGAGCGGCCGGGGGGGCCTGGTGGCGGCCGCTCCTCCGAACCAGTGTCTTGAGCCGCGGGGCGGCTCTTGGGGCACGCCCTAGGCGGTCTCGGAGGGGAGGTCGCCGTAGGTCGGACGAGCGAGCAGCTGCCTGTGAGCGTTAGCAGGAGACCCACGCCACGGCGGACTGAATCGATCCCCCGGGGGCATTCATTTGCACCGCCCCGAAGCGGAGGTGATGAATGGCTCCCCTAAGGGGAATGCGAGCGGGGCGGCTGCCAAAGTGCCAGCCCGCGTTAGATCCAACTCGAGGCACGTCGACCGGTACCTCGTACCACGATCCGTCTGCTTGGATCGCGATCTCGGTCGGGGCCGCGTAACCGGTCCCGGAGAGCTGGCTGGCCACATTGTTGCGCATGCCGATGACCTAGCCAACAGTCCCGGTGACTAAGGCAACCCCAAGATGAAC
>PKXE01000134.1 GCA_003132265.1 Candidatus Dormiibacterota bacterium | reverse complement strand
AGCCAACCCGTGAACTCGGTACCTAGTTCACCGGCAGACCCCCGTCCGGCGGGAAGGACCGGCTGTCGGGTGGGGGGGCCGACCTGGCTGCGATCCACCCCGATGATCGTGGCGCTGGCCACCGCGGCGGGACTGCTCTTGATCGTGTCGCGCCAGCCCCACGTGGTCATCAATCCCCAGCTCTGGGCCGAAGACGGCAAGGTCTGGTTTCTCGACGCCTATCGGTACGGTCCGCTGCGACCGTTGCTCTGGTCAGACGGCGGTTACCTCAACACCTTTCAGAGGCTCGCGGGGGCGGCGGGATTGCTGGTGCCGATGCCCCTCCTGCCACTCTTCTTCTCCGTGGTGTCGTTGCTGGTACAGGTCCTGCCGGTGGCCTTTCTGGCATCGAACCGGCTGGAGCCCATCTATCGGCGTCGCTGGGTCCGGCTCGTGGCTGGCTTTGTCTACCTCGCCCTCCCGGGAACTTCCGGAATCGGCACCAACATCACCGGCACCGAGTGGCACCTGGCGTTCCTGGCCTGTCTGGTGGTCATCGCCCCGCGACCGAAGCAATTGAGTTGGCAGAGCTTCGACGCAGCGACCATTCTGCTGTCCGGACTCAGCGGCCCGTTCTGCGTCTTCCTTCTACCCGCCGCTCTCACTCTGGCCTGGCGCCGCGGGTCCCGCAGCCAGTGGAGCTTGGCAGGACTCCTGCTCGCCGTCAGCGCTGTCCAACTCGCGGTGCTCGCGGTCAACCTCCCACTCCAGCACTCCGACCTGCTGACGGCCGTCCACGTCACGCCGATCGTGGGGATCATGCTGGTGGCCCTGCGCATGCTCATGGTGCCCGTGCTCGGTACCCCGTTGGCCTTTTTCCTGGCGGGCCAAGGCGGAGCCGTCGTGGCCGCGGTAATCGTGGCCGTCGCCGCCACCCTCACGGGGTTGGCGCTCCGCCAGGCTCGCCTCGAGGAGCGCCTTCTGATGGTGTTCGGGTTGCTCAGCTTGGGGGCGGCGCTGGTGCTGGAGAGGAGGCACTGGGGATCGATGCTGCACAGCACTGCGGCGCACCGCTACTGGTTTTTCCCCATGCTCACCTGGCTCTTGGTGCTCGCAGTCCTCACCTTCCGCACCCGCTGGCATCTAGTTAGCCCCGTCTGTGCCGCCATCCTGGCCGTCTCCCTTCTGGTCGCCGTCCCCTCGGACTGGGCCTATCCCTCGCTGCCCAACCAGCACTTCCAGCACTCCGCCACCGAGTTTCGGTTGGCCGGCCCGGGGCAATCTGTCAAGTTCGTGGAGAACCCCCCGGGCTGGAGCTTCGTACTGACTAAGAAGCCCTGAGCCGTGACCAGGTTCCGGGCAGCAGATGCGTGGTGAACCGCCCCTCCCAGCCTTACTATCACCTGCTGCTCGAACGGCGGACTGAGCTCACGGCTGCCGGGAAGGTCACCCGCAGAGAGGTCGCGCACCACGGCCTGGGCCCCGCGGCCGGCGGTCAGCAGCCCCAAGCGCGGACACTCCGTCCCCCCCTGAGCCCGGCGAGCTGCGGCCGAGGTTGGCGCTAACTCCCCGTAGTGGCGCAGGGATTCGGTCCTCGTAACGGCTCAGAGACTTTGTCACCCGGTCTGCCTCCGCGGTCCTCGCCAGGCATGGAGCCCTCGCGGGAGGCTCCGGTCTGCGGCATCCCCAAGGCAAGTGCTACAGTGTCGCACATGAGGCGCGTGGGAGTGAGGCAACTGAAGCAGAACGCGAGCGCGGTGCTCCGAGGGGTCGAGGCGGGCGAACCCGTTGAGGTGACTGATCGAGGAAGACCGGTTGCCTTGCTGATCCCGATCCCCAAGCAGGGGCCCTTGGAGCGACTCATCGCCGAGGGGGGCGCCACCGTGGCTCTCCACCGACTCGCCGACCTTCCCCCTCCCCCGCCTCCTCGCCCCGGGACTCAGCTGCCGTCCGCAACCCTTGCCGCCCTACGCAACAACGAGGTGTAAGGGGTGGGCTCGGTCGTCTATCTCGACGCCTCAGCTTTGGTCAAGCTCGTGGTGGAAGAGCCCGAGTCACGGGCTCTGACGCTGAGGCTGCGGCAGCACCAGACGCACGCATCGGCGTCACTGGCCGCCACGGAGCTGTTTCGCGCGGTTCGTCGCGCGGATCCCGGGGCGCTGCCCCGGGCCCGGGCGGTGCTCGGCACTTTGGTCACCATCCAGCTCACCCCGACCCTGCTGGAAACAGCTGGCCTGCTGGAACCGACGACACTCCGAAGCCTTGATGCGATTCATCTGGTCGCGGCCCGTTCGCTGGGCTCGGACCTAGATGCGCTCTTCACGTACGACGAGCGCATGATCGGCGCCGCCACCTCGCTGGGGGTCCCCACCCTAGCTCCCGCCTGACGCGGAGAGGCCATCCCGACTGCCGCTCCGCCTCTCCCACAACCCGAGGCCTGGGAGCATCCAGCCGATCCCAGGCGCCGGAGGAGCCCGCGCCAACGCCACCGCGATCCGGCACCGGGTTCGAGCCGCGATTCCTGCTAAACGCCGCTTACGGCCACCTTTGGTGGCTCGAAGAGACGTCTTGCTGGGTAGCCGGTTCTGAAAGTCAGAGGCAGATCGTGGTCGGGATCGCCCGGGCCTCGCACCTGGTCCACCACGACCTGAAGCACGGAGCCCTGCTCGAGCAGCTCGGCTGGGACCACCTCTTCGACTCGGTCGACGAAGCCGTCACCACCCGCCAGCGGCAACTCTGAGCGAAGGGCCGCCGGACACCCCCGACCCACTCAAGCACGCCCTCTCTCCACGGTAGGTCGAGACCGTACAGGCCGACCACGTCTCGGAATTGGAGCGGGTCGCCTGCCGCCACCTGACCGGCGGCCGTCGCGCCCACCTGGGCTTCAACAGCCACTGACAGCCGCAGGCGCGAAGATGTGGGGAAGATTCACAGCTGAAGCCCTCGGTCTGACACTGGACAGTCCGGGACACCCCGTGGCGAGGGGAACCGGGACCAAGTGGCCGCAAGGTCAACCTGGAGGTCGTTGTTTGAAGCTGCACAGGCGAGTCGTCGAGGAACTCATGATCAGCCCCGGCAAGCCGGCGGACCTCGCGAGCCGGAGCACGCGCGAGACCAGGACCAACTGGCTCGGACCTGCCAGCACATCGAGTCCCCGCGACCCCGCCGAACGCGATCTCGAGGCCTTCAGGCAGGAACTCGCCTCAGCTCAGGAGTTGCTATACGCGACTGATACCTACGCGTTGCTCGTGATCCTCCAGGCGCTCGACGCGGCAGGCAAGGACGGGACGATCAAGCACGTCACGTCGG
>PKXE01000051.1 GCA_003132265.1 Candidatus Dormiibacterota bacterium | reverse complement strand
AAATCTCACCCCCCATCTCAAGCGAGCAGCCAGTATCGACCAGCAAGGCCCGCTCCTCGCCCACCGCTAACCCGGAACGGCTCCAGCGCCAGGGCGAACACACCCTTTGCCAGCTCCTTCCAGGCGCGGGGCGCAGCCATCTGGACCTTTTGGGTCAGCCGGATGGCGCCGTGTCGATTGGCAACCAATCTCTGGCTCAACTCCTGGCCCGGCGCGGGCCAGGAGTTGAGCGGGACGCGGCCGGCCGCAGCGGTTCGACAGCCCTTAAGATCGTCGCATCACGAGAGTGGCAGACCGCTTCACCGTCAAGAAAGGCAGGAGGCTCAGCGCATGGCAGAGGCCGTACAGGGAATTCCGCTCCCGCCCCCGCCGGCCGGGGCTGGCGTCTCTGCGCCGGGGTGGGCCAGGGCCACTCCCCCATCTACCCACTTCACGACCCTGGCGGGAGGTTGTCGGGATACGTGTTTTGGCAAGACCTGTCGGCCCTGACCTCGGCGGCCAACCGCCAGCAAAGGCTGCGTGACTTCGCCCAGCCCCTGGAAGCTTTTCCCACCGCTAGTCCGGAAGAGGACCTGGAGGTGGCGCTCTCCTGTGTCGGACCCGCCCTGGCACGCGGGGTGCTGGTTATGGACGGCCATGCGTTGGTGGGGATCCTCTCCGGCGTCGATATCGCGCGGATCGCTGCTCTGTGGCAGACACTCGGCTCCAGGCCCGGGCTGGCGGCCTGATTCGGCTGCCCGCAGCGCCCTGTGCGGATTGACCGCGGGAACCGCCGGCGTTCAACTGGCCCATGGCCAACGTTCCGTTTGAAGTCGGAGGCAACGCCGACCCCGCTCGGAGGATCTCCGACCGCGGCGATTCNNTGGGGATGGCCATCGCCGATCTCTGGGCAGAGGAGCTGCGACACCTCTTGGCCCGCTTCCCACCTCCGCCGGCGCCATCGCGAAAGGAGCTCGGGCTCGAAGTCGCCTGCAACAATGATTCTGGAATCACCACGTCGAGCTGAACCGCAAGCAGCTAGCCAGCCACGCGAGTTCGCGGGTGATGATGTCATTTCGCACGCGGTTCTGGCAAATGCGCTCGGGGTGCGGCTCCGACTCGAGACAGAGCCGCAGCGGACCGTACGCCATGAGTGGTTCGATACATTCGACTGGCGCTTGCACAGGGCGGGGTTGACCCTCGAGCGAGCCGCCGCACCCCGCGGCGACCGGGCCCAGCTGCTGCTGCGCGACTCTGGTGGGCAGCTGCTGCAGGCCGCGCCCGTCCGTCCCGCCGGGGTCACTGGCATCGGCACTCGTGAGGCGTTCTCGCTGGATGCCGTCGTACCGGCCGGTTCCCTCCGGGCCCGGCTGGCGCCGGTGGTGCAGATGCGAGCGCTCCTGCCGCTGGCGAGGGTCACGGCACGGGTCCGCACCTTCCGTGTGGTTGACGCTCAAGCCAAGACCGTCGCGCGGATTGTCGTCGAGGAGCCCATCGGCCAACCCAACAGGATGCCGGCGCCAACTTGTCGACTCAGCGTCGTTCCCGTGCGAGGCTACGAGGACCAGGCCGACAAGCTAGTTCGCCGGCTGAAGGCACTGCCCGAGCTGCGACCCAGTTCCGGAGGGTGGCTCCTCAACGCACTCGGTGAGGTCGGACGCCGCCCCGGCGACTACACCAGCCAGCTCGACCTGAGGCTGCCGTCGACGATGCCAGCCAGGGCTGCGACCCAGGCCATCGTGGCCCGGCTCCTCGATGTTGCCGAAATCAACATGCCAGGGGTCGCGGCTGACCTCGACACGGAGTTCCTGCACGACCTGCGGGTGTCGGTGCGTCGGGCCAGAACGGCGCTGAAGCTCATGGGCGATGCCTTGCCGGCTGCGGAGGTTGGCCGTCTGATAATGGATCTGAAGTGGATTGGCGACCTCACCACACCGACCCGCGACCTCGACGCTTACCTGCTCGCCATGGGCTCCGCCAGCGCTCGCGGCACCAAGGTTGAGGAGTTGCAACCCTTTCAGGCCTTCCTGCGAGCCCGCCGTCAGCTATCCCAGAAGGCTCTGGTGCGGGGACTGCGGTCGGCACGATGGTCGCGGGCGCGCACACGGTGGCGCGCCCTCGCCCCGGCCGACCGGAAGGCGGGTGCAGGGGTCGCGACCACAGTCGGCAAGCGCCCCATCGGCGAGGTCGCACCGCCTCGAATCGCTCGGGCCTACCGGCGTGCCCGGCGGCTGGGAGAGACGATAACCGAGGCGTCGCCCGCCACCGAGCTGCACGCACTGCGTAAGCGCTGCAAGGAGTTGCGCTACCTGCTTGAGTTCTTCGCGTCTCTGCTCAACCGCAGGCCGTACCGCACGGTCCTCAGCCAGCTGAAAGCTCTGCAGGACTGCCTGGGCGAGTTCCAGGACACCCAGGTGCAACACGCCGCCATCGACGCCTTCGCCGACCAGATGCTGACCGCAGGAGGCACGTCCGCAGCGACGTTCATGGCGATGGGCCGCGCGGCCGACGCTCTAGAGTCACGCCAAAGTCATGCCCGCGCCCAGTTCGCCGAGAGGTTCGAACGCTTTGCCAACAAGAGGACTCGCAAGCAGGTGGCAGACCTGACCATGGCTCGTCCGGCGTCCCTGCCGGGCCCCAGCCCAGGGCAGCCGTGAGAGTCGTCGCGACGTACAACATCAAGGGCGGCGTCGGCAAGACGTCAGCGGCGGTGAACCTCGCCTATCTGTCGGCGCGGGAAGGCCACCGAACCCTGCTTTGGGACCTTGACCCGCAGGGCGCGGCGACATTCCTTTTTCGCGTGCGCCCGCGCGTGCGCGGCGGTGTCAAGGCGCTCATCAGGGGCCGGACTCCGCTCGACACCGTGATCAAGGGCACTGACTTCGACAACCTCGACCTGCTGCCGGCGGACTTCTCCTACCGTAAAATGGATCTCGCGCTCGACCGCGCCAAGCGCCCCACCCGGCGCATCGCCCAGTTGCTGAAGCCGCTGGAAGCCGAGTACGACATCCTGATCTTGGACTGCCCCCCGAGCGTGTCGCTGGTGTCCGAGGGAGTCCTGCGAGCGGCCGACACCCTACTGGTCCCCCTGGTGCCGACAACGTTGTCGTGGCGCACGTTCGACCAGCTCACCGACTTCGTAGCCCATGCGAAGCCACCGCGGCCGCGCATCCTCGCCTTCTTCTCGATGGTCGACGGACGCAAGCGCCTACACCGGGACACGGTCGCCCAGATTGCGGCAGAGCGCTCCAATGTCACGCGAGCGATCGTGCCCGCAGCGTCGATCGTCGAGCAGATGGGTCCGCGGCGACTGCCAGTCGTGGTCTTCTCGCCGACGAGTGCGGCGGCGGCCGCCTATGAGCAGTTGTGGGCCGAGGTGCGCGACCTGGTTGAGCACTGAGGTCGTCAGGATCGCAGCCAGGCACCGCCATCTCGGCGGCGAGGCTGATCCCAGCCGGAGCTCGGATCCGGAAGCTGCCCTCCCCCGGTCACTCCACCCTCCGGACGACCNNGGAGCGGGTCGGCCTTGGTCCGGCCGGCCACCAGCTACGGATCTGGTGCCAGCTGGCGGACCTGGCTCGCCTCTCCCCGGACTGATTTAGCCGGAAGTTCCCCTCCGGATCGGGAATGTGGCTGAACTCGGCGCCTGCCCGCGGGTCCCAGTGCCGGGCCGGGCTCAGAAGTTTCCAGTGATCATGGGCGAGGCAGTTCGGGTTGGCCTGAGCCTTCAGCCCCCCGTACTGGGCCCGCCATTGGTGGAAGGTGGCCTCACTGATCTCCAGCTGCTTGGCCACTTCGGCAATCTCCTGCCTCTCGCCCAGCAGCCGGTCAGCCGCCCGCAGCTTGCGCATGATCTTCTCCGGAGTGTGCGTCCTGCCCTTCATCCGAGTTCCTCATGGCCCTTCTCGGCCGTTGAGAAACTCTCACATATCGTGGCTC
>PKXE01000088.1:3594-5167 GCA_003132265.1 Candidatus Dormiibacterota bacterium | reverse complement strand
CCACAAACTAGGTCTGCTGTGGCGGTTAAGAAGCGAAAACCCACCGTCGGGTCACAGCCCGGCAATGCTTCAGGACGCCCAAGACGACAGCGATCTGAATTTGATCTGACCTCGGCAGGTGCCGGGCCAGTGTGGCGCCAGTATCTGCGGGCGATGGGTCCGGGACTCGTGACCGGCGCCTCAGACGATGATCCCTCAGGCATCGCCACATATGCACAGGTCGGCGCTCGGTTTGGCCTGGCTTTACTTTGGACTACTCTCCTCACCCTGCCCTTGATGGTCGGGGTTCAAGAGATCTGTGATCGCACGGCGCTGGCAACGGGTAGCAGTCTCGGGGCTCTGGCAATGCGACGATTCGAGCGGATGGGGCAGGTAATTCTGGGCGCCCTGCTGGTCGTGCTGATCGTGGCCAATGCCCTCAATATCGCGGCCGACCTGGTTGCCATCGGCAGTGGGATGCGTCTCCTCCACGCCGGGCCCGCCGCCCTCTGGGCGCTCGTCGCCGGAGCCGTGATCACGCTCTTACTCATCTTCGGGTCCTTTGCGAGAATCGCGCTCGTCTTCAAAGTGCTGTGCGCAGCACTTCTCAGCTACTTAGTGGTAGCTGTACTGGTAACCCATCAGTGGGGGACGGTTCTAGACAACACAGTGGTCCCTCACCTGCAACTTAGCCGTGCCTATTTGGCCCTGCTGGTCGCCACCTTGGGAACCACAATTTCCCCGTATCTCTTCTTCTGGCAGAGCGCTCACCGAATTGAAGAGATGCGAGAGGAGTCTGCGGGAGGTGCCAAGGCGCAGCCCCTAAAGCAACGAAGCCCAGCCCGGGCGCGCCGCAAGCAACGCACCAGCCGGGTTGACGTCTTCACCGGAATGCTCTTCTCCAACGTCGTGATGTTCGCGATCATCATCGCCACCGCCCAGACGCTTCACGCGCATCACCAAACGAACATCGAGAGTGCGGCCCAGGCCGCTTCGGCGCTCAAGCCAGTCGCTGGCCACTTCGCCAGCTTGCTGTTCGCACTGGGCTTCATCGGCAGCGGCTTGCTCACGGTCCCAGTGCTCGCGGGAGCCGGGTCAGCGGGCATGGCGGGACTGCTCGGCAAGGAGTGGGGCTTCTCTCGCTCAGTGCGCAAGGCCCCAATCTTCTATGGTCTCGTCGCCATTGGAACGGTCGTGGGAACGGCACTGAGTCTCCTCCACGTCAACCCGATCCAACTCCTCATCCTGGTCGCCATAATAAATGGTGTCGTTGCCGCCCCATTCCTTATCGTCGTGATGCTGATCGCCGGAAGCCATCAGATCATGGGTCGGTACGTGAACGGCAAACTCGCAAAGACCGTTGGGTGGGTTACGGCGGCGATCATGGCCGCCGCCGCGATAGCCCTCTTTGCCACCGGAGGAGTGAGTCTTTGACTCGGCCCGGGGGTCCCGCATGAGACGAAGTCGGAGCCTGTGCCCAGGAGGCATCTCCTGGCGGAGGGTGCGAAGATTCGAGGTAGGACCGGCCAGAGCCCCTAGAGCTTTCCCGCACGAACCTCGCCCAACTGGAGCATCGCATCCTCGCCTTCGAAGC
>PKXE01000088.1:0-3576 GCA_003132265.1 Candidatus Dormiibacterota bacterium | reverse complement strand
GCCGTACAGAAGGTGGTCAGCGGCAAGTGCGATGCGGTCGGTCAAGCGCAAGCGTTTGGCCTGGCTGAGACCGAGGCCCGGCGCGATCCCCAGCTCGAAGCTCAACCACACTACAAGCCCGTATACAGGTCCGGCCCAAGGATGCCGCCGCAGCGAGCGGGGTAGCGTGCCGTATGCCGCGCCGCCGCCAGCACCGAAGGCCCAATGAGCGGCCTCGACAAGACCCCGGCGTTGATTGAGCGGCGCCCGTCGCAGCAAGGCGCGCAATCCCCGTGCCCGCTGGCGGCTGACCGCCTCGGGGGGCGTCTGTTCGACCAGGCCGAGTTCTGTCGTGATCACCCGCATTCCCGTCATGGCCATGGCGCCGACAATGCCGTAGGCAGCGCCGCTGAGCACGTCACCGACCCGGTTGCTGACGGTCATTCCCTTCGGATCCGATACGGCGGCCCGGTGACCTCCAATGCACCAATGAACCGGGAGATGCCAGTTAGGTAGCACAGCAGCGTGTCACCAGGTTTTATCTTGCGGACCGTTGTCCACCTAGACTCACGGAAGCCCGACACGCTTCCATTGGCTTCCAGGAACTCTTGCCACGTCTGGCCGGTGAAGAGGTCAAGCCAGTACGTGCTCATTAGTCCTTCCCCCCTACCGGCGCGTGGACCATCGGCGCTGGCTCCAGGCTCTCGGGTGGGTACACACCGACGACATCGTGGTTGTCCCCCCGTAGTGGAGCAGGTTGGTTTCGATCGTGGCCCCTCCCTGGGTCAGGACTCTTACCGGCACAGTATGCGGCGGGGATGGGGGTGTCAGCACCCGGACGGCGGCCGTGTGCGTTGATCTGCGGCCCTCCAGCCCCTCCGAGGCCCTTGGGGGTCACCGAACTCCTGTTCGAGCGGTAGCGGGCGATTCTGGAGGGCTAGTACAGCGCCCGAACCTCAAGGATGACGCCGCATCGGTCACAGTAAACACACTGCTGCGCTGGTCGCGGAGACATCCCACGCTCCCGATGGCCCCAGAACCGACACGAGAGCCGCCTCCCCCTAGACCCGCCGGGCATCCGAACCGGAGGGATGGGTAGCTCTTCCGCTGGCACTAGGGGCCGCATCGGGTGTACCTCGGAACGGTTGGGTGGACACAGAGGACCCCCAGGCCGTCCTGGCCGCCGTGTAGGGCGAAATCTGGAGGGGTGGCCCGGACGCGGAAAGCCCCTGGCTTGCTGGGAGAGTAACCCAGGGCCGGAGGCCGGGGGAGGTCTAGCTAGGCGATGCCTCGGCATGCTCCGAGCGGCACCGGTCCAGTCGCCCGCCCTCGTCTGGCGAATCGCGCGTATGCCACGAGACCGGGCGTGGACCCGCGCTTGCGGCAGCACGGGCATCCGACGATATTGTGGTGGCGTGAACGACGACAGGCTCCCAGTCGAGACCGAACCTCCGATCTCCGAGGAGCTGCGGCAACGCGGGATCGACGTCCTGCAGGGGCTCTTGGCCAGCGGCAAGGTGGATCTGGACCGTTTTCAAAGAGCCCTCGATGGGCTGTTGGGGGCCCGCACCCATGCCGACTTCGCCTCCGTGGTTCGCAGCCTGCCGCCCCCGGTCGAATTCACTCCGGTGGCGCGGCGGCGTCAAGAGCCGTTCGAGATTTCCACCTCGATGGGCGAGGTTCGCCTCGAGGGCCGCTGGCAGGTGGGCCGTCTCACCGGAATCCGCATCATGGGTATGGGCGCTGTGACCATTGATCTGACCGAAGCCGAGTTCGATGACTGGGACGTCGAGATCGTCGTCCACACCACCATGGGGTCGATCACCGTCATCGCTCCTCGGGGTCTCGACGTCCGACAGGTGGGGAGGAGCGCCGCTGTCAATAGCACCCTCGAGGAGCCAATTCCGGGCTTTCCCGTGGTGCGACTCAGCGCATCCTGCGACACGGGGACAGTCCGCCTGATGCATCCGAAAGAAAAAATGCAGCGCCGCTGGGGATGGCGTCGGCGACCCAGCCAAGCAACACCCCGATCCTGAACCGACCGGCGGTCCCAAAATCCGGGACACCGCCTACGGGATCCCCCCTTCGGCGGTCACCGGGCCGGGCAACCCCAATTGTCGCGGCCCTTTTTTCGCAGTAGGGCGTTTACCTGGCTCCGCGCCTAAGCGTCGTTTCCGAAGGTGACGAGCACGGATACTCTGACCGGCGATCCGAGCGTCACCGAGTAGGAGACCGCGCGCGGGAGCGCTTGGCTGTCGGATACGCTTCGACCATGAGCAACTACCCAAGCGGCGCCCCTGACATCGCTCCCAAGCCCGAGACCCCCGAACTCCCTGAGCTGCCCGAGATCCCAGAGATTCCACCGCCCCCCGAGACACCAGCTCGCCCCGACGACCCCGGCGCACCGGAGGTTCCATCTGCTCCCCCTATGCCTCCGGAGATCCCCGCACCCCCAGCCATGAAGAGTCCTGAGCGCTAGTCGTCGCCGTTGTCCGCCAGCGTAAAGACGCCTAGTCAAACTTAGCGTACACTCGATTCGGCGTCTCAATCGGTTGACCGGGACGCCAGCGCAATTGCGTGCGTCAAACGTGTTGACCTAACCGGAGGTACGAAATGATCGTACTAGGCGTCATCTTGCTGATCGCTGGTTTTGTGCTGGCGATCCCGATACTTTGGACCATTGGCGTGATCTTGGCGGTGATTGGGCTTGCCCTGTGGGTCCTGGGCAGTATGGGTCACCAGGTTGGGAGCCGTCGTCACTACTACTGACGTGCGGCCCCGCCCTGCGCCGCGGCGGTTCGACCGTCCGAACCGCGATAAATTCTAGGAGTAGCCATGAGCAATAAAGACAAGGCCAAAGGAAAGACCAAGGAAGCACTGGGTAATCTGACCGGCAACGACAGGCTCAAGCGGGAAGGCAAGGCGGACCAAGCCAAAGGCACTGTAAAAGGCGCGGTTGACAAGGTTGCCAACAAGGTGACTGGAAGGGATTAGGCGCCCGCTTGCGTTCGACTCTTGACGGTCTGGATCAATCAAGCGACCTAGTCGCGGGTAGCCCTCGTAAAAGGTAATGTACGTCAAACCATGAGCATCGCAGACATCGGTCCCCGTCCCCAGGCGTTCAACCTGGAGACCGAGACGCTCGAGAACCCGAACTACCGCACCGTGGCCTGGAGCGGCAACTACCTGCAGGTCACCCTCATGTCGATTCCGGTCAACGGCGACATCGGACTAGAGAAGCACCCTGACACCGACCAGTTCATTCGGCTCGACCGCGGCCGCGGTCGAGCCCAGATGGGACCCGGCAAGGACGAACTGACCTTCGACCAAGAGGTAACCGACGGCTGGTGCGTCATCGTTCCGGCCGGCAGCTGGCACAACGTCACCAACATCGGCGACGAGCCGATGCAGGTCTACACCGTCTACGCGCCGCAACACCACAAGCCGGGCAAGGTGCACCAGACCAAGGCGATCGCCGACACCGACACCGACGACGAACCCGCCGACTGGTCTGTTCAACCAGACCCGGTCGCAGACCAGCACGCCTAAGCTGAGCCGCCGGACCAGGACATCCGCTATTGCCGCCCTCAACGCGGC
>PKXE01000146.1 GCA_003132265.1 Candidatus Dormiibacterota bacterium | reverse complement strand
CACCGCCCCCACCCTCCGGCCCCGGCAGTCGGCCCGGGTACGCGCCGCCAAGGCCAGGAGCAGAAAGTATTCCTGCTTGGACGGCCGGACCGCGGCTTGACCGCTCATCGCGGCCAACGGCCGGGGGGTGCACTCACCTCGTCAGTTTGCCATCTCGGGACGCCCGGCTCCCAGGGCCTCTGTCGGAAGCCGTGGCCGGCGACCTNNGGTGACGATATCGCGGCGGAAATGCATTCCCACCTGGCGGAACTCGGCGACGGTTTGCTCCAGGTCGGAGACCTGGAGCAAAATCCCGTTCCAGCCTCCGGGCGCGGGCTTGGTTCCGTCGGGCATGATTTGTCCACTGCCGCTTTGCTCGCCTGGAGAGCTGAGCAGGAGACGCAATTTGTCTCGCACCAGCATGGCAAAGGTGGGAGCCGGATCCCTCTGCTCGCGAAAGCCCAGGTCTTGGCAGTAGAAGGCGATCGCTGCGTCCACGTCGTGGACGATATCCCGCACGCTGACCATGGCTACCACCGGTCATCCTTGTTCGCTGGGGCTGGCAGAAGTACGCACTTCTGCCACGGCCGAAACCTCGCGGCGGCCACCGAGAACCATAGCGCCACTTGCCTTCTCCGGCGCCAGGACGCTTGGCCTAGGAAGCGACCAGTTCGGCGGTTGTGACCACCTTGGCGAACTCCTCATGAAGGCTCGCTGCGGTGGCCCGGCAGATCTCGTCCGCCGTCACCACCTGGCCATCGGGTCCGGTGCGGTCAAAGGCGTGGGTGGCATCCAGGGCGAAGAAAGTTTGGTAGCCCAGGTCGCTGGCCATGCGCGCCGTGGTCTCGCAGCAGTGATCTGTGGCGATGCCGCAGATCACCACCGCATCGACCCGTTGGTCCTGCAGCCAGGTATCAAGATTGGGCTTCCCGTAGAACGCCGAATGGACTCGCTTGGTGATCAGCAGGTCAGGCTCACCGCTCACCATGGGTTTGAAGTCGTTCCCTGGCTGGCCCGGAGCCAGCGGGGAGTCGGGCCCCTCGTCCGAGTCGTGGCGGACGAAGACGATGGGCCGCCCCTGTTCGCGCCAGCGCCGGACCAGTGCTTCAACGTTGGCCTCGCAGGAGGGGTTGTTGCGGTTGCCCCAGACCGGATCGTCGAAGCCCACCTGGACGTCGATCACCACCAGAGCGCAGCGCTCTGGCACGGCCATCAGCCGGCGACGGCCTTCAGGATCTCCGGGTCCAGGCCCGGGTACTTAGCCAGGTATTCGGACCGCTCCCGGCGCAGCCGCTCGACGATTGCCTGGTGCTCCTCGGTGCGGCCCTGGCGCTGGTACAGGCGACGGGGCTGGAGGACCTCCCCGTCGTCGATCCCGGGCACCGCGGTCGCCACCTGGTAGCCGAAGTCGGGATCCCGCTCCCAGCTGATCGTCCCCTCGGCGATGGCCTTCACCACCGCGGACGAGTGGGGGATGCGGATCTTCTTCGACTGGGGGTCGTTCTCGCCGCCCCCGACCCAGCCGGTGTTGAGCAGGTAGACCTCGAAGTTGCCCTCGGCGTGCAGCTCCCGGAAGCGGTTCCCTTGCTGGGCGTGCAGGAGGGGGAAGAAGGGGTTGGTGCCCGGGACCCGCAGGGACTTGCCGGCCTCGGCGGCGCCTCCGGCGGCCGTGCCCTTGGTCTCACCGAGCATGAAGTAGGCGGCCGCCTGGGCGACTGAGAGCCGGGCCACCGCCGGGACGATCCCGTCATTGCGGTTGAGGATCAGGAGCGAGGAGACGGGAGCGATGTCGCGGGCGTCCTGGGACCAGCCCAGCGCCTCCATCGGAAAGACGGCCCGGCCGTTTTGGGTGTAGCTCTCGTCGAAGAAGTCGACCGGTCCCCCCACCTCCTGCTGAGAGACGTTCTCGAGGTAGGAGACCCTCGAGGTCACGGCCCCATGGATGGTCGGCTCGTCCTCGGCGCTGAGGGCGTAGGTCTTGGCGAAACAGCCATTCTCGGAGCCGTAGACCTTGCCCCCGGGCATCAGGGCGACGAAGTCGTCCTGGACCGGCTTGCTCTCGTTCTGGCGGGTGAAGGTGGTGGTGGTCTTGCCGGTTCCGGACAGCCCCACGATCAGAAGGGTCCGCTCCCCTTGGTCGGTGGGAATCACCTTGCACCCGGCGTGCAGCGCGAGCCCGCCCCGCTCATACACCAGCTGGTTCCACATCCGCAGGAACCCCTTCTTGGATTCACCGAAGTAGTCGGAGTTGAACACCCTGGTGATCTTGGCCTGCAGGTCGACCGCGATCAGGCGGTCATCGGGATAGCCCGGCATGGTCAGCTTCGGGGTGTAGATCAGAGTGAACTCGGGGCGGAACTCCTCGCCAACCTGCTCGTCCTTGAACAGCAGGTGGTCCTGCATTCCGGCGATGTTGGCCCCGGCCTCCTCGATCACGAGGCGCACCGGGGAGCGGAACTCAGGGTCGTTGTTGACGTAGCCGTCAATGACGATCACATCCTGGTTCTGGAGGTATTCCTCCTGTAGTCGGGCGACTCGCCGCCCCTCCTCGGTGGAGATGGTCTGGCTGGAGGTGATCTCCGGAGCGTCGGTGATGATGTAGGTGGAGCCGGTGCTGCGAGCCAGCGCCTTGGTCTGGACGTTGTAGTTGTCGTAGGCGGTTAGGCGGGCCGTCGGCATCACCGCCGTCAGCTGGCGTAGCTGCTCCTGCGAGGGGTTGGACCACGTGTGCCGGGCGGGGGGCGAGTAGGGGTCAGCGCCCTGGCTCATGAGGACCTCTCTACTCCACTCAGAAATGGTGACTGCGGCACATTAGCAAACGCAGGCTGGCAGGTGGCGGGGCCCCGGTCGGCACCCCGGCCGGTCGCCTGGAGTTAAGCTGCGCCACCACGGGCGCCCGCCGCTCTGGCAACTTCAAACTTGACCCAAGGAGATCCCAGGATGGCCGCACAAACTGAGCCGCGTCCGCAGAGCGAGGCCACGGTGGCCGCGGTGATGACCCGAGCCGTGATCACGATCGGGCCTGACGCCACGGTGACCGAGGCGGCGGACCTGCTTCACCGGCACCACATCACCGGAATGCCGGTCTTGGACGACCATCTCCGGGTGGTCGGCGTGGTCAGCGAGATGGACGTGGTCCTCAAGCCGGGCGCGACGGTCGCCGAAATCATGTCGGCCGAACCCCGGACCATCGAGGAGGAGGTCCCCCTCAGCCAGGCGGCCGACATCCTGATGGCTCAGCGAATCCGGAGGCTTCCGGTGGTTCGCCACGGGAAGCTGGTCGGCCTGATCTCCCGTACTGACCTGGTCACCTTCTTCGCCCGCCACCAGTGGGTCTGCAGCAAGTGCGGTGGTACCCAGCGCGGGCTGGAGCCACCGGAGAAGTGCATCGTCTGCGGGGCGGAGGGCGAGGGCTTCAAGTTGGAGGATGCCCCAGGGGGGATGTGACCCGGCCCGGCCGAGCCGGTCAGGTCAGCTGTCGAGGCGAAGGGAGAGCTCGTTGCGCAGTCGGAGCTGGGTGAGATTGTGGAAGGCGTCGATCCAGCGCAAGGTTCCGGTGTAAGAGCGCATCACCACTGAGTGAGTCTCCACCGTCTCGCCCGCAAACCTGACCCCTCCCAGCATCTCCCCGTCGGTGATGCCGGTCGCGGCGAAGAAGATGTTCTCGCCGCCGCAGAGATCCTCGGCCTGGAAGATCTGCTCTTCCGAGAAGCCCTCTTTGTGGATCAAGTCACGCTCCTCATCGTCGCGGGGCCACAGGCGGCACTGCATGTCGCCCTGGATGCAGCGCACCGCGCAGGCGGTCAGGACCGCCTCGGTGGCCCCGCCAATCCCGAGCAGAACGTCGAGGCCGGTGCGCTCGGGGAGCGCCGCCATGATCCCGGCGGCGACGTCGCCGTCGGTGATGAGCTTGACTCGGGCCCCGGTGGCGCGGATCTCCCGCAGCAGCTCCTCGTGGCGCGGTCGATCTAGGACCACCACGGTGAGGTCCTTCACGGGGCGCTCCTCGGCAGCGGCGATCCGGTGGAGGTTCTCGGTGTGGGAGACGCGCAGGTCGATCACCCCACGCGCCCGAGGGCCCACCACCAGTTTTTCCATGTAGGCGCAATGGGTCTTGAGCAGGGTGTCCCGCTCGGAGAGGGCGACGGTGGCGATGCCTCCTGGCAGGCCGCGGGCCACCAGCCGGGTGCCGTCGATAGGGTCGACCGCCACGTCCACCAGGGGGGGGTTGCCGTTGCCGATCTGCTCCCCGATGTAGAGCATCGGGGCCTTGTCCTTCTCTCCCTCTCCGATCTTGACCACCCCGGCCATATCCACATGGGAGAGGCTGCGCCGCATCGACTCGACCGCAGCCCGGTCGGCGGCGATCTTGTCGTCCCGGCCCATGAAGCGCGCGGCCGACATCGCGGCCCCTTCGGTGACCCGGACCAGCTCCAGGGCCAGGTTGCGGTCGATCGGGGTGCCGGGGTCGGCACTGATCTCGTTCAGCTCAAACGGCTCTTCGGTCTTGACCATGGAGGATCAGCATACGGGCTGGGCTGGCGCTGCTAGTGAGGTTCTCACCAGGCGAAGAGGCGTGGTCCAAGCTCGCCCGGGCAGTAGCCACAATGGTTTGGTGGCCGCCAGTTCTCCGCCCTCACCCTCGATCGACAGCACCACGCCGCGCCGGTTCGGCTACGACGAGGTAGCGCGGGCCCTGCTCGTGGAATGGATGGATGGGCAGGGGCAGGTCATTCCTTTTACCAAGCTGAGGCGCTCCTGCCCCTGCGCGCTCTGTTCGGGCGAACTGGGGCGGCCGGGCCGGTTCCAGCTCGATCCCGACCTGCACCCGGGCGAGGACGAGCTCGCCGATATCCAACTGGTCGGTAACTACGGGCTGAAGGCGATCTGGGGCGACGGTCATGACACCGGGATCTACCGGTTCGAGCTGCTGCGCCAGATTGGGGAGGCCGGTGACTAGATGAGTACGCGTCCGTTGCCGACGGTG
>PKXE01000055.1:1484-5871 GCA_003132265.1 Candidatus Dormiibacterota bacterium | reverse complement strand
GCAGCGGCGTCGAGCATCGTCAAAGCCCGGCGGAACAGGTAGCGCAGCTGGCTGCGGAAGGCGAGTTGCTCCAGCAGCTCAGGCCCCACCCCAGGTGGCATCTCGGTCGGCACCGGCAGACGCGGCGGCTCGGGCACTCAGCTCAAGCGCTGATAACGACTGGGGTGCCGAGCGGCGTCCAGCTGTAGGCCCAAGCCAGCGTCGCGAGCGGGGTGTGCACGCAACCGTGACTGGCATCCGTGAGGTTGTCCTCACTCCCGGGGCCGAAGGCGTCGGCCGGCTCCCACGGCGCGTTGTGGATGTAGTAGCCGCCGGCGAGGAACTCCATGGCGTACTGGGCCAGGAATGGGGTGTAGTAGTCCGGGGTGCCCAGAGCATAGCCCGAAATGAATTCAAGCGGACTCCGCTTGAGGAAGATCGAGAAGGTGCCGGTCGGGGTCGGGCCCTGGGGCCGGCCGGTGGCGACCGAGGTGGCGTTGACGACGCAGCCGTTGTCGTAAAAGATCATCTCCTGAAGGGAGATCGACAGGTAGATCGATTTGCCGGAGCTGGTGCTGTGGCCACACTGGTTGGCGGCCAGCCCAGCCTGGACTCTCCCTTGCAGAGCCGCGAGAGTCCCCTGCGCCGAGCCCAGCTCCTTCACGGTCTGAGCGGCCTGCAGAGCGCCTTTGGCGGCGCTGTCCTGAGCTTGGAAGGCCGACGAGCTGGGGACCTGCTCAAAGACCGCCTGATCGACCAGTCCCAGAACCGTCTGGTTCAAGCTGGTCACCTGCCCCTGGAGTCCGATCTCGGCTCGCAACGCCTCTAACTGCTGGGCGAGGGCCTTGGCCTGGGCCGTCCCCTTCAGGCCGCCGGCCAGCGCCTGCTGCAGAGCGCTGGCGTCCCCCGGCACCTGCAGCGCCGAGAGGCCGTCCTCGGCGGCCAGCTTCTCCGCGGCGGTGGCCTGNNCCGCCGAGCTGTTCGCCGACTTTTTGGCCTGGCCGAGGGCCAACTTCCAGTCCAGGGCTAGGGTCTGGAGATGAGCCGGAGTGGAAGCCCTGGCCAGCTGGGCCGGCCAGGGGGAGCTCCGGCCGACAGCCGACGAGTTGAGCCACGCGTTGTTCTCAGCGACAAAGCTCCGGTATTCGGTGAGGTAGCTCTGGGCTTGATGCCGGCGCTCGGCCATGGCTGCTGACCAGACAACAGCGGTGGACTGGCGGACGCCGCTGATGGTCGCCTGCCTCGAATCCAACCAGAAGGCCGGAGAGAACCAGGGCTGGCTTTGGGCCTGGGCCAGCTTCTGCCGGAGCGGGCTGAGGGCGGCCACGGGCACTCCCTCCTGCTGGTACCGGGTGAACGTGAGATCGAGGTTGTGGGCTTGCCGGCCCAGGCTACCGCTACCGGCGTAGGCCAGCGGCAGGTCGACGGCCGCCGCCAGGAGCAGCACCGCCACCCCGGCAAACGCCCAGCGGCGCCAGCGCCTCCCGGGGGCCGGGGCGGCACTCCGGCGGGCTCGCCGCGTCGCCGCCCTGTCTGATCCCGGGTCCAGTCTGACTTCCATCCTCGGTCGCATTCTCTACCGTCAGCCGGGCTCGCCGCCAGCTCCGAGTGCGCCCCCGTCGGGATGGCGGTGGCCGAAGTGCCATTTGAGCCAGCTGGCTGCCTCCTCTCCGCTCTATCCCGAGATGGGCAGCCCCACGGTCAGCTGCTCCAGCTCCGCGTCGGACAGCGGCGCGAGGAGGCGCTCGGTGTGGGCGTCGGTCTGAGCCTCGATCGCATCCCGCCGGGACCGCCCAACTGGGGTCATCTCCCCTTGCTCGCTGAGCCAGCCCCCAGCCTGGAGTGCCACTTGCGCCGCTGCGACTTCCTCATCCCCCCAGCGAAAGAGTCGCTGTACCGGGGCTGCGTCGCTGCCCCGCCAGATCGCGGAGACCAGCAGCAACTCCAGCGGCTGCAGGCCCTCGGCTGTGGCCGCCTGGTAGTGGGCGTAGGCCCTCGCCTCCCGCAGGGTCATGGCCGCCCAGAGCAGCTCCCGGTGCCGGTCGCTGCCCGAGGGCAACTCAAACCAAGCCTGGGGAAGCTCGCCCTCCGGGCGCGAGGCTCGGGCGAGCTCCGCTAGGTCGACTCCACTCGTTTCAGGACAGAGCCGCCGGAGCGCCGAGGCGCCGGCGTCGAGTGCGGCCGGGAGATAGCTGGCCGGCTCCAACTCCAGACATCTCTGCCGAAGGTGGTCCACCAGCGAGGGCGGTAGCACGTAGAGGGCGGCTAGCCAATCCGCGTCGGGCAGGATCCCGGCCCGGCTCACGATGTAGTGAGCGAACCCCGTCGAACCGCGCTCCGCCTGGAACTGGACCAGCTCCGGTTCATGGCGCTGGGCCAGCCAGAGCGTGTGACAGACCCAGTCGATAGCCAGGCGGAACCGGGTGCGGGCGGCCTCTCGGTTCACGATGCCCGGATGCCCCTCGGACCGCCGGGAGCACTCGGTCGCGAGAGCATCAGATCGCGTCCGAGACCGATGACATGAAGAAGTTCTCGACCCTAATCGGCGGCGCCTTGATGAAGAGGGCGTCGCCAATCTCGCGCGAGTACGCGAGTTCCGAGCTCCCGATCTCAACGGTGCGCTGGAGCACCCCGACCGGGCTCTCGTTGAAGCGGAAGTTGTTGACCGCCCCCACCACCTGACCTTGCTCGATCAGGAACACTCCGTCGCGGGTGAGACCGGTCAGCAACAGGGTGGCTGGGTCCACGTCCCGGATGTACCAGAGCGAGGTCACCAGCAGAGCCCGCTCGGTGCTGGCGATCATCTGGTCGAGCGAGATGGCGGAGCCGCGCATCTTGAGGTTGTCCACGTCCGGGCGCACCTGGTGACCATGGTCCTTGGCCCAGCGCCGAGGGCAGATCAGCTCCTGCTGCACCCCACCCTCAACCCAGACCGTGGCCGGCACCGCCAGCCCGTTGTCGAAGACCGAGCCAAATTCGCTGGAGCCAAGGCAGCGTACGAAGGCGGGCACGGCCATCTGGGAATCGAGAGGATCGCTCTCCAGGGTGATCTCGGGCGCGTACATCGCCTCCCCCACCCGCGTCCCCGCCTGGCCGGCGAAGACGGTGCGGCCCTCATCGGCGCCGCGGGCGTGCATCTCCCACATCAGCCGCACGATGAGGTCGGAGGTCGCCGACGGCTCGAGGATCACCTGGTAGTGGCCAGCTGGCAGCTCCACCGACCTCTCGGTCCAGTCCAGCCGCCGGCTGAGCCCTTGGTACATCGACCCCGGGTCGAGATCGGCGAGGCGGCGCGCGGTGGCCCCTGCCCAAACGCTCCGGCGAAGGTCCTCAGTCTTGAGGGTGAGCGCCAGCGACGCGTTCTGTCGGCGACCCTCCAGGCGGACCCCGGTGGCGGTCCCGAGCTGCTCCTGGGAGGCGGACGCCTGGGCATAGCCGAAGCACCGCAGCCCGGCCGCCCGGGACTGCTCCAGGATGCCCCGCACGGACTCCAAGATCGGCTCCAGGTCGGCGGGAAGGGCCTCGGGAGCCGGTCCAGCGGCATCCAAATCGCTGCTCGCCGCCTCAGCGGGAGTCAGCAGCGGCATCACGTCAGGGGCCTCGGGACTCTGCTGGGCCCGCGCCGTGGCCGCCCGGGCCAGCTCCACCACCTGGGAGCGGTCGACGATGTCCCCGGTCTGCACCCCCACCCGGCCCTGCGCCAACGCCACCATCCCGGTGGAGGTGGACTCCTCGCGGCCGTTGGTGGTGACCGTGTTGTTGGCGAGCCGGAAGTTGACGGTGGTGGATTTATCGCCCAGCACCACGGCCGCCCCCTCGCCCAGCCCCACCTCGATGATCTCCTCCAGCCTCACTGCTGTCCCTCCCGACGGGCATTGAGGACGCTCACCTGCCGGAACAGGGCGGGCGGACATCCGTGGGAGACCGGAGCCACCTGGGGGGGCTCGCCCTTGCCGCAGTTGAAAGCTCCCTGGAGCTGCCAGGACGAGGGGCCGCCGACCGCCTCCAACCGGCCCCAGAAGTCCGGCGTGCGGGACTGGTAGGCCACGTCACGGAGCTGGCCCGCCAGCTTGCCCTTGTGGATCCGGTAGAAGCGTTGGCCGGTGAACTGGAAGTTGTAGCGCTGCTGGTCGATCGACCAGGACTTGTCGCCCAGGATGTAGATCCCCTCCGCCACCCCGCTGAGGAGCTCCGCCAGGGTGGTGTCACGGTCGGGATCGGGCTGGAGCGAAACATTGGGCATCCGCTGCAGAGGCAAGTGCGACCAGCTGTCCGAGAAGGCGCAGCCGTTGGAGCGCGGCAGCTGGAACTTGTGGGCCATCTGGCGGTTGAGCTGGTAGCCGACCAGGATGCCGTCCTTGATGATGTCCCAGCGCTGGGCGGCCACCCCCTCGTCGTCGAAGCCCAC
>PKXE01000055.1:1167-1440 GCA_003132265.1 Candidatus Dormiibacterota bacterium | reverse complement strand
CTCCCGGCTGCACTGACGGGGCGGCCAGCTTCTCCTGCAGCCAGCCCACCATCTGCTCCGCCTCGTCGGGGAACCCGTGCGACTCGACGTACTCCCAGCCCCGCCCCACTGGGCGCGCCGTGGAGCGCATGGTCTCGATCAGCCCCGAGCCCTGCTCGTCCACCAGCCCCGCCTCCAGCACCGGGTGCAGCCTCACCCTCTGCTGGGTGATCCGGGAGCCCTCGGTGCTGACGAAGAACCGGTTCTCCTGGACCTGCAGGCAGTAGAACTCGG
>PKXE01000055.1:0-1091 GCA_003132265.1 Candidatus Dormiibacterota bacterium | reverse complement strand
CGCTGAGGTCGCTGGAGGCGGCGAAGCCCCAGGAGCCGTCAACCACCAGCCGGACCCCGAAGCCCTGGGGCTGGGACTCGCTCAGCGAGATCAGGTCGTGCTCACGGACATGGATGCCCTGGACCCGGTCCCGGTGGATCCGGATGTCGCCGTAGGTGCCGCCGGGGGTCCGGGTTATGGAGTCCAGGGCCGCCTCGGCCAGCTGGTCAAGCGGTAACTGCAAGAATCCAGGATCGATTTCCGACATCGTCCCTCCGCGGCACCCAGGCCGCACGTGTCAGCGCCGGGCCGGAGGCGTCGCCGGCGACCGCCCCACGACGCTCCCCAGAGTCTACCGGCGCCAACCATTGGCCATCGGGCGGGCGCTGATCCCGGTCCGGGTAGAAACGAAGAACCCCGGGCACCAAGGGCCCGATGGCCCTGGTACCCGGGGTCTGAGATCGCCTTGGCGGCTAGGGTCTCAGCGGCTACGCAGCCGCATCACCCTGGTGCCGACCATGACCAGCAGGCCACCCAAGAGCAGGGCGAGCGCGCCGGCAAGGCCGGGTCCAACGAGGTCTGCGCCGGTGGTCGGCGCGGTGGCGCTGGCACCCAGCGCCCCACCGGTCGGCGTACTGGTGCTAGTGCTGGCACCCAGCGCCCCACCGGTGGGGACGCTAAGTGGCTCAGTGCCGCAGATCGACTCAGCCGGCAGGTTGTTGCCGTCACCCGCGTAGCTGGCCTGGAACTCGTAGAACTGGTGGCTCCCCGCGGCCACCGGGCCGAAGGTCGCCGTGTAGCTGCCGNNTGGCGATCGCGGTACCCGAGCAGGCGCTAGCGCTGTTGCCCAAGAAAACGTTGATGGTGATGGTGCCAGTGGCCCCCGTGCTTGCCCCACTCAGGGTTGCAGTGTCGGTCACCGAGCCACCCACAGCGATCGTGCTCTGCGAGAGCGATGTGGTGATGGACGGTGCCGCCTGGTTGACGGTCAACGGCTCGGTGCCGCAGACCGACTTAGCCGGCAAGTTGTTACCGTCACCGGCATAGCTGGCCTGGAACTCGTAGCTCCCCGCAGCCAGCCCGCTGAAGCTTGCCGTGTAGCTGCCGTTGCC
>PKXE01000122.1:489-4929 GCA_003132265.1 Candidatus Dormiibacterota bacterium | reverse complement strand
TCGACACCCTGACCCTCGCCGATGAGCTGGAGCGCCAGGGCTCCCTCTTGCGGGTCGGTGGCCTGGAGGTGCTCACCTCGCTCGCCGCCTCGGTCCCCACCGCGGCCAATGTCGAGTACTACGCCCGGATCGTCACCGACCATTCCCTCAAGCGGCGGCTGATCTCGGCCGGGGGCCGGCTTGCCGACCTCGGCTTCGACGAGAGCCTGGAGACTCAGCCGGCGATCGAGGAGGCCGAGCGGACCGTCTTCCAGGTGGCTGACCGGGGTCGGGTGAAGAGCGACTTCGAGTCGATCGGGGAGCGCCTGCCCCAGACCTGGGAGACGCTCCAGCACGCCTACAACCAGAGGGCCAAGCGATCGGTGACCGGGGTGGCCAGCGGCTTCGGCGAACTCGACGCGGTCACCTCCGGCTTCCAGCGCTCGGAGCTGATCGTGGTCGCCGCCCGGCCCGGGGTGGGCAAGACCTCCTTCGTCCTCAACGTGGCCCGGCACGCCGCGGTGCAGCGCCAGCACGGGGTCGCCCTCTTCAGCCTGGAGATGGCGAGGGACGCCCTGGTGCAACGGATGCTCTGCAGCGAGGCCGGCGTGGACGCCTACCGGCTGCGCACCGGCCAGCTCGCCGACGACACCTGGCAGAAGATCGCCTCGGCGATGGACACCCTCAGCCGGGCCAACATCTACATCGACGACACCCCGGCGCTCTCGGTGATCGAGATGCGGGCCAAGGCGAGGCGGCTTAGGGCGGCCAACCGGGTGGACCTCTTCATCGTCGATTACCTGCAGCTGATGCGCTCCTCGGCCCGCTCCGACTCCCGCGCCCAGGAGGTTTCGGAGATCTCCGCCGGGCTGAAGAGCCTGGCTAGGGAGCTGGACGTGCCGGTGATCGCCGTCTCCCAGCTCAACCGGGAGTCGGAGCGGCGCACCGACCGCCGGCCCCAGCTCAGCGACCTGAGGGACTCGGGCAGCATCGAGCAGGACTCCGACATCGTGATGTTCCTCTACCGCCCAGGGATGCACGAGGAAGGCAAGGACCCGGGGCTCACCGAGCTGGACATCGCCAAGAACCGCAACGGGCCGGTGCGCCGGCTCAACCTCTTCTTCAACGCTGGCCAGACCGCCTTCCACGACCTAGACCGGATTCACCAGGACCCCTCTGGGTGAGTGAGCTGCGTCGGTGAGCGTGGTCATCTGCCTCGGCGGCCAGTGGGGCGACGAGGGCAAGGGCAAGATCGTCGACCTGCTCGCGGAGTCGGCCCAGATGGTGATCCGCAGCCAGGGTGGCAACAACGCCGGCCACACCGTGGTGGTGGACGGGCGCACCTTCAAGTTCAACCTGATCCCGGCGGGGATCCTTCACCCCAGTACCGTCTGCATCATCGGCAACGGGGTGGTGCTGGACCCCAAGGTGCTGCTCCAAGAGCTGGAAGCGCTGGAGTCCCAGGGGGCCAATCTGGACAACCTCGTGATCAGCGAGCGGGCCCACATGATCATGCCCTACCACCCGGTCCTGGACCGGATGGAGGAGGGGGCGAGGGGGGATGACCGGTTGGGCACGACCTACCGGGGAGTGGGTCCCGCCTACAGCGACAAGGTCCGCCGGATCGGATTTAGGGTGGGNNTACCCACTCATCCAGGGCGCGGTGGCGCGGGGGGAGCGGGTGATCCTGGAGGGAGCCCAGGGAACCATGCTCGACCTAGACCTCGGGACCTATCCCTACGTGACCAGCTCCTATCCGTCGGCGGGCGGCGCGCTGGCGGGGGCCGGCATCGGTCCCCGCCATGTGGGGCGGACCATCGGGGTCTTCAAGGCCTACACGACCAGGGTCGGCTACGGGCCCTTCCCAACCGAGTTGGAAGGCCCTCTGGGCGAGTATCTCCGGGAACGAGGTAACGAGTACGGCACCACGACCGGGAGGGCCCGCCGGGTAGGCTGGTTCGACGCCTGCGTCGCCCGCTACGCGGTCGGGGTCAACGGCATCGATTCCATCGCCCTNNCCAGGCTGGGGGCAAAGCACCCGGGACGCCCGCCAGCTCACCGACCTGCCTGAAGCGGCCCGCCGCTACGTCAATCGGATCGCCGAGCTGGCCGGCGCCAGGGTGGATTGGGTGTCGGTCGGAGCCGGGCGGGACCAGACCATCGAGCCCTCGGCTTGGTAGCCTTCCGCAAGCTCCCGCTCTGGCGCCGGGGGACCGCTCTGGGGTCGATCTGCCTGGCGGTGGCGCTGGCGGTCTCGGCGCTTTTGGTGGGGGCGGCAGCGGGTGCAGGCCCTTGGACTCCGCTCCAGCGGCTGCCGATCGCCGCCAGCCAGCACGTCACGGTCTGGAAGGTGGTCGGCAACCCGAGCGCTCCCCAGGACCTGGCGGCGGCCACCAGCCGGGGGGTGTGGGTCAGCTCCGACGACGGTCAGAGCTGGTCGTCGACGTCCGTCACCCAGTTTACCTGGACCGTCGCCTTCGCCAACTCGGGGGCGGACCTCTACGCCGGGACCGACCGGGCCGGGGTCTACCGCAGCGCCGACGGCGGCCAGAGCTGGAAGCAGGCCAACACCGGACTTCGCAACCTCGACATCAGGGCCATCGCCACCGGGCCCACCGCCATCGTCCTCGGCACCCAGAAGGGGGTTTACGTCAGCGGCGACGGCCGGGCGTGGGAGCAGGCGGGGCTGCTGACGCTCAGCATCGGCTCGGTGGCGATCGTCGCCGACACCCCGCTGGGGGTGGTCGCTGGCTCGGATCAGCTCGCTCAGCAGGACAACCTCTTCCGCTCCCTCTCGGTGGGGACCGCCGCCGGCTGGCAGGCGCTGCCCGGCGGTGATCCCGGTGGCTCCCCCGTCTTCGCGGTGGCGGCGGGCCCGGTGATCAAGGGCGGCACCATCCCGCCGCTGCTGGTGGGCAACCTCAAGGGGCTCTACCTCAGCTCCGACGGCGGCGATACCTGGCAGGCCCAGAACCTGGCCGGGGGGGCACTGTGGTCGGTCAACGCCATCGCCTTCGACCCCGACAACCCAGCGGTCATCTATGTCGGCGGGGACAATGGGGGCAGCAGCGGGGGTGGGCTCCAGCGAACCGTCAACGGAGGCGGCGCCTGGGGGGCGTTCCAGCAGGGGTTACCGAGTCAAGAGGTGACCGGGCTCTCGGCCCTCTCCACCAGCCCGCTCACCGTGCTGGCGTCGGTGTGGAACCCACTCAGCCGGCGAGGAGGCTCGGCTCGGGACTTGGACACGACCGCCCCCGGGCCGGTGGTCCTGAGCTCCAGCTCGGGAACTCCGATCTCGGTCGCGGTCTCGCCCACCCCGACGCCCAGCCCCACTCCCCATCGTCATCACCACGCGGTCGCCAAGCGCTCCTCGATCCCGCTGGGGGTGACGGTAGTGGTGGTGGTCGTCCTAATCTTGGTAGCCATCAGCCTGACCCTGTACCGGCGGCGGCGGCGGCGGCGGCTCGACGCGGAGGCGCCACCGTGATCGATGTCGTCCCCGGAGACACCCCGGAGGAGCGCTTGGCGCACCTGGGTCTGGAGCTGCCCCCGCCTCCCGTCCCGATCGCCAGCTACGTGCCGTTCACCTTCGCGGGGGAGCTGATCGTGACCTCAGGCGTCCTCCCGATGCGCGACGGCCGGGTGATCCAGGGCCGGCTGGGGGTGGACCTGGGGGTGGACGCGGGCGCCGAGGCGGCCCGAATCGCCGCTGTCTCCCTCTTGGCATTGCTGGCGGCCGCAGTCGGACGGCTGGAGCGGATCGCCGGGCTGCTGCTTCTCACCGGCTATGTCCGCTCGGCGCCGGACTTCGCCCGTCAGTCCGAGGTCATTGACGGCGCCTCGCACCTCTTGCGCCAGGTGCTGGCTGAGCAGGGCCATCACGCCCGAGTCTCGGTGGGGGTTGCCGAGCTGCCCCGCGAGGCCTGCCTGGAGCTCCAGCTGACCGCGCGGCGCTGACCCAAAGGGAACCGAGGCGGGATCGGGGCTCCCGCCGGCCCCGTAGAATTGGCCGCCCGTGTCCTCAGCCGCCCCGTCCCGCGGCGAGCCCGCCATCGACATCGCCGACCTCCGGCGGACTTACCGAACCACCACCGGTACCGTGCGCCGCCGCCGCCTGGAGATCGAGGCGGTGCGGGGAATCTCCCTGCGGGTCGAGCCCGGGGAGCTGTTCGGGTTGCTCGGTCCCAACGGGGCCGGCAAGACCACCACCATCAGGGTCCTCTGCACCCTCCTGCTGCCGACCTCCGGCAAGGTGAGCGTGCTCGGGCTGGACGTGGTCGACCATCCCCGCGAGGTGCGCCGCCAGAGCGGCTGCGTCTTCGGGGGCGACCCGGGGCTCTGCGACCGGCTCAGCGCCCTCGACAACCTGCGCTACTTCGCCGACCTCTACGCGCTGGAACCTCGCCGGCAGCGCCGGCGGATCGACGAGGTGCTGGAGCTGGTGGGGCTCCAGGGCCGGGG
>PKXE01000122.1:0-353 GCA_003132265.1 Candidatus Dormiibacterota bacterium | reverse complement strand
CGTCCGCACCAGGATCGCCCTCGACCGGCTCTCCCCCGGTACGCCATTGGAGGTGCTGCTGGACGAGGGGGAGCCCGCCGACACGGTGCCTCGCAGTTGCGCAGAAGACGGGGAGCTGGTGCTGGAGCTGGGACCGTGGACTGAGCCGGGCGTGATGCGAATGCTGGTGGCGAGGATCCAACGCGAGGAGTGAACTCCAGATTGCGCGGGCCCGGTTGAGCCACTCTGAGGTGGGGCATCCCGCGACTCCGCCCAACTAAGAGTCACGTCCGCGCCAGGGCTCGGTCCGGCAGAGAAGCCAATGCGAGGCAGGTTCAGCGCAGGGCGAGCGGCAGTAAGCGCAGGCCAGAGGC
>PKXE01000027.1 GCA_003132265.1 Candidatus Dormiibacterota bacterium | reverse complement strand
TCATGGCCTCGCGGATGCGGTGGAGCAAGTACCAAGAGGTCTTCGGGGTCAAGTGGTACTTGCGCTCAATCTCTCGGGCCGCGACACCGTTCTTGGAGGAGCACAGTTCGAATATGACGAACACCCAAGTGCGGAGGGGAATCTTGGTCCCGTGCATCATCGTTCCGGTTAGGACCGAGAACTGCTTGCGGCAAGCACAGCACTCCCAGACCCGACGCTGAGACATTGCGCCCCTCGTCGTCTTGCGACTGACGCCGTTCTTGGCATTCAGGAAGTAGTGGTCGTCGATGCACCCGCAATGCGGGCACGTCGGCTATCCGCTGCCCC
Source organism: Candidatus Dormiibacterota bacterium (assembly GCA_003132265.1). Lineage (GTDB taxonomy): Bacteria > Chloroflexota > Dormibacteria > Aeolococcales > Bog-877 > Bog-877. The sequence goes on along the minus strand of PKXE01000027.1, from coordinate 2,873 downwards.
AGCGCAGTTCCTCAAGGAACTTGTCTGCGTCGGCCTCGGTGGGGATTCTCTCGGCGATGGAGAGGACTGTCAGTTCCATACCTCAATTATGACTGCTCAGGTTCCCTTTGTCAAGTAATACATCGCCGAGATGGCTAACTGCCGCTGGAACCGCCACCCGCCAGCCACTCGCGGTGTATAATAGGCCGCAAGTGACGGGTTACGTACTAGGGCCGTTCCTGTAGGTTATTGGTGACTGTTTATGAAAATCACGGACTCGACCACAGACCCGGCTGTTCTCGCAGAACTCGGAAGGCGGCTGGCTCTCCTCCGCCTGGAAGGGAATCGCACTCAGCATGCGGTCGCCTTGGCGGCTGGCGTCGGAGACCGCACCGTCGAGCGCGCCGAACGCGACGGCGCAACCACCCTGCTCAACTTCGTCCGCATCCTGAGGGCCCTGGGTCTCCTCGAGACCTTGGACCGCCTGATTCCCAGCCCTGCCCCGAGCCCAATGACTCAACTGGCCCTCGCAGGACGGACCCGCCGGCGAGCCTCCGGGACGCGCGTCCGGGCCGCTCCGGACCACGCGGAGAGGGCTGAGTGGCATTGGCGCGATCAGATCGACGGACCCTCCGCATGACCACGGTCGCGGCGGTCTGGCTCTGGGGCCGCCAGATCGGCGCCGTAAGCCTTGAGGACGGCAGCGACATCGCCCGTTTCCAGTACCACCCCGACTTCGCGCGCAGCGGCATTCAGGTGTCCCCTCTCGTGATGCCACTCCGTCCCGAGCCGTACGCGTTCCCGTCATTGTCCTTGCCGACGTTCCGTGGGCTGCCTGGCCTCCTGGCCGACTCCCTACCCGACCGTTTCGGACATCGCGTGATTGACGCCTGGCTGGAGGCTCAGGGACGAGTCCCTGAGAGCTTCAATGCGGTTGAACGGCTCTGCTATGTCGGGGCGCGAGGAATGGGAGCGCTGGAGTTCTCGCCGGCCCTGGGCCCTCGGGCGTCTCGCAGCGAGCGTCTGCAGGTCGACGCTCTGGTGGAGCTCGCCTCGGAGATACTGACAAGCCGAGGTGACCTGGCGGTGTCAATGTCCGAGCCGACGCGCAGCCATGCTCTGCAAGCTCTCCTCCTCGTCGGGTCCTCAGCCGGCGGCGCTCGGGCCAAGGCCGTGATCGCCTACAACCCGACCACTCACGAGGTACGGTCGGGCCAGGTGGCGACCGACCCCGGGTTTGAGCACTGGATCCTGAAGTTCGACGGTGTCAGCGGCAGCCAGAGCCGCGACCTCACAGACTCCCAGCCGTACTGCGCCATCGAGTTTGCCTACGCCCAGATGGCCGAGGCGGCCGGGATCCGAATGAGCGAATGCCAGCTGCTTGAGGAAGGTGGCCGCCGCCACTTCATCACCAGACGCTTCGATCGCCAGGGCGCGAACGGCAAGATCCACATGCAGTCTCTCGCCGCGCTGGGCCACTACGATTTCAATCAGCCAGAGGTCTACTCGTACGAGCAAGCGTTCGCGGCAATCCGCCGCCTGGGCCTCGGCCAGGAGGCCGTGGAGCAACAGTTCCGCCGAATGGTGTTCAACGTCCTGGCACGCAACCAGGATGACCACGTGAAGAACATCGCCTTCCTGATGCACCGCGACGGCCGGTGGGAGTTGGCGCCCGCGTTCGATCTCACGTACTCCTACAACCCCTCCAGTCCCTGGACCCGGAGGCATCAGATGTCCGTGAACGGGAAGCGGGACGGGTTTACTCGAGAGGACTTTCAATCGTGTGGACGTACAGTGTCCCTTCCGCAAGGCCGCGCCGACCGGATCCTCGACAGCGTGGCCAGGGCCGTCGCCGAGTGGCGGCGGTTCGCCGCTCTCGGTGGCCTGGACGACGAGCTCGCCGAGCGCATCGGGAGGACTCATCGCCTCGGCCTCGCCAAGCCCCGCACCCTCCCTCTGCCGGTCATCGAACGAGCGCAGGGTGCGTCCGCACCGTCGCTCGGAGAGGAGGGACCAAGTAAAGTCGGCGGGGAGGATGGCCCGAGCGGGTCCGCGCTACCTCATGGTCGCAGGGGATCGCACTTGCCGCTCTCACGGCGCACTGGACCAGGATCCCATTGAGTGAAGTCTCCCCCGCCTGAAGGCGGGGGGCACGTCCGCAGCCTGGGCCTGGGGTGAGGCCTTGTGGGCCAAGGGGACGCCGGCGGACTGAGGGCTCGCGCTTCCAGACCAACGGAGCGCACCAACAGTAGGGCGGGTGGTACTCTAGACGGTATGAGCACGGTGGAGAAGGTCACGGTCAGTCTGCCAGCCGAGCTGCTGGCTCGGATCGAGGATCGCCGTCACGGGCGCGAGACCAGCCGGTCCCAAGTGGTGTCGGAATTACTTTGGCGCGGCTGGCGCCAAGCCGAGACCGAGGACCGCGAGCAACGGTACCGCGCCTCCTATCAGGCGGAGCCCGACACCAGGGAAGAGCAGGCATGGGCCGACCAGGCGGCAGCCGATATGCTCGGCGAGGAGGACTCTGTCTGGGGGACCGACGACGCCGGCAACGATGCGTCGGGCTGAGGTCTGGTGGGCCGAACGGCCACCCGGCCAACGCCATCCCGTACTCCTGCTCTCGTGGGACGCGCACGGCGACTGGCGGGATCGTGTGACCGTGGCCGACATCACCACCCACGTCCGGGGTCTCGACGCCGAGGTCTCTCTCACCGAGGCCGACGGAATGCCACGGCCATGCGTGGTCAACCTGGACAACATCGCGACGATCCCACGCAGTATCCTCCGTTCTCGCCTAACCAGGCTCAGCCCATCGCGGATGACCGAGGTCAACCGCGCAACTCATTTGGCGCTCGGCCTCCCTCTCCCCTGCGGCATCGCATAGCCGTTGCAGG
>PKXE01000220.1 GCA_003132265.1 Candidatus Dormiibacterota bacterium | reverse complement strand
CTGCACGTGCACCTGACCGCCGCTCACGACCGCGGTCCGGATGGTGATGCAGAACTCCAGGTCGCCGTAGAAGGTCAGGTACCCGCAGGCCCCGGCATAGGGACCCCGCGCGGTCGGCTCTTCGCGGGCGATGATCTCCATTGCCCGCCGTTTGGGGGCGCCCGTCACCGTCCCGGCCGGGAACACAGCGGCGAGGGCGTCGAGGGCGGTGCGGTTTTCCGCCAGCTCGCCCGCGACGTTGCTGACCAAGTGCATGACCCGAGGGAAGCGCTGGACCTTCATCAGCTGGGTTGGAACCACGGTGCCGGGCGTGCAGACCTTGCCCAGGTCATTGCGGGCCAGGTCCACCAGCANNGCGAGTTCCTTGGGATCGGCCAGCAGCTCGTGCTCCAGTAGCTGGTCCTCCTGCTCGTCCTCGCCCCGGCGACGGGTTCCGGCGATGGGACGGGTGGTGACGCTGCGCCCCTGGACCTTGAGCAGCGGCTCCGGTGAGGATCCCGCCAGCTCCACGCCCGGGACCCGGAGGAAGAACATCGCTGGGGAGGGATTCAGCTGACGCAGCCGCTGGTAGATCTCCAGCCCGCTCTCGCGGGCTGGAGCCGAGAGACGCCGCGAGAGCACCGCCTGGTAGATCTCCCCGGCAGCGATGTCCTCCTTGATGCGGCGGACCCCAGCTTGGAACATGTCCACNNAGCTCGCCATCTCCTCCAACGCGGCCACTCCCCCGTCGTAATCGGCGCCAGCTGGGACGTGAGCGACCAGGACCAGCCTTTCTCGCTGGTGGTCGAAGACGGCGACTCGGTCTAAGACCATGAAGGTGATCGGGTCAACCGCCTGCCGGCCCCGGCCCACCGGATAGGCGAGGCCGTCCAGGAGGGATGCCGCTTCGTAGCTCAGCAGACCGGCCAGACCCCCGGTCATGGTGGGCAGCTGGGGCAGCTGGGGGGCCCGCAGCTCGGCGGCGAGGCGATTGAGCGAGGACATGACATCGGTGCCGGGGGGGCCGAAGACGCCCTCGCTGACGGGGAGCGGCCGCCGGATCGACTGGATCCGCACCCCTGACCGGTCCGCCACCACCAGGGCCGCCGGATCGCCCCCCACGATCGTGAAGCCGACCGAGCGCCCGGATAGGTCCAACTCCTCCAGGAGCATACCCGGCCCATCCCCGGCGAGCGCTTGGAACACCTCCACCGGCCGCCGGTCCTTGATCGGCAGCTCCGCCCAGACCGGGACCAGCGGAAAGTTCGCCGCGGTCGCCTGCACGGTCTGTCGATTGGGAAGGATTTCCAGTGAGGCCAGCATCACAACTCCTATTCAGGCAAAAGAAAAAGCCCCGGAGAATTCCGGGGCTTGGTGTTCGCTCGTCGGTCAGACGGTCAGTCGCGTGCGGACACTTCACCCCGATCGGGCCAGCTCCACCACCAGACCAGCGCGTTCGTCTTGACCATAGGCCGCGGATTCTGCGGTAAGCCGAAGCCAGGAGTCAAGCCCAAGGTGGGGGCCGGGCCGACGTCAGGGTGTGGTGACCGCGCCCCAGGCGCGGGTCCCGCTGGTCATGCGAGGGTTCCACCAGGAGCCGGCGCCGACCGGGTCGGATTGACTCCCGGCCCGAGCTTAGTCCAGAATTGCGTTGTAGTGACTAGGCGATTCGCGTTTAGCTGGCGGTGGCATTGGCCCGATGAGGGTTCGGCACCGTCGCGCGCCTAGTCACAGCGACCGCCAGCGACTGCCGAGCCCTGGGCAATGCCCGGGGCTTTTTTCATTTCGGAAGGAGACGACCCCAATGCGTCAATCGATCGCGGTTCCGGCCCCCCAGGCAGCCGGCCCTGGTCGTTTGGCGCCCATCAGGCGGGGCGCCGACGCGCCCTTGAGCCCCAGCTCTGGCCGGGGCCGGAGCGCCTCCTGATGGAGGACTTCCCCCAGCTCCTGCGCCGGCTACTGCAGGGGGGCACTATGTCCGCTGCGGAGAGCGCCGCCACCGTGGGTGCGATCATCGATGAGACCATCACCAGCGCCCAGGCGGCGGGGCTCCTGATCGCTCTCGCGGCCCGAGGTGAAACCATCGAGGAGGTCATCGGCGCCGCCACCGCGATGCGCCAGCGGGCGGTGCGCGTCGACCACCAACTGCCGCTGGTGATCGATATCGTCGGAACCGGAGGCGACGGCACCCAGAGCATCAACATCTCCACCGCGGCGGCCCTGGTGGTGGCCGGCGCCGGAATCCCGGTTGCCAAGCACGGCAACCGAGCCGCCTCCAGCGCCTGTGGCAGCGCCGATGTGCTGGAGGCTTTGGGAGTGCCGCTCGACCGCAATCCTGCCGCGGCCGCGGAGCTGCTCTCCGTCCACCGCATCGCCTTCCTGTTCGCCCCCCAGTACCACCCGGCGATGAAGGCGGCCGGGGGGCTGCGCCGGGAGCTCGGGGTACGGACGATCTTCAACCTGCTGGGCCCGCTCTGCAACCCCGCCGGGGCCCACCGCCAGCTGGTCGGGGTCTTCGGTGAGGCGCAGGTCGATCTGGTCGCCGAGGCGATGCAGGGCCTGGGCGCCGAGGAGGGGGCCGTGGTCCACTCGGCCAGCGGGATGGACGAGGTCGCCGGGGACGGGCCTACCTGGGTGGCGCAGTTCAGCCGGGAGGGGAGCAGGCGGTGGGTGCTCCACCCTGAGGACCACGGGGTTCGGGCTTCACTCGACGACCTCCGGGGCGGCGATGCCCGAACCAACGCTGAGCTGATCCTCGCCATCCTGCGGGGCGAGCGCTCCCCGCGCGCCGACGTGGTGGCCCTCAACGCCTCGCTGGCACTGGTGGTGGCGGGCGCCGCCGGCGATGTCGATGAGGGACTGGCCCTGGCCCGGGCCAGCATCAGCTCGGGAGCGGCGATGGCGGCGCTCGAGGCGCTGCGGAGCAGCCCCGGCGGCGAGGCGAGCGCCAATGTCTGACGCTCTCTCTCAGATCTTCCAGGACCGGCGGCGGCGGCTGGCAGAGGAGATGGCGGGAGAGCCGCTGGAAGCCCTCGAGGCCAGAGCTAGGCGAGGGCGCGGTGACCGGCGCTCACTCGGTGCTGCCCTCAGCGGCGCCCGTCCCCCGGCGCTGATCGCGGAGATCAAGCGCGCCTCGCCGTCGGCGGGGCTGATCGCTCGGGACTTCGACCCGGCCGAGATCGCCGCCAGCTACCAGATGGCGGGGGCCGATGCCGTCAGCGTACTCACCGAGGCGGACCATTTCCAGGGCCAGCTGAGCTATCTCGCGGTCGCCCGCGCCCAGACCAGCCTGCCCTTGCTCCGCAAGGACTTTCTGACCACCTCGTATGAGGTGGTGCAGTCTGCCGCGTACGGGGCGGACGCCGTCCTGGCCATCGTCGCCGGCCTGACTGATCAGCAACTCACCGCCCTGCTCCAGACAGCCCGGGCGTGGGAACTCGATGTCCTGGTCGAGGTGCATTCCGCAGTCGAGCTGGGGCGGGCGCTGGACCTCGGGGCCAGCCTGCTGGGGATCAACAATCGCAACCTTCGAACTCTCCAGACCGACCCCGCGGTCACGGAATCGCTGATCCGCCTGGTCCCCAAGGGCATCCAGGTCGTCAGCGAGAGCGGGTTCGAGACCGCGGCCCAGATCGATCGCATCTATCGCTTAGGGGTCCCGGCCTTCCTCGTCGGCGAGGCCCTGATGCGCGCCGAGGACAAGGTCGCCTGGGTGGGGGCCGTGAAGGCCGCCGGCGCGGTGGAGGCTTAGGAGTGGACGGGCTCGCCGCCATCCGGGCCGGTGACCTGGGCGATGCCGTAGGCAGAGGACCACTACCCGCCTCGCCACGGCTCGGAGCCAAGACCAGCGGCAGCGGGACCCGGGTCAAGATCTGCGGCTGCCGGTCGGCTGCCGAGGTTGCCGCGGTGGTCGCGGCGGGGGCNNAGGCGCCATCGCCACCGCCGCCGTGCCACCCGGGGTCTCGGTCGTCGGGGTGTTCGTCGACCCCTCGGAAGGAGAGCTGGAACACGCCCTGACCGCGCTGCCCCGCCTGATTCCCCAGTTCTCCGGCTCTGAGCCACCTGAGCTCTGTCG
>PKXE01000189.1 GCA_003132265.1 Candidatus Dormiibacterota bacterium | reverse complement strand
CCACCTGGCTGGGGGGCCTGGCCGAGCCGGCCTTCATCCTGGTGTTCTTCACCGTGGGGGTGCTCTCGGCTTCGGACAACCCCTACCTCATGAACCATGCCCTCGCGAACTCTCCGCTGGCGATGGTGCTGCCCACTCATGTGCTGGGCGCGGTGGCCTTCTTCATGCTGATCCTCGCCGAGACCGGTCACATTCCCGTGGACAACCCCGCCGGCACCATCGAGATCTCGATGATCGAGGAGCCGCGGGTACTGGAGTACTCGGGTCGCGAGTACGCGATCGTCAAGTGGGGCGGCTGGATCAAGCTGTTCCTGCTTTCAGCCATCTTCATGAACGTCTTCGTGATCCCAGGCGGGCTGGGCACCGGTACCGACCTCCTCAGCGGACTGCTGGGCATCCTGGCGGTCTTGGGCAAGCTGGTCATCTGCGGCGCCGCCATCGTCGTCATCGACGCTTCCTTTGCCAAGCTTCGATTCTTTCGAATCGCCGAGTTCCTCGGTGGCGCTTTCCTGCTGGCCCTGATCGGGATCATCACCTCCTACGTGGTCGCCAAGTAGCCATGCAGAGCCTCGCGGTCGTGTCGTCGGGCGGACTGCTCCTGACTCTGGTCGCAGTTCTGATCCTGCTCTGTGCGCTCGCCTGTCTGGGGTCCAAGCTCTTCGACCGCTACCTGCGGTACTACGGGCTGCAGTCGATTCTGCTCGCCGTGGCGGCAGGTACCGCCGCCTACCTCGACCATGAGCCAGCGCTCTGGGTCCTGTGTGCTCTCACGCTCTGCCTCAAGGGCATCGCCATTCCCTACGCCGCACGGCGTTTCTTGGTGCGGCGGCTCGGACTGAAGCGCGATACCGGGGTGACGGTGGGGCTCTCGGTTTCCCTGATCATCGGCGCGGGCCTGTGCGCCTTTGCGTATCTGCTGCTGGGGAGCCAGCCGCTGGCCCATGGCGTGATTTCGGTGTCGATCATCCCAATCTCCACCTCGGTCATTCTGCTGGGCGCACTGATGATGGTGGTCCGCCGCCACATGGTGGCCCAGCTGGTCGGCTGGTTGATCATGGAGAACGGGGCGTTTCTGGCAGCGGTCACCCTGACCGCGAGCTTCCCGTTCATCGTCGAGGCGGGAATCTTCTTCGACGTCATCGCGGGGGTGCTGATCATGCTCGCCATGGCCACCGGGCTGGCCGAGCAGATGGCCACCGGCGGTGGCCTCCCCGCGCGGGCCCCAGAGTGATCCTGCTCCCGATCCTGGCGTCCTGTCTGCCGTTGCTCGGCAGCGTGGCCGGCCTGCTGACTTCGCGGGCTCAGCTCGCCGGCGGGATCGCCGTGGCCGCGGCCGTGGGATCGCTGGGGGCCGCCGTCGCGGAGGCGGCCATGACTGGGGGCGGGGCGCCCATCGCCAGCGCGGGCAGCTTCATATATGTGGACGGAATCAGCGCCTTCTTCGCGATCACCGTGGCCATCGTGGTGCTCTTGGCCGGGATCGGGTCGATCGCCTACGTCCACGCCCAGCAGGTGCGCGGCGAGCTGAGCCCCAATCGGGTACGGGCCTACTTCGTGCTGTGGGGGCTGTTCGCCGGGTCCATGGTCGCCTCGGTGGAGACCGCCAACTTGGGTCTGCTCTTCGTGCTGGTGGAAGCCTGCACTCTGGCCAGCGTAGTGCTGGTGGCCATCGAAGGTCGCACCAGTGGGCTGGAGGCGGGCTGGAGGTACGTGATCATCAGCAGTCTCGGGATCACCATCGCGCTGGTCGGAACGCTGTTTGTGTTCTTTGCCGCCACTGCGTTGCCCGGCAGCCCGGAGCAGCACCTCACCTGGGCTTACCTGGTGCACCACGCCCGCCAGCTGGACGGCACGGGTCTGCGGCTGGGGTTCCTGCTCGCGGTGGTCGGATACGGCACTAAGGTCGGGCTGGTACCGATGCACACCTGGCTCCCGGACGCTCATGCGGAAGCTCCCAGTCCAGCGAGCGCCATGCTCTCCGGAGCGCTCCTCAACGTGGGCATGTACGCCATCCTGCGGTACGTCGTCATCGCCGACCGCGCCCTCGGTCCCGCCTACGCCAGTCATGTGCTCTTGACCTTCGGATTCCTGTCGGTCGCGCTGGGCGCGCTGTTCTTGGTCCGCCGCCGAGACTTCAAGCGGCTCTGGGCTTACTCGTCGGTTGAGCACATGGGGATCATCGCCATCGGACTCGGATTCGGGGGGGTGCTGGGGCTGTATGGGGCGCTCCTGCACACGCTCAACCACGCGGTCGGCAAGGCCGTGCTCTTCCTCGCCGGAGGCACCTTGGTGCTCGCTTATGAGACCCGCCAGGCGAGCCGGATCAGCGGGGTGCTGAGCAGCCTGCCGGTGACCGGCGCGGTGTTGTTGTTGGGCTCTCTGGCCGTGGTTGGCTCACCACCGTTTGGGCTGTTCATCAGCGAATTCACCATCGTTCGGGCCGGGCTGGCAGCCCAGTCGCCGGCCCTAGTCGGGCTGCTGCTCTTGCTGCTCGTCCTTGCCTTTATCGGCTTCATGTACACCACCAGTCGGATGGTGCTCGGTGAACCCAAAGGCCAGCAGCGACAGCCTTACCCGGGCCGGCTGGGCGCCGTCCTGGCGGCGGTGCCGATCCTGCTCGGCCTGGCCGGGCTGTTGGTGCTGGGTCTTTGGGTACCCGGCGTCCTCAACTCGCTGCTCATGCACTCGGTGGAGGTCATTCGTTGACCGGCCCGCTGACAACCGAGCCGCGGCGGGTGGACCTGGAGGCGGTCCTCCGGGAACTCCCCGGCAGCCCCGAGCCCACAACTCAGCCGGGGGCTCTGGGCCGCCGGCTAGAATTGGCGCAGCTGAAGCGTGCGGCGCAGCTGCTGGGCGCGAGCCGCGGCGCCCGGTTGGCGGACATGTTCGTCCTGCCCTCTGCTCCAGCCGAGGCCGGCGGAGATGGTGGGCTGACCCTCCACCTGGTCTTCGGGCTGGACCAGGACCGCCGCTATCTCCTGCTGCAAGCGCCCCTCAGCGGCCGATCCTATGCAGCGATCTCCGAAGTCGCGCCGGCCTGCTTTGTCGAGGAGTGCGAGATCTTCGAACTCTGGGGGATCAAGCCAACCGGCGGCCACCCGCTGAACCGAGTGCTGCTCGCGCCGGGGGCGGACTCAGCGCCTCCGCTCCGGAGCGGCTCGCCCGGCGCTCCCAGAAGTCGGCGAGGCGTTCCCACCGAGGTCCGAGCGCCCCACGTGGTGAGGGGCGAGGCCTTCGAATTTCCGGTCGGACCGGTGCGTGGGGTCGGCCAGGAATCGCTGTACATGGGTCTCGTTACAACTGGCGAGGAGGTCCTCGACGCGTACTTGGCCTGGTTTCACAAGCATCGGGGCATCGAACACCAAGTGGTGGGCATGGACCCTGAGATGGCCCTCTTTCGGGTGGAGCGCTGCGAGGGCCCGGGGGCCGTTGGCAACGGTTTGGCGTTTGCCCGCGCCGTGGAATCGGCCTCGGGGATCGTTGTCCCGGCCGGCGCCGAGAGGACCCGGCTGGTCGCTTTAGAGCTGGAGCGGCTGTACAACCACGCGGCGGCAATGGCTGCCCTCTGCCAGTCGACCGGGCTCGGGGTTGGCCAGGCGCAGGTCGAAATCATCCTGGAGAACTTCCTTCGACTCAACGCGGCGGTATTTGGTCACCGCTACCTGTTTGGGGTGGTCGCGGTGGGAGGGGTCAGGCGGGGCTGCGACGGAGCGACTCTGAGCGAGGGCCTCTCGGCCCTGTGCGCATCGGTCCGGCAGATCGGCTCGGCGCTGCTGGGCACTAACTCCTTCGTCGACCGCCTCGAAGCAGCCGGGGTCGTCGACGCCGAGGCGGCGGCCCGCCTGGGCCTGGTTGGGCCAGTTGCCCGGGGATCGGGCGCCGACCTCGACGTGCGCCGTGATCACCCGTGGTCCGCCGGCGACAGCCACAGCGGACTTGAGGTGGCGACGGCCGTCAATGGCGACGTCCTGTCGCGACTCCAGGTCATGCTCCAAGAGGTGGACGAATCGGAGCGGCTGATCCACCGCTGGTTGCAGTCAGGGGAGCTCATCGACGTGGCGGACGCGCTCCCAACGCCGGCGGGTCCGGCCCCGGAGCGGGGCGAGCGGCGCGGCCTGGGATGGTGCGAGTCAGTACGCGGGGAGGCGTTGTCCTGGGTGCAGCTCGACCATGACGGAAAGGTGGCGGGAGCCCGGCTGCGGCCGGCCTCCGTGCGCAACTGGCGCGCCTTCGACGACGCCCTGCGTTCACGCAACGTGTTCACCGATGTCGCGATCATCGAGGCCAGTTTCTGGTTGACGGTGGCGGGGTTCGCACGCTGATGGCGCTGTGGTTCTGGCGGGGGGTGCGACGGGGCATCGTGACCACTCGCTATCCCGCCCGCGCGGATGGCAGCGCGGCGACGCTACCGACCCCCCCGGCCTTCGACGCCTCCCAGCTCACGCCCGAGCTGGTCCAGCAGATGATTGACATCTGCCCCAGCCGCGCTCTGGAGTTGGCCGAGGGTCAGCTGGTGCTGGACTTGGGGCGCTGCACCGCCTGCCAGCGCTGCCTCGAGGTGGCCGGACCAGCCGGTCATCCCAGTCAGCAGTTTGAGCTGGCGGCCCGTGACCTAGGGCAACTCCGTTTGTGCTTCCCGCTTGAGGGACCCAAGTGAATGTCTTGGAATCGGCGGCGCCCAACTCTCGCCCTGTGCCAGTCCGCTGGAGCCAAAATCCCAAAGCGGACTCCGTCAGCTCGGAGGTTGCCCGGGTGAGTGCCGAGTTGCGGGAGACCATCTCTCGGTTGTTCGGGAGAAGCCTGCACATTCGGACCATCGACACCGGGTCGTGCGCATCCTGCGAGTCGGAGATCCGCCTGCTGACGGCGCCGCACTATGATCTGCACCGGCTGGGTTTGTTCTTCACCCCGGCCCCACGACACGCGGACTGCCTGCTGGTCACCGGCCCCGGCGCTCTCGCCATGGACCACGCGCTGCAGGCGACCTACGAAGCGATGCCGGATCCCAAGATCGTGGTCACTGTCGGCGCTTGCGCCCTGGGCGGCGTGTTCGTCCCGGACCGGTTCACCCACGGTGGGGTGGGAAGGCTGCTCCCGATCGACGTCGTAATCCCGGGCTGCCCGCCCAGCCCCTTGGCGCTGCTCCAGGGGCTGCTGGTGGGAGTGGACCGCCTGCACGCTTCGATCAATCCTGATCGCTTTCGCTTCTCCGGGGCATCGCGGCCGTGAACGGAGTGGGCATTCTCATCGCGGCCACCGTGGCGTGCTGGATCGTCGCTGGCGCCGTGGCGGTGGCGGTGCCGCAGGGTTCCGGCCTGCGTTCTGCCGCCAGTCTGTCGAGCCTGGGCGGCATCCTGGCGCTGGCGGCGGGCGTCTGGATAGTGGTCGGTCGCCTGACCTGGCAGCTCCACGTGGGCGGCGGCGTGGCTGGCGAGGTGGGACTTCGCATCACCCCGCTCTCGGGAGTGTTCGTGATCGCGCTGGGGTTGGTCGCCGCCGCCATCGGGGCGTACCTGCCGCGATATCACCGGGCGGGACCCGGCACCGGAGCCTACCTGCTCGTCTACCAGGGGGCACTTATCGCCAGCCTGGTAGTTCTCGCGGCCTCGTCCATCACCGTGTTCCTGGTGGCCTGGGAGTCGATGACCCTGACCAGCTTCCTGATGATCGTGCGCCACCGGCGGGATCCGGCCGTGGTCCAGGGCGGCTTCCTCTTTCTCGCGCTGGGCGAGGTCGGGTTTGCGCTGATCGTCGCCGCGCTGGCGATTCTCGGTACCCAGGCTGGCAGCACCAGCTTCAGCGTGATCGCCGCCCACGCCCCGCACCTCTCCGCCGGCTGGGCCGACGCCGTGTTCGTCCTCGCGTTGCTGGGCTTCGGGTTCAAAGCCGGCCTGGTGCCGTTGCACATCTGGCTACCCGCCGCCCACCCGGTGGCGCCCGCCGACGGATCGGGATTCCTGTCCGGCGTCGTGACCAAGCTCGGGGTGTTCGGGTTCGCGCTGGTCGCCTTTCAGCTGCTCCCGAACGGACCGGCCTGGTGGGGGGTGCTGGATCTCGGGCTGGGGTCACTGTCAGCCGCGCTGGGCGTGCTGTACTCGCTTATGGAGCGGGACTGGAAGCGCTTTTTGGCCTACTCCACCATCGAGAACATCGGCATCGTCTTCGTCGCGTTGGGCGCTTCGCTGGCTTTCTTCGAGTCTCACCAGCCGGCGGTGGGGGCACTGCTGCTGATCGCTGGCCTCTACCATGTGCTCAATCACGCCGCCTATAAGACCCTGCTCTTCTTGGAGACCGGCGTGGTGGAGCACGCCGTCGGGTCGCGCGACCTGGATCGCCTGGGGGGCCTGGCTCGCCGGATGCCCCGGGCAGCGGCTCTGACCCTGGTGGGGACCTTGGGGATCGCCGCCCTGCCTCCGCTCAACGGCTTCGTCAGCGAGTGGCTGGTCTTCCAGGGGCTCTTCCAGGGCTTCCGAATCCCCAGTCACGTGATCGGGGTGGTGCTGGTCATTGCCGCCGCCACCCTGGCGCTGACCGGCGGCATGGCGATCAACGCCTTCGCCCGCGCCTTCGGCATTCCCTTCCTGGGGATGGCCAGGAGCGAGGAGGCAGCGGTCGCGAATGAGGTCGGCCAACCGGTGGCGGGTCCCGCCCTGCTGGCCGTCGCCTGCTGCTTCCTGGCGGTGGGCGCGCCGCTCGTGCTCACCGGTCTGGATCGGGTGGTCCAGGCGACGACGGGTGAGAACATCCTCGCCAAGCTGATCGTCCCAGGGCTCACCGTGATCCCGGCCCACACCGATTTCAGTGCCTTCTCGCCCACCTACCTGGCCGTCTGCCTGCTGGCCATGCTGCTGGTGCCGGTGCTGATCGTGCGCAGCCGCACCCGGGTGGCGAAAAACCGTTCGGTTCCGGTCTGGGCGGGCGGCATCCTCCGTTTCCGCCCGCGCATGCAGTACACCGCGACCACTCACGCCAACCCGGTGCGGGTCACCTTCGAGGGGCTATACCGGCCCCAGGTGAAATTGACCAGGGCCTCGGACGATCCTGCCGGCCGATCCGGGCCGGTCCATTACCACTTTCAGGTCACGCCCCTCTTCGAGCGTTATCTGTACCAGCCCATCGTCCGGTTGGTAGAAGCCATGGCTCGGCTGGTGCAACCCATCCAGGCGGGCGACGTCAACCTGTACTTGCTCTACGTCTTCGTCACCATCCTCATCGCCTACCTGGTAGCGGTCAGATGAGGAGCCGG
>PKXE01000225.1:6242-35481 GCA_003132265.1 Candidatus Dormiibacterota bacterium | reverse complement strand
CTGCTTCCCACAGGAGGCTACTAGACGGACTGAGCAACCTACTCTGAACTACGAAACGGTACTGGATAGCACCAGATGGACGGGCGCACTCGCATTCCTAAACCGCGTGTCGGAGTTTCAAGTCCTTCCGGGGGCACCCCCTTTGATCTAGAAACAGTCCCAAGCAGGCACAACCCGCACCACCGTTGACCACTCCGTGAGTGGTCAACTAAATGGTCAAATTCTCAGGGTGAATGGGCACGGCCAGGAGGGTTTCCGCCTCGACTCCCCGGCACCACCGGCACTGAGCTGATTGCGGCCACCGCACTCGGCGCGTCCGCCATCAGCGCGCGGGCCTGTCTGGGCCCGAAGGCTGTCGACCTTGCCCACCACCTCCAGGCGGGTCCTGCCGAACACCGACCGGGTCATCTGCCTGCCCTCGGGTCCCGGCCGGTGGAGACCCGGCCCGCCCACCTTCCGTCGACCCGTCGGCGGAGCGTCCCCTCGCCCGGTCCTCTCCGTCTATTTGTGCTGTCGTACTCGACGCCATCGGATGTGCGTTCATAGATCCGCCCTCCGACGCCGCTCTGCAGGACGATGACGAGGTCAGCTTGCCCGGTCACGGTGTGGTCGGGCGGCCACCCCGTGCCGAGTCCCGAGGTCCACACGGAGAACGCATGCTCGGCTGAGCAGGCGAGGTCGAAGGACATCCTGAGCGGGGGGTTCATCGCCCCGACGTCCTATCGGTGTTTTCGGCCAGCAACCGAAACCGCGCGGCGGCGTCGCCCCAAATACCCTCGAGATAGGCCTGGACCGCGTGCATCCCCTGCTCCTGCAGGTGATAGATCCGGCGGGTTCCCTGAGCCTGCTCAGCCACCAGTCCGGCGTCCTTCAACAGGCGGAGGTGGCGCGAGACGGCGGGCCGGCTGATGGGCATCGCGGCGGCGATCTCCTGGACCGGCTTGTCACCGCCGCTGAGCAGGCGCAGGATGTCGCGCCGATTTGGATCGCCCAAAGCCTCGAAGGGGTCGCCGGAGACAGGCGCCTGGACCATCCGCTCAACCGCCCGACTCGACCCGTTGCTTCAGCCCCTGGGCGACCCTGTCGAAGGCCGGGCCCAGGTCGGGCGTCGACCGCCAGATCAGCCCCCGAGGCGGGCCGGTGTACTCCTCGCGCATATGAAACGTAGTGGCATCACCCGCGTCCCGGGACAAGTCGTAGGTCCGTACGCCTCGGAACAGGCCGAACGGCATGCCACTGAAGCGCAACCGTACGGGTGGTTCGAACGTCGTCACGTTGACCGGAAAGGTGCGGCCCGGTGCCGCCTGTGTACGGATCTCTGGGGTCTCCCCCATCACGATCCCGCCCTCAACAGCATCGACGCCAGAATTCCAGCCCGATCCAGGCCGCCCCGTCGCTCAGCACACCCCACACCGCCTCTGGGCTGGCGGCAATCGTCGACATCGATTCGTAGTACCGCATCCTAGGACTACTCCTCGAGCATTGGTAACAACTCGGCTACCGTAACACACCAGTTACCAATGTGCGACATGTCGTACGCCTACCCATCCCGTTGCGGTCATTCCCGATGCGTTGACGCTGTCTCGTCAAGGGCGGCGCCGACCCGTTCGAGGACGGCGTGCCAGTTCGCACGCTGGTTGGTGCGTTCGGCGGCGTCGCTAGCGCGGCGGATAACCGGAAGCTTGCCAAGGAGATCGCTGGGAGCGCTCGCCTAGCCGGCCAGCGCGGAAGGCGAAGTGGCCGATGCGCGCGCGCTGGCCGGCGAGGTCCGCCGCTGGGCCGGCGGGCTCGGCCTCGGAAGTCTAGATGGCCGGCCCGCTCCGCTCCGGCCGCGGGCTACGCGGCGACGAGCGGCCTAATTCTCCAGAATTGAGACCCGATCTCTCCAGAGGCGTCCAGCGTGGGAATCAAAAACCTGTCACTGGACCAGATAGAAGCCCGCGAGGCGGACGGGACGGCAGTCAAGTCCCGTGGAGTGGAGCGGGAAGTCTAGCGGCGCGAAGAGACCTCGGTGTTCGTAGCCGCCTCAAGCAAAGTGCTGAGGTCGGCCGGCTGTTCGGCCACCAGCACCTCCACCGTTGCCCTACGCATTCCGTCAATATCTCGCACACTTCCCGTCCAGGTGCCGTGGAGCACCCCATCGACTGACCGCGGGCGGTCGTCGCGCGAGCAGCCAGCTGAGCCCGCCTCAGCGGCCGGCGGGGACGAGTTGGGCCTTGGGAGCCGCGATGATGGCTTCCAGCGCCATGGGACGTCCGTACCAGTAGCCCTGTCCGAAGCCGACACCCAGGGAGCGGACAGTCCGGGCCTCGCCGCGGGTCTCCACGCCCTCGGCGATCAGCTGGCAGCTGGTGGCCCGCGCGAAATGGCACAGGGCCACGATCATGGCCTGGCGAGCGAGGTCGGTATCGACCCCGCGAATCAGGCCGAGGTCCACCTTCACGAAGTCAGGCTGAAGGTCCACGATGTGTGCGAAGTTGGCGATGCCCGCACCAGCGTCGTCGACGGCGATGCGGATCGGGCTGAGTTGGTGGAGCGCCTCCCGCACGGCAGCGTAGTCCGTTATCAGCTCATGCTCGGTGATTTCCAGAACCAGGGGGCGGTTAGCCGCGTCCAGGACGGCCCGGAGCTCGGCAGGGCGAGTCAGCAACCCCGGTGAGATGTTGACGTTTAACCAGCGACCCGGGGGCAGGTCTCGGCCCACTCGGATCGCCCGATCCAGGGTGGCCAATTCAAGTTCCACTTCCGACCCCACGCTCAAAGCGGCGGAGAAGCGGGTAGCGGGGGGTTCCCCGTCGGCGAAACGGGTGAGTGCCTCGTAGCCCACAACCTGGCCGGTGTCGACATCGACAATGGGCTGGAAGACCGGATGGAACGCACGGCTCCTCACGATCTCCTGGAGCCTGGTGCGGAGCTGGTCGACCAATCGGTCCGCGTGCAGGTCCACGGCCAGGAGCGCACTGGCGGCGGAGCCAAACTCGGCAATCACCGGCAGGTTGTCGATGGTGGAGTCGGCCTCCTCGCAGTGTAGGGAGCCCACCACCAGCAATCCGAGTGTGCTGTCCCCGTACCGAATCGGAGCGTAGGAGACGCCGTGGAGCCCAGCGCTTGCGATCGCCGTGCCGTAGTCGCCATCCCCCACCCGTTGCTTCCAGAGCTCCAGCCAGGGGCCCCTGGCTGCACGTTCTATGAGGTACGCGCTTCGGGCGGCTGGCGGGTGCACTCCGGCCGACAAGGGGATGCTCTCAGGTGCATCAACTGCCAGCACCGTCGTCTCGCCCTCCGCGCTGAAGACCACCACGACCGCCAGGTCCACTCCGCGGAGGCTGCGGAGTTCCTGGCAGATGGCGCGTGCCGTCGCCTCCGTGGTCCCGCCGGGCTCGAGCCTCGCGATGGCGGCGGCCACATCCGCCCGTTCGCGGAGCTCTCGCTCCAACTCCGTCTTAGAAGCTAGCTCCTGGGTAATGTCCTGGCCCAGGATGGCGGCCCCCACGTTTGCCCCAAACTGGTCCTGAAGAAGGGTGGCGCTGACTGATACCAACCGCCGCTCGCCTGTCCGGGTCACGAGGTCGGTGGTGATCGGGTGCTCCAGGTTGCCGACCAAGAATTCGTCCGAGAGGGGTTGGTTCTGGCCGTCAGAGGGGCCAGTAGGGAGCAGGTCGTAGGCAGAGCGCCCGATCAGCTCATCGACGCTCCATCCGGTCAGGGCGCTCAGCGCCGGATTGGCGTAGGAGATCCGCCCCTCACTGTCCACGGTCGCCACGAACAGGTCGAAGCGCGTCAGCATCTGGCTGAACTGTCCTTCCCCCAGTCCGCGCTTGCTTGCGCTGCGGACCACCCCGAGGAGCCTGCCATCCTCGAGCCGGCGCTGTTGTATCTCAACGTCGATGAGAGATCCGCCCTTGCGGCGATAACGAGCCTGGGAAACTTGAGATTCCTCAGTGGTCACCGCGGCAATGCGAGTTCGCTGGGCCTTTCGGTCCACGGGGGGAACGAGCTTGGAGACCGAGGCTCCGATCAGCTCGGTGCGCTCGTATCCAGTCAGATGCGAGGCGCTGGCGTTGACGTCGATGATGCGAAGCGTTTGGCCATCAGCCAGAAAGATCGCCTCTTTGCCTTGGTCGCTCAGGACGCGATAGCGGGCTTTCCCGTCCAGGAAAGTGTGGATGGACGACTTCAGGCGTGCTCGGGACGATCTCGAGGGGGTCCCACGGGTGGCGCCCACAGTTCGTGAGGTCTCGCCGAAAGCAGCCTCACCGAGGGAACCGGGCGTGTCCGCGGGCTGGATCGAGCTGCCCATCTGGCCAGCCTAGGTGATGCTCGGCGTTTGACCCACACCAAGCCGTAACGGGCCCAACTCAGGGTGGCAACGCGTCGAGGCAGACCAGCGTCACGGACTCCACATCTGCTGCGGTAGTAGACTCCGCCGCGGAGGTCGCTGCCTCTCAGGATTTACTTTGGGAAGGCTGTCTCAGCCGCCCCGTCAGCCCCGCCAGCCCCGCCGCCGACGCTGCCCCCATGGCGGATTGCCGCCAGGGCCTCGTTCAGGGTGGCAAGTCTCACCTTGAGCTTCCTTGCCGCCTCAGGACGGTTCAGGTGACCGGACTCCAGGGCGGCCACCACCACCGGCCACATCGGATGCTCGCTGACCGGCTGCGCCCTCGGCGGCCGCCCCACCCGCTTGCCCTGCGCCCGAGCCCGGACCCTGCCCGCCTTGACCCGATCTAGGGTCAGCTCCGTGAGCAGGGCGCGGACTCGCCCATCGATCTCATCGCGAACGATCCGGACCTCTTCCAGCGGCTTGCCAGCAGGGTCAGCAAGATCCCAGTCGACGTAGCGCTTACCCGGATAGACCGGGCAGGCATCGCCACACCCCATGGTGACCACGACGTCGGCAGCCCGAGCCATCTCATCGGTCAGAGCCTTGGGCCTCTGGTTGGCCAAATCTATGCCGACCTCGGCCATAGCCTGAACCACGGCCGGGTTAAGCGACTCGGACGGCTCACTGCCAGCCGATCGCACTCGGATCCTCCCAACCGCATGGCGGGTGAGCAGGGCAGCAGCCATCTGGGAGCGCCCCGCGTTGTGCACGCAAAGGAAAAGAACCTCGGGGCGAGCGTCGGCTGGGACGGCGCGCGCCTGAGGGGTCATGCTCCAACCCTCACAGGCTTCTGGGAGTCCTCGGTGGCCGCGACGGGGAAGAACCGGTGCCGAGCCCACAGGGACACATAGACGAGGGCCACCAGCGCTGGTACCTCGATCAGGGGCCCTACGACTCCGGCCAGGGCTTCGCCAGAAGTGGCGCCGAATACCCCGATGGCCACGGCGATAGCCAGCTCAAAGTTATTGCCCGCGGCAGTAAAGGCAAGCGTGGCGGTGCGGGCATANNNNACGACGTCGAGCGGGTGCCCGGTGATCTCCCGGCCCTGGAGAGCGAAGAGCACGACGATCGTGAACAGAAGACCGTAGAGGGCGAGGGGGCCGATCCGGGGCAGGAAGCGCTCCTCGTACCAGNNACGATCGACACGTGCAGCCCGGCAGTGGGGAGCCCAAGCCACCCCGGCAGCGCCACCAGGTAGAAGTACCCCAAACCGGCGTAGGCCAAGATCTGAAACACGGAGTTGAGGGCCACCAGCACGGCGGCCGCCTCCCGGTCGCCACCCGACAACTCGTTCCAGATCAACACCATGGCGATGCAGCGGGCTAGGCCCACGACGATGAGGCCAGTGCGGTAGGCGGGCTCATCAGGCAGGAGGAGCCACGCCAAGGCAAACATCAGCGCCGGGCCGATGACCCAGTTGAGGACCAGGGAGGTGACTAGGAGGCGGCGGTCCCTGGTGACCCGGTCCAGCTGACCGTAGCGGACCTTGGCCAATACCGGGTACATCATGGCCAGCAACCCCACAAATATGACGGCAGGCACGCCATGGGCCACCTGCGCCGAGTCCAAGGCGTGGGCCGCTCCCGGCACCCCCCGTCCGAGTCCCAGGCCCAGCCCCATGGCGACCAGGATCCACACCGGCAGGAAGCGGTCCAGGAACGACAAGCGGTCAAGGAGCGGAGCTTGAGCGGCGCCGAAGGCTGAACCGGAGGGGACCTCCTCGGGGGGGCCTCCGCCCGTCAGCATGGCCTCTGCCGGCCTACCGATGCCCGGGCCGCGTCAGCCAAGGAGGCGATCTCAGCTGCCAGATCCTCCAGGGCCTCAGCGCGCAGGCGGTAGTAGTTGAATCGCCCACGTGGCTCGGTGTCCACCCAGCCCGCCGCCCGGAGGATCCGCAGGTGATGCGAGATCGTCGTCTGGCGGGCGCCAGTCTCCGCGACCAGGTGGCACGTGCACAGCGTCTCAGCAGCGAGCAGCTCCACGATCCGGGCCCGCAATGGGTCGGCGAGAACTCGGACCCGCTCATCAACTCGTGCTGATGTCAGCATAGGTTGATATGTTAGCGTCCCGTGTCTCCCCACGGCAGCAAGAGCGACGCAGGCGCCCTCTTGCATTCAGAGGAGCGCTGGGGTGAGCCAGCGGGTGACAACAGTTGGCGGGGGTCTGCCGACGATTGTGGTCTTGCTCTGCCTTCTGGCGGTCGTCGCCGTTGCGCCGGTGCTCTTTCGCCGCCGCCGGCGCTGACCACCCGGGCGTCCCGGCGGGCTCTTAGCGGTGACCGGCAGGTACAGCGTCTTTCATGANNGCCACGAGCCAGTTCCCCAGTTGAAAAGGCCAGTCCAGCGGTCCTTCCGCCTAGAGTTGGGAAGAGGCGCAGAAACCCCCGCCCCGGGAGGGGCGGGGTCAAGCGCCAGTTTCTTCCCAAGGCGCTCCGGATGGGCAGGATTCACAGGACGATCTGAGATGGGTGGCGACTTCGTACTGGGGATCGAGACCATCCGCAAGCCGGCCCGCGAGCACATCGACGAGGGGCCAATCACCTCCTCTGACGGAGCGGATCGGGACCGGGTGATCAAGGTTTTGAACGAGGTCCTGGCGACCGAGCTCGTCTGTGTGCTCCGCAACATGCGTCACGACTACAGGGCTGAGGGGATCGACCGGGGGGGTCGGTCAAGGCGGAGTTCCTCGAGCACGCCAACGAGGAGAGGGACCACGCCGACCGCGCGGCGACCCGGATCGTGCAATTGGGAGGCCAACCCGACCTCAGCCCCGCCGTTCTCGCCAAGCGCAGCCACACCGAGTACGCCGAGGGCCAGTCACTGGTCGACATGATCAAAGAGGATTTGATAGCAGAGCGCATCGCGGTTGCCAGGAAATCATCCCCTGGCTAGGTGACGGCGACCCCACGACCCGCCGGGGCATGGACGGCCTGCTCGCGGACGAGGAGGAGCACGCCGACGACCTCCGCTCGCTGCTGGCCAAAATGCCATCGAAGTGAGTTCGGTATCTGGGCCCGTCAGCGGGCGCAGGCCGTTGCGGGTCGGAGCGCCGGAGCGACCGGGAACTCCTCGGTCGTGATCGGGCCGACAGTTGCCTCAGAGAGACTCCAGAACCTGGGCCAGCACCCGGATCCCGCGGGCATAGTCGACTAGCGCGATCGACTCCGCAGGGGTGTGGTCGAGGGCGGAGTCACCGGGTCCATAGACGACAGCCGCACATCTCCACGCCGGCAGCACCACATTGAGGTCGGAGGTGGCCAGGCGCCGCTGCCACACCACTTTCTCGCCCTCGGCGAGGATGGCGCGTGCAAAGGCCGTCGGCAGGATCCCGACCCGCGGCACCAGAGCGGCTTCCTCCGAGCCAGCGACTTCCAGCCGTCCGCCGAGATCCAGACCGCGCACCCGGGCCACCAGCTCTTCCCGAGCCACCGACGGCGGCAGGCGGAACCCGAGCCCTAGTCGAACTGTGTCCCGGAGGCCGTCGCTGCTGCTGTCGATCGCCAAAAGATGGACGTCTAGGGCGTCGAACCCCACTGCGTCGCCGTTAATCGCCGCCACCTCGTCCCGGATCGCGCCCCAGGCCGCCAGGCCCAGCTCGGCCGCGGTGGGGTCCGGCCTGGAGCTGTGCTGCTCCGGGCAGCTCAGCTCCAGGCGGCAGCGCAGGCGGCCCCGATAGCCGAGCACCACTCTTCCGGACCCGGAGGGTTCACCCACCACCAGAAAGGCTGGGGGCGGCAGGGTAGCCGCGAGCAACCGAGCCCCAGCCGACTCCCCTTCCTCATCCGCTGCCGCCAAGATCCTCACCCGGCGGCGCAGCCGACCGGAGTCGCGGGCCCTCAGCGCTGCCGCCAGGAAGGCCGCCAAGGGACCCTTGGCGTCGGAGGCGCCACGCCCTGAGAGCCTTCCCCCCTCCAGCCGAGGAGACCAGAACCCCGCGACCGTGTCGAGGTGACCCAGCAGGTATACCTCCCCGTCCCTGGGGTCCAGATGGCTGGGCTCCACGACGCCGAGGACATTACCCGCCGAGTCCACGTCGGCTCGAAGGCCACGGTCTCGCAGCTGCCCCACCAGCCAGGAGGCCGCTTCTCCAACTCGCCCAGTTGGACTGGGGATGGCTACCAATTCCGTGAGCAGGTCCAGATCCCCTTGGCTCAGCTGCTCGATGGCGCTCACCCGGCGGCCCTCGAAACCCCATTGCGCCGGAACACGGTGCCCTGACCGAGGCACGCCATCTCCACCGGCTGGGGGATCCGTCCGTCCGCCACCACCACCCGACGGACGCCTCCTTGGAGGGCCTCCTTGGCCGCCAGCACCTTGGTCCGCATCCGCCCTCGAGCGATCTCCATCGCCCGAGGGATCTCATGCCGGCGGATGTCGGGGACCAGGCTGTCGGGATCGCTGGGGTCCAGCATCAACCCGGGAACGTCGCTGAGGAAGACCAGGGTCGCCGCTCCGAGGGCAATGGCGATCTGGGCGGCGGCGCGGTCGGCATCGACGTTCATCGCCCTGCCGCCTTCGGAGAGCGCGGGAGGGCTGAGGACGGGCAGGTAGCGAGCCTCCAGCAAGAGCCGCAAGAGACCGACGTTGACCTGGGTCACCCGTCCGCTGCGGTCGCCCCGAAGCAGTTGTTGGCGATCCTCCCCCAGCCGGGATCGCAATATCCCTTTCTCAGGGCCTCGGAGCAGTCCGCCGTCGACCCCGCTCAGTCCAACCGCCGCCACCCCCAGACGCTGCAGGCATTCCACCCAGCTGACGTTGGCGCTGCCGGCGTAGACCATGTTGAAAATCGACATGGTGGCGTCGTCGGTGTAACGGCTCTCGATCCCCGACACCGAGGTGACCCGCACGGGAGGGTGGCCCAAAGCGGTGGAGACCCGGTCCAGTTCCTTGGAGGCTCCGTGGAGGACCACCAGCGGGTGCTTAGACCACTGGCTCGCCAGGTCGGCGCAGACCCCCTTCTGGTCGATCTCCCCGCCACCCCCGATCTTCACCACCAGGACCCCGGAGGAAGGCTGGGTCCACGACTCGGCTGCCGGGCTCACAGCGGGTGCAGCCCCATGAACCCGAGCCCCGCTCCCTCCTCCAGGCCCAGCATGCAGTTGAGCGTCTGAATGGCATTCCCGGCGGCACCCTTGCCCAGGTTGTCCAGAGCCGCCATCAGGGTCAAACGCTTCCCGGAGGGATCCACCGCGAAGCCGACATCGCAGAGATTGGTGCCCGCCAGCCACCGGGGATCGGGATAGCGGTGGAGGCCGGCACGCTGGGCCACGATCCGCACGAAAGGCTCGGCTTGGTAGGTGGCGCGGAAGGCGTCCCAGAGCTCGCCTTCGGTGACGGCCTGCTGCAGGAAGCACCGCACCGAGACGGAGATCCCCCGCACCATCTCCACGGCGACTCCTGAATAGCTGAGCATTCCCGGGTCCCAGCCGAGCGCCTGGCCCACCTCAGCCTGGTGTCGGTGGCCCTCGGGAGCGAAGATCCTCACCGCCCCACTGCGCTCTGGGTGATGCCCGCCGGGACCGGGCCTCGACCCGGCGGCCGAGGACCCGAACCGGGCCTCGATGAAGGCGGGAGTGGCCAGGGCCCAACCGGTTCTAGCCAAGGGCAGCAGGGCCAGGATGGTGGCCGCAGCTGAGCAGCCGACGCCGCTGGCCAATGTCGCGTGGCGCAACTCGGTGCGGTTGATCTCCGGCAGCCCGTATACGGCCTCCGCCAGCAGCCCCTCTGGCTCGGGATCGGCCCGGTACCAGCGTCGAAAGACGGCCGAGTCCCGAAGCCTCAGCCGAGGGCCACAGTCGACCACCAAGGGAGCAAGCCCCCGCAGCTGCGCCACGGAGGGGTCGGCGGCCGAACCGGCCCCCGCGCTGATCACGGCGTCGCAGGGCTCCAGCTGGGCGGGATCGGCAAAGCGCAGCTCGGTGAACCCGCGCAGGTTGGGGTGGGCGCTGACCAGCGGCCGGCCCCGATGGGAGCTGGAGGTCACCTGGCCGAGGTCGACGCCCGGGTGGCCGAGCAAGAGGCGGACCAGCTCGCCCCCAACGTAGCCGGCTCCTCCCACGACGCTGACCCGGGTCAACGCCGCTCCGCCAGCGCCAGGGCGTGGTCCACCAGCAACGAGGGAATGTCGACCCCGGTCGGAGCCACGCTGTTGCGAAATTCCATGGTGGAGTTCACCTCATTCACCAGCAGCCCCTCGGGGCCCTCGAGGAGATCGACGGCCAGGGCCCCGCCCCCGACCGCGCCGGCCGCTCTGGCACAGATGGAAGCCAGCTCGCCGCTGACCACCACCGCCTCCGCCCGGGCACCCCTGGCGGTGTTGGTGATCCAGTGCCCGGAACGCCGGCCGATGACCGCCACGGTCTGCCCGTCCAGAACAAAGGCCCGCAGGTCCCGGCCGGGTTTCTCGATGTAGGCCTGGAGGTACAGCACTTTGTGCAGGGCTCCTCCCAGCAGCGCCTTGTGCTCAAGCACCGCTTCCGCCGCGTCCCGGTCGTTGAGCCGCGCCACCAACCGGCCCCACGACCCCACCGTGGGCTTGACGACGCAGGGGTAGCCCAGCTCCTCGACCGCGACCAGGGCGGCCTCCACCGTGAACGCCACCCGGGCGGGGGGGGTGGGGACCCCGGCCGCCGCCAGCGCCAGGGTGGTGCGCAGCTTGTCGCCGCAGGTGTCGAGCACCTCCGCGGGGTTGACCACGGGGATCCCCCAGGCCTCGACGAGCCGGGCCAGGGCCAGCTGACGAAGATGGCCCAGGCCGCGCAGCAGCACCACGTCGCAGCCGCGGAGGTCGCCAGCCGGGCCGGTGGGTTCGGCCCCACCCGCCAGCGGAGCCTGGATCAGGTCGTCATCAATCTGGACCACCTCCACCCCCGGGCGCCGCGAGAAGGCCTCCAACAGCATCTTCTCCTCGACCCGGACCCGAGAGCAGACCAGCCCTACCTTGGTCGGGCTCACTCGCCCCAGTCCTCCTCAACCTCGGGCGCCAGCGCCAGGGTCAGCGGCTCCAGGAGGGTCACCTCCAGCTCCGCCAGGCACTCCCCGCAGGGAAGGATCTCCCCGGCCACGGTCCCTCGGGGCACCGCCAATAGGGCCGCGCATTCGGGGCACTCGGCGGCCCCGATCGTCACTTCCGAAGTCATCGCATCCTCCTATTCCGATGAGTCTGGGAGCGGTGCGGGCTCGCATTCGCTACCGCGGGCCCCGTTCAGGCTGCCATGGGCACGCACCAGCTCGACCACGCCCCCGTGGCGCGCAATCCGCTGGGNNGGTCGCCAAGATGGCGATCATGGCGTGCTCCCGAGAGCTGCCGCAGCCGAAGTCCTCGCCGGCCACGATGACGTCCCCGGGGCGCACCTCGGCCGCGAACTCGGGCCGATGCTCAATGAAGCAGGCCCGGTCCAACTCGCGCGGGTCGGTGATCACGTTATAGCGGCCAGGGATGATCTGGTCGGTGTTGACGAAGTCGCCGAAACGCCAGGCCCGAGCCATCACGCCACCTCCCGAGGATCGGCCAGCCGGCCCCGGAGTGCGGTCGCCGGGCTGACCAGGTAGATCTCGCTGGTGGGATCACCCATCCGGCCCCGAAAGTTGCGGCTCATGGTGGTCACCGCCCGCTCCCCAGGACCGAGCACGCCCTTGTGGCGCCCGAGCCAGGGACCGCAGCCCGCCAACTCGACCGCCGCCCCCGCCTCCACCGCCACATCAAAGGCGGCGAATAGGCGCTGGAGCGGGGTGCGGAAGGCGTCCTCGGCGCTGAACCTGACGAACGCCCCGGCCGACCTTGCCAGCTGGACAGGGTCGCGGATCTCTTGCGCCAGCCGCGGCCAGGACCGGGAGAGGCTTGCGGCTCGGGAGGGCGAGGTCCCGAGGTAGAGGTGCAGCCCGCTGGCGCCGGCCCCACGGCCGGCGATGGCAGCTCCAGTTCATCGACCCCGAAGGCGTCGAGCGCCCGCGCCAGCCGGATCCGATCCTCAGGGTTGAAGTCCGCGTGCGCGAACTGCTCGCCCGCGCGCAGGGTGCTATCGACGACCCTCACGGGTCTGAGGTCGCTGCTTCGCGTTCCCATCATTGCCTCCAGGCCACCCGGCCACGCCTACTCCAGCCGACCTGATGCGGTCGACCAAGAGGGCGAGGCCTAGCCCAGGGCTCCGGCCACGCGGTACCACCTCTTTTCGCCAGCGCCTCGCGGCACTGGCCTTTTCGGGTGCCATCACACCCTACCCCCATCACGGCGGGGCTCCCGGCGGGGTCTACTTCCGGTCAGCTGACCGGTTTCTTCCCGCGGCTCGGAGGTCTTTTTCTGAAGGGGATCCCTGCGGCCTTTCCAGCTACCAGCCGCTCTCTTGAGGGAACCGGGTCTCCGTACTCGTCCTCGTCTTCGCCTTTGCTATTCGGTTGTGTGCGGGACTTTCTAACACAAGCTGACGCGGTACCGCAAGCCTCGGGGGCGGTCAGCCGCCGTCGGCAAGCTTCGGCTGAAGTGGCCTGGTCCACATCCCGAGTCGGGCCGTGGACGGAACGAAGCCGGTGTTTGCCGCGACCTGCCCGGCCAGAAGGAAGCCCGCCGCGACCGCGGAAGGGTCGTGGGCGTCGCTGCCGACCGAGAGCTGGCGGCCGCCCACATCCCGCCACCATCCGATGACGGTGGGGCCGGGACCCAGAGCCCAGACCGGGTCGCCCCCGCGACTGGTGTTGAGCTCAAGGGCCAGATCGTGGCGCGCGGCGGCCTCGAGCACAGCGAGGATCTCCTCCCGGTAAGCCTGGGGGTCGTAGGGCGGCCATCCCGCCAACCAGAACCGCTTGGGGTATTCGAGGTGCGCCAAGACCTGGAACTCGACCGGTCCCTCGATGAGCTGGCGCAGCTCCTCAAAATAGGCTCGCATCAGCTGCCGCGGGTCCGAGTCACTTTCCTGGCCCAGCTCGCTGAACTCGAGGACGGATCCGGCGGAGATGACCGAGTGCACTGAGCCGAGCACCAGGTCGAAGCGGCCTTGACTGAGCAGCGAAGACGCCTCCCTGGGAAAGCGGTGGGGCTCCCCCAGCTCGACCCCGCTCCAGACCGATAGCCGGGGGAACTCGCGGCGGCAGTGGGCGATCGCCTCCAGGTAGCCGGCCACGTCCAGGCGAGCCCCTCCAGCCAAGTCCGAGTAGTCCGCATGCTCGGTGAAGGCGACCACCTGAAGGCCGAGCGCCAGGGCCCGCTGGCAGCTCGCCATCATGGCCCCGCGGGGGGCGTCCCAGGAAAACTCGCTGTGGACGTGCAGGTCCGCTCGGGCGGCGGGCGCCGGGGCACCCTCCGAGGAGGCTCTCAAGCCTCGGCCGGTGCCGGCGCCGCGCCACCCGCCGCCGCGATCGCGGCCGGCAAGCTGATCGTGCCGTCGAGCAGGGCTCGGCCCACGATCGCGGCCTCGGCGCCAGCGCCGCGAAGCCGCTCCAGGTCCCGGTAGGTGGCCACTCCCCCCGCAACCATCACCGGGACCCCGAGCGGGAGCAGCCGCTCCAGCCCCGCCAGCCCGGGCCCGGAAAGGGTCCCGTCCCGCAGCACATCGGTGTAGATGAGGCGGGAGACTCCGGTTTCCACCACGCGCCGGGCGGCGTCCATCAGCCCCATCCCCGTCCCGACCGTCCAGCCCTCCGTGACCACATCGCCGGCCCGCGCATCCAGGCTGACCACCAGCTGGGAGTCGAACTCCGTGACCAGCCGGCGCAATTGGGCCGGGTCCCCTAGAGCGGCGGTGGAGATCACCACCCTCTCGACCCCGAGCCTCAGCGCCGACCGCACCTGGGCAGCGTCCCTCGCCCCTCCCCCAGCTTGCACCGGCACCCCCGCCGACCTCACGATCTCCCCGATCAGCTGCAGGTTCTGCCAGCTGCCGAGCCGGGCCCCGTCCAGGTCGATCACGTGCAGCCCTTCGGCTCCCTCGTGGCAGTACGCCTGAGCCAGGTGGACCGGACCTTGACCATAGGGCAGGATCTGATCGTACTGGCCCTGGACGAGTCGAACCAGTCGCCCCTGCAGGAGATCGATGGCGGGAACCATCACCATCCGCTTCGGTTCGAAGGGAGCCGAGGGAGCCAACGGCTGCCTTGTCATGCTAGCATGCTAACATGACAAGGACAGTACTGACGCCCGCCGGACCGAGCCGCGACGCCCTGCCTCCAGAGTCGGCGGAACTCTTCGAGGCGATCGCTGAACTGAAAACCGCGGACGAGACGGCCGCGTTCTTGCGCGACCTCTGCACCATCGCGGAGCTCAGGGCCATGAGCGGAAGGTGGCAGGTGGCCCTGCTGCTCGATCAGGGTATGCACTACCTGGAGATCGCCAGACGGACCGGAGCCAGCACCGCCACCATCACCAGGGTCAGCAATTGGCTGCGGTTCGGCAGCGGCGGCTACCGGACGATGCTGGATCGGCGCAAGCGGGCCCCAGCTCAGTGATCAACCGAGCGGACCCGGGCCGGATCCGTCTAGCCCTACCCAACAAGGGCCGTCTCTCCCAACCAGCGGCCTCCCTGCTGACCGAAGCTGGGTTCGGCTTCGAGGCTGATGATCGGCGCCTCTTCGCCCCCTGCCACAACTACCCACTCGACCTTCTCTTTGTGCGGGCCGAGGACATCCCCGAGTACACCCAGGACGGGGTCGTCGACCTCGGGATCACCGGTTCCAATCTCCTGGCGGAGTCAGGGGTCGCAGTTGACCGGCTGCTGGGCCTGGGATTCGGCAGGTGCCGGCTGCAGGTGGCGGTGCCGGGAGCGGGAACCATCCAGCGGGTGGAGGAGCTGTCCGGGCAGTTGGTGGCCACCTCCCACCCCCGGGCAAGCGCCACCTTCTTCGCGGAGAGAGGGGTGGAGGTCCGTCTGGTCGAGATCAGCGGCGCGGTCGAGATCACCCCCTTGTTGGGGGTGGCCGACGCCATCGTCGACCTGGTCTCCACCGGGACGACCCTCGCCACCAACGGGCTGCGGCCCCTGGAGACGGTCCTCGAGTCAGAGGCGGAATTGGTCGCCAGGAAAGAGCTAGAACCGAATCGCCGCGAACTCGCCGACCACGTCCAGTTGGTCCTCGCCAGCGTGATCGCGGCCCGGAACAAGAAGTACCTGATGATGAACGCGCCCGGCACCGCGGTTTCGGCCATCCGGGAGTTGCTGCCGGGCATGGGGTCGCCGTCGGTCCTGCAGCTGGCCGAGCCGGCCATGGTGGCGGTGCACGCGGTCGTTGACGCTCCTTCGATCTGGGAGCTGCTCGGCCCCCTGCGCCAGCTCGGCGCCTCGTCCATCCTGGTTCTGCCGATCGAGAAGCTGATCCCTTGATCGAACCCCAACCTCTTCCCCACCGGGGAACTCCCCTTTACCGCGCCCTGGTGGACCGGTCCCCGTCGTCGCCAACCGTGGACCGCGAGGTGGCCATCGTGCTGGAGCAGGTGCGTCAAGGCCGGGACGCGGCGGTGAGGGAGCTGACCCGTCGCTTCGATGGCATCGACCTGGAGCGGACCCGGGTCGACCCTGGCGAGCTCGATCGAGCCCTCAGAGACGCGCCCACGGAGCTGGTCCAGGCCCTGGAGCGGGCTGCCCGCCACATCGCTCGGGTGCACGGGGCCCAGCGGTTCTCTGAAGAGGTGGTGGAGGTCGTGCCAGGAGTCAGGGTATGGAGGGTTTGGCGCCCGCTGACGAGGGTCGGCATCTATGTGCCAGGCGGTCGGGCGGCCTATCCCTCCTCGGTCCTGATGATGGCGGTACCGGCCCGCCTCGCCGGCTGCACCGAGGTCGTGCTCTGCTCACCGCCTGGCCAGGACGGCCGGGTGGCCCCCTCGGTGCTGGCAGCTGCCGCGCTGGCAGGGGTCACTGAGGTGCACGCGGTGGGGGGCGCTCAGGCCATCGCGGCAATGGCCTTCGGCACCGGGTCTCTGGGCAAGGTGGACAAGATCTTCGGCCCGGGCAACGCCTACGTCACCTCCGCCAAACGCCAGGTCTTCGGCGTGGTGGCGGTGGACATGCCGGCGGGGCCTTCCGAGGTGGTGGTCATCGCGGACGGCTCAGCTCCCCCGGCCTTTGTCAGCGCCGACCTTTTGGCCCAGGCGGAGCACGCTCCCGACGCGGTGGCAGTCCTGATCTCCACCGATGCCGCCCTGGCCAGCCAGGTGGGGGCAGGGATCGGCGACCGCTACCGCGATCAGACCCGGATCTTCACCACCGACTCGCCCACTGCAGCGATCGCCTTCGCCAACGAGTTCGGGCCGGAGCACCTCATCCTTGCTCTCCAGGAAGCCGCCAACTGGCTCCCCGCTATCGCTAACGCGGGATCGGTCTTCCTCGGTTGCAGCACGCCCGCGGCAGCGGGCGACTACGCGACTGGAGCCAANNCGCCCTCCAGGTCGAGATCACCTCTGCCGAGGGACTGGCCCAGCTGGCCCCAATCGTTCGCGAGATCGCCAGCGTGGAGGGGTTCGCCTCTCATTGGGAGTCAGTGCGGGTCCGGGTCGCCGATCAGACGGCTGCCACCCGGGAGGCCCCGCTCCCCCGCTCCAGCGTCCGGGCCATGCATCCCTATCAGTGGGAGATGTCTTCCGCCGAGGTGGCGCGCCAGGCCGGGATCAGCCCCGACCAGGTGATCCGGTTCGACACCAACTCATCTCCGTGGGCGGGCGCCGACCTGACCGCGCTCGGCCCTCTCGCGCTGAACGAATACCCCGACCCCACCTACGCCGAGCTGACCTCGGCGATCGCCCGCTACGCCGGAGTTTCCGCCGCCGCCGTTACCGTCGGCGCCGGGGCCGACGAGGTGCTCGATCTGTTGGCCAAGGCCTTCGTCGGCCCTTCGGACCCAGTGTTGCTCTCGGACCCCACGTACTCGATGTACCGGACCATCAGCGAGCTGGCGGGCGGACTGGTCACTGAGGTGGCGGCCCAGAACTGGCAGCTGAATCGTCGGTCGATGCAGGAGGCCGCCAGCCAGGCACGGGTTACCTGGCTGTCCAACCCCAACAATCCCACGGGTGAGCTGCTGCCGCTGGACTTCATCGCCGAGCTTGCCGACGCCACGGCGGGGCTGGTGGTGGTCGATGAGGCCTACTACGAATTCGCCGGGCTAACGGCGGCACCGCTGATCGCCGACCTGCCCAACTTGGTCGTGGTGCGCACCCTCAGCAAGGGCTTCGGCTTGGCGGGGGCACGGGTCGGGTACGCCCTGTCCGGGGCGGACGTCAGCGCCGCCCTCGCGGTGGTTCGACCACCGGGCAGCATCGGCTCGGTGGCGGCCGCGCTGGGAACCAGGACCCTGGCCGACGTGGCGGTGATGCGCGCCCGAGTGGCCCAGATCGGAAAGCTGCGAGAGCGCTTGGCAGTCGATCTGGAACAGCTGGGCTTCCCGGTCCGGACGACTCCCACCAACTTCATCCTGGTGGCGGGAGCGCCCGGCCTGGCGAAGGGGCTGGCCAACAAGGGGATGGTGGTTCGCAGCTTCGAGGAGGGCTCAGCCATGTCCGGCTGGGTCCGGGTCACCGTGAGGGCGGCTGAGGAGAACTCCCGGTTGGTGGATGCCATGCGGCAGTGGAGGTTGGCAGATGACAGCTGAGCGCCGGTCGACCCGGCATCGGCAGACCCGCGAGACCGAGGTCACGGTGAGCCTGGACCTGGATGGCGGAGGGCTGTCCACGGTCTCCACCGGAGTGGGGTTCCTGGACCACATGCTGACCTCGCTCTCGACCCACTCCCGGTTTGACCTCGAGGTTTCAGCCAAGGGCGACCTCCAGGTGGACGCCCACCACACCGTCGAGGACGTGGCCCTGGTCTTGGGCGAGGCCCTGGCCGAGTGCCTCGGGGATCGCCGCGGCATCGAGCGCTTCGGGCACGCGGTGGTGCCGATGGACGAGAGCCTGGCAGCGGCCACGGTCGACTGTTCCGGGCGGGCCCACGCCTCAATCGAAATCGGTTTCGCGGGAGGTGATGTGGGCGGTCTGCCCCCCTCCCTCTTGGAGCACTTCTTTGAGGCCCTGGCTCGCAGCGGCGAGCTCACCCTGCATCTGGTGGCATCTGGGGCGGACAACCATCACATGGCCGAGGCCAGCTTCAAGGCGCTGGCCCGGGCCCTCCGGGAGGCCTGCCAAAAGGATGCCAGCCTTCAAGGCCGGCCGGCCAGCGCCAAGGGATCTTTGTGATTGGACTGGTCGACTATGGGGGCGGTAATCTCGCCAGCGTCGCCAACGCCCTGGACTTCTTGGGAGCGCCGTGGCGACCCGTCAAGTCCGCCCCCGACCTGAACGCAGTGGCGGCGCTCGTGTTCCCGGGAGTGGGCGCCGCGGGACCCGCCATGACCAGGCTGCGGGACAGTGGCCTGGACGTGGGATTGCTCGACTTCCTGGGCTCCGGGCGACCCTACCTCGGGATCTGCCTGGGACTGCAGCTGCTCTTCCAAAACAGTGCCGAGGACGGCAGTCCCTGCCTGGGATTTCTGGAGGGAGAGGTGGTGCGGTTGCCCACTTCGGAAAAGCTGCCGCACGTGGGCTGGAACACGGTAACGGTGGCGCGACCCACCCCCTTGCTGTCCGAGCTGGACGGCGCCTACTTCTACTTCACCCACTCCTACGTGGTGCAGCCTGCCAATGCCGCCGCCGTAGTCGGCGCGCGCACCGACTACGGCGGCGTCTTTGTCAGTGCTATCGCTCGGGCGGATGTCTTCGGGGTTCAGTTCCACCCGGAACGCAGCGGCAGCAACGGGCTCCGACTGCTGGACCAGTTCTGTATCTTGGCGTCCGCAAAAGTGCGGAAAAATGCTGGCTAAACGGATCATTCCCTGCCTAGATGTCGCCCACGGCCATGTGGTCAAGGGACGAAACTTTCGCGCCCTTCGCGACCAGGGCGACCCGGTGGAGCTGGCGGCGTTCTACGACCGCGGCGGCGCCGACGAGCTGGTCTTCCTCGACATCACCGCGACCCACGAGAAGCGGGCGACGATCGTCGAGCTGGCGCGCCGGACGGCCGACGACGTGTTCGTGCCGTTCACGATCGGCGGCGGCATCCGCTCNNAGCTGCTGCGGGCCGGCGCCGACAAGGTCTCAATCCAGACCGCGGCGGTGTCCAATCCCGCCTTGGTGAAGGAGTCGGCGACCATGTTCGGGTCCCAGTGCGTCGTGGTGGCCATCGACGCCCAGCGCCGGGAACAGGGCTGGGAACTGCTCACCCACGGCGCCCGGGTGGCGACCGGGCTCGACGCCATCGCCTGGGCTCGTGAGCTCGACCGGCTGGGGGCGGGCGAGCTGCTGGTCACCAGCGTTGACGCCGACGGGACGAGGGCGGGCTACGACCTAGCCCTGACCGCAGCCATCGCCGAGAGCGTCGGCATCCCGGTGATTGCGTCGGGAGGGGCCGGCGGCCCCCAGGACATCGTCGCGGTCCTCACCGCAGGACACGCCGATGCCGCCCTGGCCGCCTCGATCTTCCACAGCGGGCGCTGGACGGTGGACGCGGTCAAAGGAGAGCTGGAAGCGGCCGGAGTGCCGGTCCGCCGATGAGCCTCACCTTTCCAGCCGGAGCCCGCTTCGATGACCGGGGCCTCTTGGTGGCGGTGGCGCAGGACTGGGCCACCGGGACGGTGCTGATGATCGCGTTCATGGACCGGCAGGCGCTGGAGCGCACCGTAGAAACGGGGGAGGCTCACTTCTGGAGCCGGAGCCGGCTGCGGCTCTGGCACAAGGGCGAGACCTCCGGGGCAGTGCTGGAGGTCGAGAGGCTCCAGCTGGACTGCGACGGGGACACGGTGCTGCTCTCGGTTCGCCCCAAGGGGCCGACCTGCCACCTCGGGCGGCGTTCATGCTTCGCGGAGCCCGCCATCTTGGCCGACCAGCTCCAGGCGACCCTGGAGAGTCGAAGGGAGGTCCGCCCTGAGGGGTCCTACACCGCAGAGCTGCTGTCAGGGGGCTTGGCGGTAATCTGCCGCAAGGTCGGCGAGGAGGCGACCGAGGTGATCTTGGCGGCCCACCAGGACGACCGCCAGCAGCTGGTGGCCGAGGTCGCTGACCTCTGGTTCCACACCCTGCTCCTGCTGGTTTCCGAGGGGCTCAAGGTCGACGATGTTCTGGGTGAACTGGCGGCCCGGGTGGGGAGGCCCCGGCGCCCGACCCAGCCCTGACGCGACACTCGGGCAGCCGTTGGCGGCGCCGGATCGAGGATACTTGCCATACTCGCTGGCTGAGTCAGCGCGCTTTGCGCGCCGGGATCGCGGCGATGGCAGGGAGACGGAGTTCCACTTGAGCACCGAGGCGGAGTTGTCGATACTGCCCGGGCAGATGGCCGCCCCCACCCTCTTGGTGCCCGCCACCGGGCCGGTCTTCCAGCCAGCGTTTTGGACCGACCGAAGGGACCCGGCCGCCCTGAACATGCGGCAGATCGCGACCCCGGAAGAGATCCAGGAGCGGGTCCGGGCAATCGCCGAGGAGATCGCCGCCGTGCATCGGGGAATCCCGGTAGCGCTGGTGGTGGTGATGCGGGGCGGCTTCGTCTTCGCGGTCGACCTGATCCGCCAGCTCTGGGAGTACGAGGTGGATGTCCTGGGCATGGAGTTCTTCCAATCGACCAGCTACCGGGGGGAGCGCGCCGTTTCCGAGCCGGTGATCAGTGCCCTGGGCCGGGTCAACCTACCGGAGACCGGTCCGGTCCTCATCGTCGACGACATCGTTGATGCTGGCCGGACCATCCAGGCCATGGTGCAAACCCTGGCCGCGCCCGGCCGAACTCTCGAGATCTGCGCCCTCCTGGATCGGCCTGCCGCCCGGGTGAGGCCGGTGCACCCCCGCTACCTCGGCTTCAAGCTGGAGGGACCGGGTTTCGTGGTGGGCTATGGGCTTGACCACGACAGCCGCCACCGGGAGCTCCCCTATCTGGCCCAGTGGCTGCTACCGCCCTCTGACCCAGCCCCAGAAGCTGGCTGAGGGGGCGCGGGCCCTGGCCCCGCCACGGCCGGGATCGGCTCAGGGCGCCGCCCGGCAACCCGCAGAGCGGGGTGCGGCAGGAACTAGCCGAACACCTCGGCTGCTGCCCGGAGCTGCTCGATCGGACCGCCCACGAGCAGCAGAGTCGGGAGCGACGTCCGCCAGCGCTCGGCCTCCTCGCGGACCTTGGCCAACGGCCCCACCAAGGCGACCTCCTCGACCAACCTAGTCGAGACCGCGTTGACCGCTCCGGCTCGGTCACCACCAAGGANNAAGGAAGAGGTCGCGCACCCTGGTGGCGTCCTCTTCAAATCCCATCCTGGCGAAGAGGTCGAAGTAGAAGTTCTGGCGCCCCGAGCCCATGCCCCCGATGTACAGGGCCAAAAGGGGACGGAACCGGTCGGCGGCGCGCTCCAGATCGTCGTCCACCGCCAGGAAGAGGCTGGCGGCGACCTCGAACCCGGTCGGGTCCAGAGCCGGTTCGCGTTTGGCAAAGCCCTCCGCCAGCGCCTGACGCTGCCAAGCGGCGGCCCGGGGCGCGTGGAAGCCCGCCAACCAGCCGTCGGCGATCTCTGCCGCCAGCGCCGTGTTCCGAGGTCCCTGGGCGGCCAGCCAGATGGGCAGGTTGGCCCTCCGGGGGTGGACGGTGAGGGTGAGAGGCTTGCCCTGACCCCCGGGCAGCGGCAGTTGGTATCGGCTGCCGGAGAACTCCAGCGGGCTCTCCCGGCGCAGGATCTGGCGCACGATCGCCAGGTATTCTCGGGTAGTCTGCAGCTGCTCGCGGAAGCTCACCCCGTGCCAGCCCTCGACCACCTGGGGCCCGGAGACCCCCAGCCCTAGGATGAAGCGCCCGCCGCAAAGATGATCCAGGGTGGCCGCGGCCATCGCGGTGGCCGCCGGAGTGCGGGCATGGATCTGGGCCACCGCGGTGCCCAGGCGCAGCTTCTCCGTGCCCCTTCCCCACCAGGCCAGCGGGGTGAGCGCGTCCGACCCATAGGCCTCCGAAGTCCAGATCGAATCGAAGCCCAGCCGCTCCGCCTCGGCGACCAACTGCGGGGCATCCGCGGGAGGTCCCGACCCCCAGTAGCCGAGAGCCAGGCCGAGCCGGACGCGGGCTCGTTGCCGCTCGAACGGAAGCGAGTCAGACTCCATGTGAAGGTGCTCAGGTTAGCGGCCCGCTATGCTCCCGGGCGGGATCGCTGGTCCGGCTTGCAGCCGAAGTCAGCACAACCCCGGGCCCGGACTGGGCGCGTCTTGAGGCGAGGAATCCAGATGCCGTCGCGGTTTCGGCGGAACCGAGTGCCTTGTGAATTCCGGGGGAGAGGGCCGCGACAGACGTGAGTGACAAGGGACCGGATTCGAAACCGGACGACCCCGGCGCCGAGCGGCCTGCCGGCCCGCCGCCGCCAAGCAGCGACCTAGAGAAACGGATCGCGCGACAGGGTCGGTTACCGGGCAACCGGTATGTGTCTGTCCAGCGCTTGGACGACTTCCGGCGCAGCCGCCAAGGAATGCTGGTGGCCACGTCGCGGGCCGATGTCCCGCAGGGGGGACTGGCCAAATTCCAATATCTCGTCAAGCGGGTGGTGCTGGGGCCGCGGCTCCCCACCTCCGCCATGGAGGGCGAGCGGCTACCGATCTTCAAAGCACTGCCGACGCTCGCCTCCGATGCGCTCTCCTCGGTGGCGTACGGACCGGAGGCCGGGCTGACCGTCTTGGTCGCCGCCGGGGTAGGGGCGCTGGTCTTCGAGCTGCCCATCGCCATCGCGATTGCGGTGCTGATGGTGCTGGTGGCGATCTCCTACCGGCAGGTGGTGCTCACCCGCCAGGCCGACGGCGGGTCCTATGCGATCGCCCGGGACTATCTAGGCCGGTGGCCGGCCATGGTGGCCGCCGCAGCTCTCCTGATCGACTACGTGCTCACNNGTGAGGGAGGCGGGTGCTTTCTTCTCGTTGCCCACCTACGTCTTCGTCGCCGCGATGCTGGTGCTGATCGGATTCGGGTTGTTCACGGGCCTGACTGGGGGCGTCCACCATGCCATCGGGCACTACCCACCCGTGCTCAATCCCACCGAGGCGCTCACCCCGTTCCTGGTGCTGACAGCCTTCGCCTCTGGCTGCTCCTCGATGACCGGGATCGAGGCGGTCTCCGACAGCGTGCGCAGCTTCCGCGACCCGCCCGGTGACAACGCCGCCAAGACGCTGGTCATCCTGGGTGCCCTGCTGGTCCTGCTCTTCATCGGGGTGACCCTGCTGGACGTGATCTTCGGAGTCGAGCCCAAGCCCGGCGGCAGCCCCACGGTGCTGGCCCAGATTGCCGCCGACACCTTCCGGGGGCCCGGTCATTTCTTCTTTTACGTAATTCAGTTCTCGACGACTCTGGTCCTGATCCTGGCCGCCAACGCCAGCTTCAATGGGTTCCCCCGGCTCTGCGCATTCCTGGCCCGCGACGACCGCCTTCCCCACCGCTTCGGGGCCTTCGGCGATCGCCTCGTCTACTCCGCCGCGATCCTGTTCCTGACCGGGGTGGCGGTGGCGGTGGTCCTGACCTTCGACGCCAACACCAACCACCTGATCAACCTCTACGCCATCGGCGTCTTCACCGCCTTCACCCTGGCGCAGGCGGCGCTGGTCCGCTACCAGCTGCACCATCGCACCGGCCACTGGCGCCGAAACGTCTTCGTGAACGGATTGGGCGCTTCCGCCACCGCCCTGGTCGACGTGATCGTGATGGTGGTCAAGTTCCGCCTCGGCGCCTGGGTGGTGCTGATCATCATTCCACTCCTGGTGCTGCTTTTCTGGTTCGTGGGCCGCCACTACGTCGAGATGCGCCGCCGCGTCCGAAGCGCCGCGGACGGTGACCAGCCGCTGGATCCCTACAAGACGGTGGTACCGATCTGGGCGCTCGATCCCGCCACCCGCCGGGCCCTGGCGTACGCGGCGACTCTCGGACGCGACGTGGTCGCCCTCAACCTCGGCGGCGACCCGGGACTCGCAGCGCAGGTCAGCGAGCTGGGCAAGGCAGCGGCTGCCGGCACCCACCGCGAGGTTCGGATCGACGTCGAGACGCCTCCCCGGGGCCAAGGGCTGGGAGCTCTGCTCCGGCTGATCGACCGACTCTCCCGCGAGTCTGGCCCGGGGATCGTCACCGTCATGGTCCCCGACGTTGTGACCAGCGCCGGGATGCTGGGTCTCCTCCGCCATCCGCGGTCGCTGCGGCTGAAGCTGGCGCTGTTGCGGCGGACGGGAGTGGTGGCGGTGAGCTACCCCGCCGACTGGCGCGGCGAGTCGGCGATCACGGAGATCATTGGGGCCCGCCGGCGGGTGGCGATCGTCCCGGTGTCCGGACTCGACGTGCTGACCCTGCGGGCGCTCCACTACGCGCAGGCCATCGCCGACGAGGTGCTGGCCCTCCACATCGCCACGGGCCAGCCCGGAGACGTCGCCCACAAGGCCGCGCTGGCTCCCGGTGAGATCAAGCAGGACGACCCCGGGATCCTGCCCGACGAGGAGGCCCGGGAGCTGGCCGCCAGCTGGGACAGCTGGGTCGTGGAGCAGCTGGGCTGGGACCCCGACCGCCCGCGGCCTCAGCTGGTGATCCCGGTCTCGCCCTACCGGACCGTGGTTCAGCCGGTGCTGAGATACTTGGCTGCCTACCGGGAAAACAACCAGGACGCGCTCTGCACGGTGGTGCTCCCTGAGCTGGTGACTCGGCACTGGTGGAACCAGATCCTCCACAACCACCGCGCCTTTCACATCAAAGCCGCCCTGCTCGGCCACTCCGACTTCGCGGTCGCCGACGTCACCTACGAGCTAGCCGGTCGCTGAGGCTCGCGGCCGGCCCCGCTAAACTGCGCCGGATGCCCGCCGAGCCTGCCACTCTGACGCAGTCCGAAGCCAGGGAACGTGCCCAGCTCGTCGGGAGCCTCTCCTACTTCGTCGAGCTGGACCTGACCGGGGGCGACGAGCGCTTCGGATTCGAGGCCCGGTTGGAGTTCTCAGCCCTCAAGCCGGGAGCACTCACCTTTCTCGAGGCTGAGATGGCCTGCGTCACGGAGATGGTCTGGAACGGCAGTCCCCTGCCCTCGTCCGCCTACGACGGACGCCGGATCCAGCTCCCCGCGCTGGAGGAACACAACTCGATTCTGGTTAGGGGCGAGGCGAGCTACGACCACACCGGCCTGGGCCTGCATCGCAGCACCGATCCCGTCGATGGCGCCATCTACATCTACAGCGATTTCGAGCCCTACGAGGCCCATCGGTGCTTCCCCTGCTTCGACCAACCCGACCTCAAAGGCTCCTTCCGCTTCCGGTTGCGGGTGCCGGAGGACTGGGTGGTCGTCTCCACGGAGCCGGGGCAGCCCGAGGAGTTGGACCCTACCGATGAGTGCCGCTGGTGGGGCTTCCCCC
Source organism: Candidatus Dormiibacterota bacterium (assembly GCA_003132265.1). Taxonomy (GTDB): domain Bacteria; phylum Chloroflexota; class Dormibacteria; order Aeolococcales; family Bog-877; genus Bog-877. The sequence continues at coordinate 9,770 of PKXE01000225.1, read as the reverse complement.
CGACCATGCCGCTTCCCCCGTACGTGATCGGGCTCGCGGCGGGGCCCTTCCACCGGGTGGATAGCCAGCGCGGGGCGACCCCGCTCGGGCTCTACTGTGCCAGGTCACTGGCGCAGTACCTGGATGCGGAGGAGCTGTTCGCGATCACCGCACAGGGGCTCGACTATTTCGAGCGGGTCTTCCGCATCCCCTATCCCTTCGCCAAATATGACCATGTCTTCTGTCCGGAAAAGGTCAACGGGGCGATGGAGTCCCCCGGCTGCATCACCGTCACCGACCAGACGCTCTGGCGGGGCCAGCCTACCGCCCGCCAGCGCTCGGTCCGAGCCGACCTCATCCTCCACGAGATGGCCCACATGTGGTTCGGAGACCTGGTGACCATGAGGTGGTGGGACGATCTCTGGCTCAACGAAAGCTTCGCCACCCTGATGGCCGTCTTCGCCGTCGACGAGGCGACCGAGTTCGCCGACGCCTGGGTGGGCTTCGCCACTGTCAACAAGCAGCTGGCCAGCGACCAGGATCAGCTCCGGACCTCCCATCCGGTGGTGACGGAGGTCCCCGACGTGGAGTCGGTGCGGGCCAACTTTGACCGCATCACCTACGAGAAGGGAGCAGCGACGCTGCGCCAACTGGTGGCCTACGTCGGCGAAGAGAACTTCTTCGCCGCCCTCCACACCCACCTCACCGAGCACCGGGAGGCGAACGCGGAGCTCGGCGACCTGGTGGAGGCGCTCCAAGCCGCCTCCGGCAGGGATGTCCGCGGCTGGGCCAAGGCCTGGCTCGAAACGGTCGGCATGAACCTCCTCCGGTGCGAGATCGAGAGCCCGGGGCTGGAGGCGGGCGGGGAGATCTACCGGGCGACGGTGATCCAGAGTGCTAGTCCAACCCAGCCGGTCCTGCGGCCGCACCGGATCCGTCTAGGACGCTTCGACTGGGTCGGCGACAAATTGGAGCGGGTCGGCCAAGTGGAGCTGGATGTGGAGGGAGCTCGGACCGAGGTGGGAGAACTGCTGGGTACCCGCCGCCCGGCCCTGCTCCTTCCCAACGACGGCGACCTCACCTACGCCAAAATCCGGCTGGACCCGCTCTCCCTCACCATCGTCGAGCGCCACCTCAGCTCGATCAGCGATGCCCTGGCTAGGGCCCTCATCTGGGACAGTGGCTGGGATACGGTCCGCGACCTAGAGCTGCCGGCCCATCGTTACGCCCGCATGGTGGCGACCCATGTCGGGGCTGAAGGCGACACCACGTTGGTGAGTGTGGTGCTGGGCAACTTCCGTGAGGCGACTAGGCGGTACGGGGCACCGAGGCGGGCGGCCGGCCTCGAGGCGGACATGGCCCAGGTGGCCTGGGAGCAGTTGACTCGCTGCCAGGCTGGAAGCGACCAGCAGATGGTCTGGCTGCGGGCCTTCACCGGCCTCGCCACCACGGCGGAACAGGTGGACCGATGCCGAGGCTTCCTGGAGGCCCGTGACCTCCCAGATGGGGTGTCGTTGGACGCGGAACTGCGCTGGTCTTTGGTGCACTCCCTGGCCGCACGGGGAGTCGCCGACGAACCGGAGATCAAGGCGGCCCTGGCAGCCGACCCCAGCTCGATCGGCATGGTGCGGGCCGCAGCCGCTCGTGCGGCCCGACCCACTGCGCCGGCGAAGGTGGTCGCCTGGGACCGGCTGGCCGCCCCCGGCGTCACAGTCGAGGAAGCCCGACTCATCGCATACAGCCTGGGCGGGCTGAAGCACGAAGAGCTGCTCACCCCGTACGTGGCCCGGCTACCACAGTTTTTCGACGACCTCCTGGCCAGCCGCGGCGGCGAATTCACCGTCATGCTCGGCAACTGGCTGCCCCGGTCACTTGCACCAAGCCACGAACTGGCCCGGTGCTGTCAGGAAAATCTCGTCCGACCGGACCTCAGTCCCATCTTGCGGCGGATCTTCGCCGACCTGTTGGAGGAAACCGAGCGTTTCCTGCGCGCCCGGCTCCTGGACGAGGACGAGCCGGAGTCCGCGTAATCGACGCGGCGGAGACCGGCCGAGCCCGCTATCTGCCTTCGGTGGACCTCACCAGGCCACCCGGGCGCCGAGCCGCTGGCTTAGGGCCGCCGCGTAGACGGTTCTCGCCACCGCCGCATCCTCTACCCCTAGACCAGTTGACTTGAACACGGTGACCTCCTCGGCTGACAACCGTCCCGGCTGGGTGCCCGCCAACACCTCGCCGAGTTCAGTCGCCGCCTCCGGGTTGAGCCCCTGGAGTTCGGCGGCCCCCGCCGGAGGGGGGCTGGTCACCGCACCGCGCCACTCCACGAACAAGTGGGCCTCCCGCAGGGTGTACTCGTCCACCTCGGGGCCCATCCCGACGGAGACCAGGTGCACCCCTTTGCTGAGCCAGGACAGCCGCACCACCGGCTCGGGGGAGTCGGTGCAGCAGAGCACCACGTCGGCTCCCCTCACTGCCGCCTCGAATGAAGCGAAGACCTGGCAGTCGGGAAACTCCTCGGCGAGCCTTTGGGCGCGCTCCTGGTTCCGCGCCGCCAAGCGCAGTTCGGCGAACTCGCGCACGGTGGGCACCAGCTGCAGGTGCGAGCGGGCCTGCTCCCCCGACCCCAGAACGGTCAGCACCCTCGCCCCGGGTCGGGTCAGCTCCCTCACGGAGAGCGCCGAGACCGCCGCCGTCCTAACCGCGGTGAGGTGCCGGGCGTCCATGACGCAGAGGGGCCTCCCATCCTCGTGGTCGAAGAGGGCGACAATCCCCTGGTGGGAGGGCTGGCCCTTGGCAGTGTTGGCGGGGAACACCGTGATCAGTTTGGCCGCCAGCGCCAACTCCGGAAGATAGGCGGGCATCGCCCCCAACCAGCCACGCTTCGCCGGCGCCCCGGCGCGCGGCGGCGAGACGGCCGTCCCGGCGCTGTAGCTCACCAGGGCCTCAGCGACCGGCTCCAGGAGCTGGGGCCCGCTGAGGACCGATGCCACATCGTCCCCGCTCAGGATCAACAGGTGGGTATCGGCGCGCCGGCGATCCTGGGTCACGCGCTATCCCCCAAAGAAGTCGAGGCAACGCTCGACCCCTGCGACGTGCACCTCTGGCCGGTCGGTGAGCGCCCACCGCTCCCGGCTGAGCCGCAGGCTGACCTTCTCCGCCGGAAGGCCGCGACGCTCGACCACCAGCTCTCCGTTCTCCTCGTAGCCGAGCGAGCGGGAAACGCCAAGGGCGGCGGGGTTCTCGCGAAACGTGCGACTCAGCGCGGTCTCCGCCCCCAGCGCGGAAAACCCGAAATGAAGGATCGCCGCTCGCATCTCCCGCCCGAGCCCCTGGCCCTGGTGCGCCCGACCCAGCCAGGACCCGGTCATGAAGCTGCGGGTGACGGCGAAGCTGGTGGCTGAGATTCCCTGCGTGCCCACGACCCGCCCGGCGTGGAGGACGACCGGGTTGAAGCTCCACGCCTCGGGCTTCCAGGTAGCCAGCTGGAGCAGGTTCCACCGCACGGTTTCACGCTCTAACTGAGGCGAAGGCTGATCCGTCCAGGGGACGCCG
>PKXE01000225.1:0-6187 GCA_003132265.1 Candidatus Dormiibacterota bacterium | reverse complement strand
TGGAGGGCCGGAAGCGCTGGGGGAACCGGCCCTCCCGTGGCCGGCGAGGCCGAGGCTTCCGCCATTTGGTGGCGGGCATCCCCGCCGCCCACTTCCAGGACCGCCTCTCCCAGATGGCGACCGATGCCTCCTTGCTGGTGGTGGGGGTCGACCCCGCCTACAGCTCCAGATGGGGCGCCGAGAACTGGCTGGTCCCCGGTCGTCAGATCAACCCGGCTGAGACCACCGCCCATCACGCCGGCAGTGGCCATCGGCCGTCGACGCCTCGGGCGCCGAGCACGCCGACGGGAAAAGTGTGGCTCAACTCCACCAGAGGATGGGGAAGAGAGAGCTGCCGACTCCGCTGGGTGGCCCATACCGGGAGTCCCCGGTCTGCCCAAACCTCCACCCCAAGGGAGCCCGGACGCCCCTAGGCGCGAGGGCAGCCCCCCGAAAAGGAGTCTGGGATCCAACCCGGTCGACCGGCACCATCTGGGGGACCAGGCGACCCAGGACTGCTCGGGGTTGCCCATCGGCGTACGTTGATCGACGCCAAGGCTTCAGGAACGGTCCTCACAACTACCCAGTCGGCTTACGGCGCAGCGTCTTCCAGCAGGGGATGAGGATCACCCCAGCGGCAACATACGAGCCGGCCATGATTGTGAAGGCCGCAGTGAAGCCGAATGTACCGATGACCCAGCCCAACAGGGCCAGCCACAGCGACCCCACCCCGTAGGCGAGCGCGAAATAGATGCCGAAGACGCTGGCCTGGCCCTCCCCCGTGACCGCGTCGCTCACCAGGGCTTGGAGCAAGGGGTTCTCGATGTAGGCGAACACGCCGACGGCCATGGCCAGCACCACTATCAGGGCCAGCGGCAGCCCCGCCGCACGGCCCAGGCCGAAGACGAACACCGCGGCCAGCCCGTAGGCGACCCAGAGCACCGGCAGGCGCCCCAGACGGTCCGACAGCGCCCCACCGATAAGCGGTCCCACCACGGCGCCCAATAGCATCAGGTCGAAGATGAGCCCCACCTCCACCTCGGGGATGTGGGCCCGGTTGCGGAGGTAGAGGGGGACGTAGGTGTTGAGGGTCCCGAGGCCCCTCCCGCCGGCGGCCACCGTGGCCGCGAGGATCCCCAGCACCACCACTCGGGGGTGGATGATCTCGGCACGAGGCACGCTAGGCCACCGCAGCCGGGGCCGTCCCGGGACCTTCGGCCAGGAGCGCTCCCGATCCACGACCGGGAAGGTGAGCACCAGGATCAGGCCCATCAGGAAAAGCGGGGCAGAGAGAATCAGCATCGTCGGGCGCCAGCCGAACCGGGAGAGTAGGACCGCGGCTGGCAGCGGGATCAACAGCGAGCCCAGGCTGCCGCCGATGGTATGGAAGCTGAGGGCGATGCCTCGGCGTTCGGGATAGGTCCGAGCCAGCACCGCCCCTCCGACCGGGTGCTGCTGGCTGGCCGCCAGCGAGGCCATCCCTTGGGCGCCCGCGAACAGCGGGTAGGTCGGCGCCAGCGATCCGAGAACGGCGCAGAGTCCGAGGATGAGATTCTGGGAGCCCAGAATCCAGCGGGCGGCGACGCGGCGACTCACATAGCCGGCGGTGATCTGGCTAAGGCCCCCGACGACGCTGGTGGCGGCGACGGCCAGGCCCAGCTCCGCGTAGTGGATGTGGAAGGTGATCAGAACGTAGGAGTAGGTCAGCGGCAGAAGCGCCGAGTACATGTGCTGGGTGGCGTGCGAGGCGGAAACCATGAAAAGCACGCGTTTGCCCGCCTTCTGGACGCCAGCGACCGGTCCCACATTGCTCCCCTCGGCGCCCATCACGTCCAGCATAGGAGGAGGCCCGCCACCTCCTGGGCTGCTAGCCGCCCACCGGCGATCTCCCAGACGCGGTCAGCGGGACTGCCAACTCCTCAGTCCCTGAGCACTCTGGCCGAGTTAGGTCCCGCGGAGNNCTCGGAGCGCCCTGGCGGCGGGACTCCAGATGTCGGAGCAGGCGACACAGACCTCGGCAGGGATAACTCCCAGCCGCATGAGCACCGCGAATATCTGGCAGCCGAGACAGAGGGCGAACACCGACTCCAAGGTGGCGGCGAACGCCAGGGCAGCCAGCAGGAGATAGGTGACCGTGGTCAGGCCCAGAGCGAAATAGGTGATGGTGGCGGTGACGGTCAGGACCGCTCCGATCGCTTGCGCAAAACGCTTGGGGGGCCCCGCCACCAGCTTGGGACGAGCTAATCGGGGTGCGATTACCCGGGTGGCGAGCTGGCCCAGGGGGCTGAGGGTGGGCCCACTGGCAAGCCGGGCCAGAAAGCCGGCGGCGAGGATGGCGCTGAGCCAGGGCAGATGAGCGACGATGGCCACCAGCCCGATAACGGCCACGCCTCCGGCAACGGTCCGAGCGGCCACCTCGTTCACCGGGTTGGGGAAGCTGAAGACCTGNNTATCATGCCAAATCCCACTCGATCTGTCGACTTTTAGGTCGGCCGGGCGCTCCTGCCTAGGCCGGAGAGCCAACAGCGGGTTTCACTGCAGCGCACCACGAGACGGGGGTCGATGGCGGCGCCAAGCCAGGCGGCGGTGAGCTCGCGCTGGGGCCCTTGACCTCCGGGTGGCCCGGGCTCGCGCTCGGGCCTGCCGGAACAGGACGACGCCGGCTCGGACGAAGAAGACCAAGGCGATGAAGCAGCCCACTCCCAGAGCAACCAACGCGGACCGCTCGCTCTGGAGAATGATCCCCACCATCACGGCGCCGGCAAAGAAGCCGGTCCCGAGCCAGATGTTGAGCAGTCCGCGCTCGAAGACCCCCGCCTCCGGCACCGGCCCCAATCCGAGCGCGAGGGTGCGCCGCTCCTTTTCATCCCGGCCGCGGTGCCTCCAGGCCAGGAAACCGATCGTCGGTAGATCGCCCGGGCGCTCCAGCTTCTGAGTGACCGCGGCCGATTCGGGCTGGCCGGCGGCTGGCGGCTCAGAAGTATCGAAAAGGGTGGGAGAAAGGGAGGTCTGGAGCTGGTCCAGCCACGAGCTCGCCCGGTGCCCGCGGTCGGTCAGGACCAGTCGGGAGGCAGCTCTGGCCCTCCCCGGAGGGGTACGAAGTACCAGCCTTCTCCGCAGCAGAATCTCCCTCATCCTTGCCGCCTCGGCCGCCGGCATGCCGAGGCGGCGCGCCAGCTGCGCCTCAGGTATGCCATCGGCGGGGAACTGGGCTAGGGCCATGGCCTGACCAAGCGGGAGATTGAAGGGCGCATGGGACCGGCCTCCGGAATCGCGGAGGACCGTGGCCACGACTCCCACGGGTCGCGCCACCGACCCATCAGTACGGCTGGATTGAGCGATCATTTGTGGTCGAAAGGAACAACGCCCCTTCACCAGAATGGCACAGAATCACAGCGAATGGTGCGCCCGGCTACGATTGTCCTGCGCCCCAGCCGGGCGATTGTCGGTTTTGCTCAGTGGCCCGGTGACCGCGGCCGGGACCGTCGACACCGGCTGAGGCCGCGTCGTCGCCACCAGCTGGACTCGGTATGCTGCTTGCTAGCAAGCAACTATCAGGGACCTGTGTGCGTACCCAGAGCGAACCGCCCCAACTCCAGTCGGCAGCCCGTCTGCGCGTTCTGATCGGGAGGCTCTCCCGGCGCCTGCGTCAGACCCAGGCCGGCGCGGCGCTCACCCCGACCGAGCTTTCGGTCCTGGCCACGGTGGTGCGCCGCGGCCCCGTTCGCCTCGCCCAGCTCGCGCAACTGGAGGAGGTTAACCCAACCATGCTGTCCCGGATCGTCGCCAAGCTGGGCCGGGACGGTCTGGTCACACGGCGGGCAGACCCGCTGGACGGCCGCGCCGCCCTGCTCTTGCCCACTGAACGAGGGCGTCGGCTGCGGCGGCGGATCCAGGCCGAGCGCAACGCCGTCTTAGGTCAACGGTTGGAGGCCCTGCCACAGTCCCAGCGCCAGCTCTTGATGGATGCGATCCCCGCCTTGGAGGCCCTGGCCGAGTCCCTGCTACCCCCAGATCGGTGACCAAGTGAGCGCCCTCTTAAAGGCGGCCCGGGTCACGTTCGCGGCCCTCTCCATCCCCAACTACCGGCGCTACGCCTCCGGGCAGTCGATCTCGATGGTCGGGACCTGGATGCAGTCCACCGCCCAGTCGTGGCTGGTGCTCACCCTCACCCACTCCGCTGTCGCCCTGGGACTGGTGGTGGCGCTGCAGACCCTGCCGGTCCTGCTCCTCGGCGCCTACGGCGGGGGGATCGCTGACCGGGTAGAGAAGCGACGGCTGATGGTGGTCCTCCAGTCCCTCATGGGGGTCCAAGCGCTGTCCCTCGGCATCCTCACCCTCACCCACGTGATCCAGATTTGGCAGATCGCGGTGTTAGCGGTGCTGCTGGGCCTCAACAACACCTTTGAAAATCCCTGTCGCCAGGCCTTCATGATGGAGATGGTCGGGGCCAAGGATCTTCGCAATGCGGTCAGCCTCAACGCGGTCCTCGTGAACGTCGCCCGGGCGGTGGGGCCGGCCGTCGCCGGGCTGCTGATCGCCTCAGTCGGACTCGGTATCTGCTTCATCATCAATGCCCTCAGCTTCGTGGCGGTGGTGACGTCCCTGGTGACCATGGACCTCTCCCGACTCTACCCCAGCCCGCCCACCGCCAGAGCCCGGGGACAGCTGCGGGAAGGCCTCCGTTACGTGGCGGGGATCCCCGACCTGGCGGTCCCGTTGGTGATGATGGCGGTGATCGGGACCTTGGCCTATGAGTTCCAGGTTGTCCTGCCAGTACTTGCCAGTCACACCTTCCAAGGCGGAGCGAAGGCCTTCGGCTTCATGACCGCCGCCATGGGGATTGGCGCGATCGGGGGAGGGCTGGTCACCGCTGCCCGAGGCCGCACCGGGTTACGGCCCGTCTCGATTGCAGCCGGGGTCTTCGCCTTGGTGCTCCTGCTGGCCGCCGCTGCACCCACCTTGACGCTCGAGTACGTCGCCCTCGCCATAGTCGGGTGGGCGAGCATCTCATTCATCGCGCGCGGCAACTCCACTCTCCAACTCGGCGCCGAGCCTCGGATGCGGGGACGGGTGATGGCGCTCTGGGCGATCGCGTTTCAGGGCACGACCCCGATTGGCGGCCCCTTGATCGGCTGGATCACTAGTACCGCCGGCCCTCGGGTCGGCCTGGCAACCGGTGGGGCCAGCTGCCTTCTGGCCGCAAGTCTGGGAATGCTGGTCCTGCGCCGCCGCCGGAGGCACTTCGGCAAGGCCCCGGTCGCGGAAGGTGCAGCCGTGGTCGAGGTCGTCGAACTGCCCGACGAGGCCTTGGGCTGAATTTGGGTGGCCGGCTCGCGCTCGCGCCGACTTCATTCCACCGTGGGCAGAAGGGCTGGGCCGGGCCTTCGACCGGAGCGGAGACTGATCGGGAATCACCGCCGGATGACAATTCTCAGGGCGGCCGCGTAAGGTGGGGACCATCATGCACTTGCTTCGTCACCCCCTCATGGCCGTCTTGGTGGTCCTGCTGGCCCTCTTCGTGGTCTTGTTCTTGTTGCCGCTGGTCGTCTCCGTGATCCTCCATCTGGTCGTGCTGGCCCTCCTCGTCTGGGTCGTACTCTTTCTGTTCCGCTTCCACCGCGACCACCAGCACAAGACCTCGGGACGCTAGTCGGCCGGCTCCCGCGCTGTCCTGAGGCTTACTTTTCAGTAGTCGGTGCAACCCGGCCCGGATAGGACTTCCCGGACCTCGCCGGCCAGGCCTAGGCCCCGTCCCCGCGACGAGCTCGGCTCAGCCCCACCCTTCGACCTCAGCGGCGGTCGGCTCAGGGGTTCTCAGCCAGATGGTGGGGTTCCTGCAGGTACCACCGCACCGCCAGCAGCGCTGCCATCCCATCCCCGACCGCCGACCCCAGCTACTTGGTGGAGCCCTCCCGCAGATCGCCGGCTGCGAACACCCCCCGGACCGAGGCCTGGAACATGCCGTCGGCGGTGATGAAGCCGATGTCCTCTCGGGCCACGGTCTCCTGCGGGAACTGGGGGTTGGGATCAAGGCCGATGAAGACGAACGCCGCAGCCGGATTCCGTCGGAACTCCTTGCCACTCTCTACCTCGAGGGCCACCACGCCCTCCAGCCGGCGCTGCCCGGCAGCTCCAGCACCTCGGTGTTGTTGTGGATCGAGAACTGCGGATCGTCGAGGACTGACCAACGGGGTCCCTTCACCCC
>PKXE01000136.1:934-2672 GCA_003132265.1 Candidatus Dormiibacterota bacterium | reverse complement strand
GTCCGGTTCGGAAGAAATTGCAGCGCGGAGCTTTGCAACCCGATCGCCACCTGGGTAGCCGCCGAGGGTGGCTGCGGGGGGGCGTGGTGACTGGGGCCGTGCGCTCGGAAGGTGCCGACATCTGCATTGTCGGCGCTGGCGTGATGGGAACCTCGATCGCCTACCAGCTGGCCAGCAGGAAGCTGGGCCGGATCGTAATCTGTGATCAGGGGTCGGTGGGCGAGGGGATGAGTGGACGTTCCTCGGCTTTGATCCGCATGCATTACACCTTCCGCGAGGAGGTGGAACTGGCCGTGCATAGCCTGCGGATGTTCCGCGAATGGCCCCAGATCATGGGTGGCCAGCCGGTCTTTCACGCGGTCCCCTTCGTCCGCATCGTCCATCCCGACGAGGTCGGGAAGTTGCGCCAGAACGTTGCCATGCAGCGCGAGTGCGGGGCCCAAGTCGAACTGATCGACCGCGCCACCCTGGCCGGTCTGGCGCCCAGCTGGGCCGTCGAGGATGTGGCTCTCGCTGCCTACGAGCCTGAGGCTGGCTACGGGAGCGGAGGTCAGGTCGCTGCGGACCTGCTCAATCGGGCTCAGGAGCTGGGGGTTCTCTATCGCGCAGGCACTAGGGTGCTGGAACTGCGGCGGCGGGGTGACCAGGTGATCGGGGTGGCGACCTCTGAGGGCTCAATCGATGCATCCCTGGTGATCTGCGCCACTGGGGTGTGGAGCAGGCCCCTGTTGCGGGCGGCCGGCTGGGACCCCCCGATCGAGACCGAACTCCATCAGGTGGCCCTAGTACGGCGCCCCGAGCGGGAACCGGGAGACGGCCTCGCCTGCATCGATTCGGTCAGCCGGACCTACTTCCGACCTGACGTGCCCGGGACCACCTTGGTCGGAAGCTTTTATGGGCCCCGCGGAGCCGACCCCGATAGCTTCCCGCAGCGAGCTTCTGAGGCCGACCTGGTGGAACTAGTCCAAGCGGCTAGCCAGCGGGTTCCAGGGCTTGCGGACGGTGGGATCGTGGGCAGCGTCACGGGCGTCTACGACATGACTCCCGACACCAGGCCCCTGATCGGGCCCGCGCCCGCGCTGCCCGGGTGCATGGTGGTGGCGGGCTTCTCGGGGATGGGTTTTAAGATCTCTCCAGCAGTAGGGCTGGCGGTGGCGGAGCTGATCTCCGACGGGCAGGCCTCCACCGTGGACCTGCGCCCCTTCCGGCCCGAGCGTTTCGCGGAGGGCAGCCCCATCCAGCCAGAGGGAGAGTATCGGGACGACCTCAACAGCGCGCGCTGAAGTGGCTTCCCGCCAGCAGGCGGAGGGGGATAAGCTCCGCCCGCTGCCCGGCCGGCAACCGCCGCGAGGGAGCGTAGATCTCACCGGGCGACTGGGGGATCGCCGGTGCTGCAGCGGGGGTGGGTCGGTAGTCGGCCTGCGCCATAAGCGGGGGGGGAGCTAGAGACGAGACTCGAACTCGCGCCATCCAGCTCCGGAGGTAGGGCGTCGGGCTGGCCAGTCACAATCTCCCAAGCGTCGCCCCCCATCTCATGAGTTCAGCCATGTCAGCGGTGCAGGGGGAGGTCGATAGTTCCATCCCCTGGTCGTTACTCGGCGGCTAATACGACTGGTCAGCCGAGAAGTACTTAGAGGAGCGTGGGCGCTTGCGTCTGGTCTTTGATCTGGACGAGGGTGCCCAGTAGGGACCAGCGGTCCCCGACCCAATCGGCAAGCCCACGATGTCTGTGCTGGGC
>PKXE01000136.1:0-921 GCA_003132265.1 Candidatus Dormiibacterota bacterium | reverse complement strand
GCCGCCGACCGCGCTGGAGCGGGGGGCCACCGCGACGGCGACCGCAATCGCCACGCCGAACTCCCGGATCCCAATCGGGAAGCCGACCGCAATCGACTGCCGGCGGCGCAACCGGAGTACCCGGCCGAATCCCCAGCCGGCGAGTCCGCCTCCCGCCAGGAGAACCGCGACGAATGGCAGCATGGTGAGGATCGCCGACGATGTCAGGACACCGCGGGCGTTGGTGGTTCCAGCGAGAACCACCAACACCAGGCAGGAGGCGCTCAGGTCCAGAAATATGTGGTGCCAGCGCGCGATTCCGGGAAAGCGCGACCGCAGGGTGATCCCGGCCACCAAGGGGAGAAGGACCGAGAGCGCCAGTTCCAGAGCCAGCGAGGTCGGCCTGATGTGGACAGCTGACCCGAGGCCCACCGCCAGCCAGAACGGCGTGAGCACGATTGAGAGGGCCAAGGAACTCGACATGCAGGCCATCGCGACCGCTGCGTCGCCGCCGGCGATGGTTGCCATCAGCCCGCTCGTGATCTCCGCCGGAGAGGCGGCGCAGATCATGAGCCCAGTCGCTAGTAGCGGGGTCGGAGCCACCAGGTGAAGCAGCAGCCCGAGCCCCGGCAGGACGGTCCACTGCACCAGCAGCGCCAGCCCTACCAGGCGGGTGTCGCGCATCGCGGAGCGCACCTCTCCTGGCGTGAGGTTGAGCGCCACTCCGAGAACTTGGCCGGCGAGTAACACCGGGACCAGGGGGTTGAGTACCTTCGCACCCTGAGGCAGGGCGACCCCCGCTACGGCCGCGACCACCACCCAAGCCAGGAGACCGTGCCGGACCGGCAGCAGCAGCCCCGGCGCTCGTCGTGCCAGGCGACGTGCTCCCCCCATCCGCCAAACGGTACCGGGGCCATGACCCTAGGGACAGTTGGCTAGGTG
>PKXE01000024.1 GCA_003132265.1 Candidatus Dormiibacterota bacterium | reverse complement strand
TTGATCGCAGGGTTTGAGCAACTCAACGCGCAGCTCCGGGAAGCGCTCGACGAATACCACACGATCGGACAGACCTTCTTCATGGCAGATGAGATGACCGCCGACAAGTTACGTCAGGTCTGGCGTCGCAAGCTTCTGCCGCTGATCCAGGAGTACTTCTTCGATCAGCCAGATCGAGTAGCCGAGTACGACCTGGAAGTGTTGTGGCCATCTCTCGGATGAGGGTGGAGACCCTTGTTGAATCCTCTCCTAGAAACCTTGAAATCAGCGATGACGAAGCTGATGGCCTCCGGGCGCTCGGACGGAAGCTAGTTTCCCAGAAGCCATGGTGGGGAGCAGTGGTCTCTGACAACGCGGTAGGGACCGTTGCGACGGGCGACCTCCAACTCGTGGTGGTCCCGAAGATTGCGCCTCCCCACCTGCTGTATTTATTCTCGCGGACGAATGCCTGGCCGCGCCTAGACGAGACGCTCGCACCATTGCGCCCCGATGAGTCCCTAATGGACTTGGTGGCTCGGTGGTATCTCAACGCGACCGAACGTCTTCTACGTGGTGATCTGATCCGGGACTACCGCGAGACTCGGGATGACCTCGAGGCAGTGCGCGGGCGCGTAGACGCTCTAGGAACGGCTCAGCTGTTCTACGCTGGACGGCTCGCCGCTACGTGCGATTTTGAGGTGTTCGATGTCGACACGCCACTAAATCGAGTGCTAAAAGCTGCAGCCAGGGCGATCGTGCGCAACCCCACGATGGCTCACGAGAACCGCAGGCGGGCCGAGAGGGTCGTACTCCGTATGGACGACGTAAGGAGCTTGCAGCCAGACGACCTTCGAGCCTGGGTAGATCGGCGTACGGCCTCCTATCAGGACCCGATCCTTCTTGCTCGACACATCTTGTTGTCCNNGAGACGTTTCCGCCCGATCATTCCTGATACCAACCCCAGACTTGATCGAGGACGGTATTCGCAACATCCTGTCAGCCGCCCTGGCCGACCTCTGCACCGTCAGGAAGAAGGGGCGGCGACTCGAAGACTCCACAATGACGATTAACCCAGATCTGAGATTCGATCCGGTCGCCGTTGGCGACGTCAAGTACAAACTGAACTGGGGTGCGTGGCCGCGCAGCGATCTGTACCAGTCGGTGGCGTTCGCCGCAGGATTCCGTCGCCGGGAGGCGCTCGTTGTGAGCTTCTGCGATGACCTGAGGAACGATCTGGACACTGTTAGGTTTGGCGACGTAGCGCTGCATCATCTGCAGTGGAGAGCGATCGAAACCATGGAGGTGTCAGCGGCGGAACAACAATTTGTCTATGCCGCTCGAGCCTGGTGGACGGCGGTGACAGCGCCGGGTCAGACACCCGGGTTGTAATGCTCGGGGAGAGGTTTCCTTGGGACCAGCTCGAGGGCCTTGTGGGTACGCCGCTCAGAACTCTGGCGGAGGTCAGCCCGTTCGAGATCAACGGGTTGGAGACTGACGAGGTTGTCCTCACGATCAGCACTGGCTGGGAGCGGTCGCCACTGGGTGCGAACTGGCGGCGATGCTGCGGGCTGCGGCGGCGGCGCGTGGCGCTGAGGGACGAGAGGGAAGAGTCGAGGTGGTGTTGACTGGGCCATCTGAGCCCGACGCCCCTGCTCGTTCGACCGAGGCAGTGGTGGTGGATGTGGTCGCAGGAGCCCGGCAGGAGCTGCTGCTCGTCACCTATGCGGCCTTCCGGTATGCGCCGCTGGTGGATGCGCTGAAAGCTGCGTGCCACAGGGTGTGAGGACACGCGTCGTGGTCGAGACGCTGAGAGGTGCGCGCGGCCTGCTGAGCTCCGACCCTGCTCTGGCCTTTGCGGGAGTCGCTGGGCTTGAGCTCTACCACTGGCCCTTGGAGCGGCGACCGGGCACGATTCCGGGTCGCCTCCACGCGAAGGTCGTGGTGGCGGACCGGGAGGTTGCGTTCGTCACATCCGCCAACCTGACCGGCAGCGCCATCGAGAACAACCTTGAATGCGGCCTTCTCGTGCATGGCGGTCCAGCGCCGCGCCGAATCGCCGGGCACCTAGTAGCCCTAATGCGTGAGGGCGTACTGGAGCCGTACTCTATTGAGGCTTCGGAACGGAGCGTGCATCACGAGATGCCCGAGTCTCCGCCAGAGGAGGTCATACCACCGCAATGCCCGTCTTCATAGCACGGGAGGGAAAGGCGCGCCAGCTTCCCCCCGACCCGTTCAGGAACGAGAAGGAACTCCAGCACTTCTTTGAGCACAACGTAGATTCGCTGCTCGGCATTCGCTTTGTGGCGAGTGAGTTCGGCACCGGACAGAAGCATGCGGGTCGGATTGACACGCTCGGTCTTGATGAGGCAGGGAACCCGGTCATAATCGAATACAAGTGGGACAAGTCTGAGAGTNNAACCTCGACTGGCTGATCGACCATCGTGGGGACTTCACGGTGGCTGCGCAAAGGGCTATTGGTCAAGATGTCTTGATCTCTTGGTCGGGGCCGCGGTTGGTCATCGTCGCTGCCGGCTACACGAAGTACGATAGCTACGCGGTCAACCAACTCTCGCCCAACATCGAGCTGCTCCGATATCGACGCTACTCTGAGGGCGTCGTCGTGGTCGAGAGCGTGTTGGAGCCAGTCGGGACTGCTCCGTCGAAGGTGGCACCTCCCGCCCCGAGTACGAAACTGGAAGGCGAGCCAACCTACGATCTGGAGTACCACCTGGCAAAGACGTCAGAGGGCGTCCGGACGGCCTTTCTGGATCTGCGCGACCGAATTCTGGCGCTAGATGGAGTCGAGGAGAGAGTCAACCAGAAGGTTCAGATCACCTACCGGACGACCAAGAGTTTCGTCGCGTTCGACTTCAAGAAGGCCGGCGTGAACGTTCAGTTCAAAGGGGGCGAAGCGCCGCCGAGCATCGAAGGTGTCGAGATCAAGGACATCCGGAGTTACCAATGGGGCTACCCCTGGATGTGCCACCTTCAAAGCAGCGATGATGTCGATCCGGTCTTTGAGGTGGTGAAGTCCGCTTACGTCTTGGAGCAGTGGTCCTGTGGAGCGGCTATCGGAAGGCAGGTGGAAGGGGAACGGTCCCGAGGTCCAGCGCCATCTCGCCTCGTGCCAGTCGTAGTAGGCGCGGGCGGGCGTCTGCGGGTCTACGGGCTCTTGAGGTGTGCCGAGGGGCTCGGGCCGGGCCTTCGCC
>PKXE01000015.1 GCA_003132265.1 Candidatus Dormiibacterota bacterium | reverse complement strand
CTTTGACAGCTAATCTGACGGCTGACAGCTAATCTGACGGCCAAACTCGGTCGTGGGCCAGCCGATTGGAGGGGTTCGAGAAGACCACCGTCGACCAGATCGCCGCGGCGGCGGGGCTGTCACGCACCAGCTTCTTCCGCTACCTCCCGCCGAAGGAGGACGTTGTCCTCGGCAGCCTCGAAGAACTCGGGCACCAACAGACCCTGCCAGATCAAGGACCAATCCGGCCGCACCTTCATCGTCACCGGTGCCAACAGCGGTCTCGGATTCGAGACCGCCCGCCAGCTGGCCGCGCACGGCGGACGGGTGGTGCTGGCTACCCGCAGCGAGCGGAAGGGGGTGGATGCGGTCGCCCAGCTAAAGACCGCGCCGCCGGACGCCGACGTCGAATTCCGGGCGCTCGACCTTGCCGACCTCGATTCGGGAAGGGCCCTCTCGGCCGCAATTTTGAGGGATGGGATAGCGGTGGACGTGCTCATCAACAACGCCGGGGTGATGTACCCGCCACGCCGGCTGACCTCACAGGGTTTCGGATTCCAGTTCGCGAGCAATCATCTGGACCACTTCGCGTTGACTCGGATGCTGTTCGACACGATCCGGCGGGGCCGGGACGCGCGAGTGGTCACGGTTAGTTCGGCCGAGCACCAGGGCGGATCGATCCATTTCGACAATCTGACCGGGGAGCGGCCCTACTCACCGAGGGCCTTCGATCAGCAGTCGAAATTCGCCAACGTGCTTCTCGGTCTCGCGCTGGACCATCGAGTGCGGGCGGCCGGGATCCCGGTCCGCTCGGTGCTCGCCCACCCCGGGTACTCGAACACGAACCTCCAGAGCAGCGGTCCGACCGGCCTGATGAAGCAGCTGATGAAGGTCAGCAACCGACTCATCGCGCAGAGATCTGAGATGGGGGCGCTCGACGAGCTCTACGCAGCCGTCGACCCGAGGGCAGAGAGCGCCCAGTTCTACGGCCCGGCCGGCTTCGGTGAGTTCCGCGGCTATCCGGCCGAGGTCCCGCCCGTCGCGTCTGCTAAGAACGAGGAGACGGCGCGGCGACTGTGGGGGAATTATCAGAGGANNTCAGTCTGGCTGAAGCCAGAGGGACCGGGCATCGCTAGGCCTTCAGGCACTCGACCAGAAAGGCACCCGTGGAGTCGCGCTCGACTCCGTGGATGTCGTGGTCAAAGCTGGGGAACCGGCGATCGAAGTCCTCCAGGGCCAGCAGATATTCGAGGATAGGTCCGTCCAAGGCCCCGGCTCGCTCACCTGGCATCAGCACAGGGATCCCTGGGGGATAGGGAACCACCATGACCGCAGCGGTGCGGTCGGCCATCTTGGCCACCGGGACTCGCTCAGTGTGGCCTCGCACCAGGTGGCGGTAGGCCTCGCCGGGGGTGCATTCGGCTCCCGGGAGCTCACCGAAGGCCTTGTCGAGCAGTTCAGGCAGCCTCCGACTCCGCATCTCTGCGTGCATTTCGTCGCACAGCCCGCGCAGCGTCATGTTCCCATAGCGCTTCGGGTATTCCGCGACCAGGACCGGCAGCGCCTGGCTGAGGGGTAGGTCGCGGTCGTAGGCCCGCTTGAACGCCAGCAGTCCGTCCAAGAGGGTGCCCCACTTCCCTTTGGTGAACCCGATCGAGAAGAGGACGAGGAAGGTGTAGTCGCCGGTCTTCTCGACCTCCACCCGGAGGTTGTCGAGGAACAGGGTGACGATCTGGGCGGGGATCCCTCGATCCGCAAAGTTGCCCCGGGCGTCGATGCCTGGAGTGGTGATGGTGACCTTGATTGGATCGAGCATGCAGAAGCCGTCGGTCAGCCCGGAGAAGCCGTGCCAGTCGTCACCGGGGACCAACTCCCAGCAGCTCGGCTCGGTCGCCAGCAGATCGTCCGATGCTTTGGCGAAGCGAATCGACTCGCCTGATTTGGGGTCACGCACTGACTCGGGTTGCCACAGACCGAAGAACCAGCCGTCCGTCTTCGCCAGCTCCTTGCCGACCGTGACGAACCGCTTGCGGAAATGGACAGCCTCTCGAATCGCCTCACTGGTGAGGGCAAGCCCGCCAGGCGAGTCCATCATCGCCGCCGCCACATCCAGACAGGCGATCATCGGGTAGAACGGGGAGGTGGACCCGTGCATCATGTAGGCTTCGTTGAACCGGTCACGGTCCACCGGTGCCCTTTCGCTGGAGCGGACGTGGATCATCGAACCCTGCGAGAAGGCTGCCAGCAGCTTGTGGGTGGACTGGGTCGCGTAGAGGGTGGGACCACCAGCCTCGGGTTGTGGACACATCGCGTACCGGTCTCGGTAGAGCGGGTTGAAGCAGGCATAGCCGAACCACGCCTCGTCGAAGTGCACTCGTGGAACCGTGGCTCCGAGAAGGCTCGCCGTACGACGAGCGTCGTAGCAGAGACCGTCGTAGGTTGAGTTGGTCACAGCAGCGTAGACGGGATCCCCAGGGGCGACTTCGCTCGTGAGCGGACTCGCCGAGATGGCCTTAGCGACCGCCCCGGCCGTCATTTGCTCGGCCGGGATCGGTCCCATGATTCCGTATCCGTTCCGCACTGGCATTAGATAGACGGGAACTGCGTCGGTGACGGTCAGCGAGTAGTTCATCGACTTGTGGCAGTTCCGGTCGACCAGGACAAGATCGCCAGCGGTGATGCAACTATGGCCCACGATCTGGTTGGCCGTCGACGTCCCGTTGAGAACGTAGAAAGTGTCGTCGGCTCCGAAGATTCGAGCTGCGTTCCTCTCTGACTCTCCCACTTTGCCGGAGTGGTCGAGGAGGGAGCCAAGGGCCCGGAGCGGCCCCAATGAAACCGATAGGTCAGTCCGGAAGAGGTTCTCTCCATAGAAGTCATAAAATGCCTTGCCCACCACGGACTTCCTGAAGGCTGTGCCTCCAGCGTGGCCGGGGGTATGCATGGAATACTCATAACTGTTGGTGAAGTCGATCAGTGCTTGGAAGTAGGGAGGGAGCAGCGATTCGGTGTAGCGCCGCCAAGCCCAGTCGATCCGGCCGGCTATGAATCCCGGAGTGTCCTCGAAGAGGAAGACGTACTCCTGAGTGGCCTGAGTCACGCTGAGCGGTAGAGACTCGAGGTCTCCCTGCTCCAGAAAGACAAATATGGGCAGCTTGTCGCTGCGGAGGCGGACTGAGGTGATCACCGCTTCGGCGCCGACGATCTCTTTTCCCTCTCCCAGCCCCCAGTCGACCACGATGCACCCGAACGAGGGATCGGAACCGACCAACGCCAGGGCGTCGGTCACGGTCTCCACTTGTTCGACGCGGTGGCCGAGTACCGCTAGCTCATCGACTATCCGTTGAATCGTACGGTCAGCCTCGCGCCGACGCTCTGGTCCTGAGATCAGGAGTACCGGGAACTCGGTCCTCGCTAACATCGTTCTCTCCTACTTGACGTGGAATTCCATTCCTCATGGGCGGGCGCGACGCGCCAACTTTTGGTCACACCAGGCCGGGAGCTGTGGGAGGCCGGCATTGGGTACCTGGCATCCCACAGCGGTGACACTCTGGGTCCGTGTGTGCTACTTCACCGAAGCGCCGACCGCCCTAGCCTCAGGGACGGTCTCGCCGACCGGCTTGGGAGCAATCTCCGAAGATCCCGTCGTCGACTCCCGGCCGATCTCGTCACCAAACTCGTCCACGTCCAAGAGGACGGGATCGGGATGAGCGATGAACCAGCTGGGCTTCTTGATCCGCTCGATGATGAACGGAGGCACCGAGCAAATCACAATAGCCACGAACATGGCCATCACATAGATTGGGGTAGGCCAGGTCGCAACACCGGTCGGCGGGAAGAAGCCCAAGACCAACCCTAGGACGCATCCCAAGATGCCGACTCCGGCCACGATCCACATTCCGGCATTGCCTCCCGGGACCTTGAACGCCCGTGGGGTGTTGGGCTCGGTGTAGCGCAAACGGATGCCAGAGGCCAGGATCATGATGTACATCAAGACCAGGATCTGGGTGGTCAGGGCCGACAGCATCCAGTAGCTAGCATTGATGCTCGGAACGAACAGGAAGACCAGCGCGAACCCTGTTCCCAGAATCCCCTGCGCTACCAGGACTGCCACCGGGATGTGGCGACGGTTGACCGCGTGGAGGACCGGCGGCAGGTCCCCGGTTCGCTCCGCGGCATAGAGGCCCTTGGAGGGTCCCAGCAGCCAGACACTGATGAGGGCCAGCGTCCCCAGACCGGTCAACGCGGCCATGATCTGAGTCACGACCGGGCTGAAGCCCAGAATCGTGAAGAAGGCAGCGAACGCCTGCATCAATCCCGCCACCAGGCTGAGCTTGGCTTGGGGCACGACGAATGCGATCGCAAGAGTAGCCAGGATCGAAACAGCCACGATCACCAGTGCCGAGGCGATGATGGCCCTGGGATAGGTGCGCTGCGGGTCCTTAGTCTCCTTAGCATGGAAGCCGAAGAGTTCGATACCGGCGTAGCCAAGCAGAACCCCGACAAAGAAGACCAGATGGCTGATGCTTCCAAAGTTGGGAAGGAGCTTGCCCGCGCTGAATGGAATTGCGATGTGCTTTCCCGCGGCCAGCCAGTAGATGCCCAGAAAGATCAACACAGCCGCGGGGAGGAGCGTCCCGATGACAACCCCAATATTGTTGAGAAGCGATGCGCGCCGCAGCCCCAAGAAATTGATCAGGGTCATGCCCCAGAACACGGCTAGCATCACCAACACCAAGTACACCTTGTTGTTGGAGAGACTCGAAGCGAAGATGTAGGCGATCGTTGCGGCCACAAAGGCCAAAACGGTTGGGAACCAGACAATTCCCTCGACCCACTCGAACCACACCGCTAGAAAGCCCGACTTTGGGCCGAATCCCTGGCGGACCCAGGCGTAGAGGCCGCCCGCCTTGGGCCAGCCGGTGCCAAGCTCAGCACATACCAGCGCCAGCGGGATCAGGAAGAAGATGGCGCCGAAGACGTAGAGGCCGATGCTGGCCCAGCCATATTCAGCGACACTGGGCATGCCTCGAAGAGTGAGGACGGCCGCAAGGCTGACACCGGCGATGGATGCCGTGCCAAGGACGCGGACAGATTTGCCGCCGCTCGACTTGGCGCCGTTGGGAGGAACACGCCCATTTGTTTGCGTTGTCTTTACATCCATATCTATTCCTCCGTCGTGAGCATCCGTCGGACACTGGACCTCGTCCAGTGTCGGGGCCTTCATTTGATCGTAGAAATGCGTGGGGCGCGCCGGTACGACGAGACCACGCATCGCCGAGCACGTGAAATCACGGCACACCAGCGGAAGGGCCTGCCGGTCCCAAAGGATTTCATTCGGGACCGGCCCATCAGCCGCCTCGGTCGATCTTTACCCGACCGCCGTCCTGCGGTTCGCGCGGCAATGGGGGCGGCTGGAGTTGGGTTCGCACGACCTGCCCCGGTCCCATCCCTCGGGGCAGGTGGAGCAGACATGCGGCCCGCCGAGGAAGTTGTCCAAGCACGGCCTGAAGCGGTTCCACGCCCCGCCGTGCCAGCTCCGACAGGCCTCGATCGAGGGGGCGGTGCGGTGGGATGAGCCCGTCGAGATCTGGCGACGGTTCAGGCGGAGCGCGGCCGCGACGCTGTCGATTCTCAGCGATCTCACCGACGGCACGGGCTTTGGCACGCCCTAGGCGTGGTGGAACGCCGCCTGGGGCGCGGCTCCTGGGAGCCCGCCTGCGCAGACGGATGGCGCGCGGGCCGGCGGGAGACGATCCCGGGCCAGTGAGAGATGGTCCCAGCGCCGGCGGGCGATGGCAGCGCACGAATCTGGCTGCCCTCCTCCNNCGCTCTGTGTGACGAACTGGGTGAAGGTCGCCGCGGTCGCGCTAGAGCTCAAACCGTGGGACGCCTCCCCCGGGGGGCCTCGCCAGTAGGCCGCCAACCCTAGCGCTTGGGTCGCTTCCGGGCCACTTGGCGGGCGAACTGGTGGCACTGTTGGCGGGCGGGCGCGGCGCCTTGCCCTGCGCCAATTGCCGGCGTCCATACACCGTGCCTTCGGGCCGGCAGTACCGCCGCCAAGCGGATATGGGAGCGTCGGCACGTGGCGGATCGGAGCCACTCCCGAGCCCAGGCCCGGGCGGACGCGAAGGCCAAGTGGGCCGCAGCGGGCGGTCCCGGCTCCCGGGACACGGGACGCGGCCAGAAGACCCCATGATCAGGCGCCGTCACGGCGAGGGCACGATCTACCCGCGGGCGGACGGCCGCTGGGAGGCGGCGCTCTGGGCGGACGGCCGACGGCGCGCCGCTGGACCGGCCGCACCCAGGGCGGGGTCGCACGCGGTCTGGGCTACCGGCCAGGTTTGGGCCGGACCCCAGAGCGTTCCAGCCAACAGCTGCCGACAGGGCGACCAACGCCACGTGGCGACTCGCTCCCCGTAACGTTTGCGACATCAGGAGCTGGGGATGGCGGACCTGCGCTGAGCTGGGGATGGCGGTCTCCTCGCCGGCCGCCGGAACGAGCGGGCCCTGGTAATCCGGCGGGGCCGAACCTTCCCGCCGATCGCCGCACCGCGCGTCGCGTGCATCCGAAAGATCTCCTCCTCCCTACCGG
>PKXE01000151.1:203-4916 GCA_003132265.1 Candidatus Dormiibacterota bacterium | reverse complement strand
GCCGCAGGATGAGCGCTCATGGTCGGCCGGCCGCACCATCTTGGATGAAGCTCTGGCGAGCTCCAGGAAAACGGCAGCGAGAAGGCGTCGCCGGAACCGGGCGTGGTCGCGACCGCGCCGGGCGCGGCGTCCTCGGCCCCACTCGGGACGCCTACCGGTGCTGGGTCCGGGAGAGTTGGGACTGATGGCCACTCCACNNAGCCGGGGCGCACTCAGTGTTCCGGTCATCGGGGTGGCCAAGGCGGGGTGGCAGCGAGACCAACTGGTGAAGCGGGTCCAGGCTAGCCTGAGACACCACGGCGGTATCGGCAGTAAGGCCGTCGAGAAATTGACCGGTCTGCTGCGGTACGTGGACGGGGACTACCGAGATCCAGCCACCTCCGACCGACTGCGCCAGGAGCTGGGGGAGGCCAAGGCCCCCCTGAGCTGGCTCATGACAGCTCCACCAATGAGTTGATCCGCCGCTACCGGACCAAGCGAGGCCGGGCCAACTGATGGCAGTCTCTCCTTCTCAGGTCACCGTCGCCGACGCCGGCCGCAGGGAGTTGGGGGGTGCCGCCACCGAGGAGTGGTCGGGATTGCGTCTACCGGGCGCCAGTTCCTTGACGGGCGCGGCCGCGCGACACAATGGGGCAGGCAAAACTTGAAGCAGATGAGGGCTGACCTCGAACAAGGCCTGCCTGAACCAGCCGGCGCGGATCAACGCCGTGGTGGCTGGAAGGGCTGATGGCAATTCAGATCGAAGGAGGGTAGACAGGTCATGCAATTAGGAATGGTCGGGTTGGGCCGGATGGGCGCCAACCTTGTCCGGCGACTCATGAAGGCCGGCCACGAATGCATCGTCTTCGACGTCAACCCCGAATCCGTAAAGGCCCTGGAGGGCGACGGAGCAACTGGAGCTTCCTCCCTCGACGATTTCGTGGCCAAGCTCAAGCGGCCCCGGGCTGCGTGGGTCATGGTCCCTGCGGGTGAGGTCACCGGCCAGACCGTCAGAGAACTGGCGGCCCGGATGAACGCCGACGACGTGGTCATCGATGGGGGCAATTCCCACTACCGCGACGACATCGCCCGAGCCCAGGCCCTCGCCAAGCTGGGCATTCACCACGTGGACGTCGGAACCAGTGGCGGGGTATGGGGCGCGGAGCGCGGTTACTGCCTGATGATCGGTGGCGAGGATAAGGTGGTCGACCGGCTGCGCCCCATCTTCGCGTCAATTGCCCCCGGAGTGGGCGCCGCTCCCCGCACCCCGGGTCGTAAGGGCCGGCCCGCCCCGTCCGAGCACGGCTACCTCCACTGTGGTCCCAACGGAGCTGGCCACTTCGTGAAGATGGTCCACAACGGGATCGAGTACGGGGCGATGGCGGCCTACGCCGAGGGCCTCAACATCTTGAAGAATGCCAACGCTGGCTCCGTCCAGCGCAGTGGCGATGCCGAAACCGCTCCGCTGGACGACCCGGAGTTTTACCGCTATGACATCAACTTGACGGAGGTGACCGAGGTGTGGCGGCGGGGCAGCGTGATCGCCTCCTGGCTCTTGGACCTCACCGCCATTGCCTTGTTGCAGTCGCCGACCTTGGAGGAGTTCTCGGGTCGGGTGTCGGACTCCGGCGAGGGGCGCTGGACGGCGATTGCTGCGATCGAGGAAGGAGTGCCCGCCCCGGTCCTGACGACCGCGCTTTTCTCCCGCTTTGGATCCCGGGACCTGGACCTGTTCGCCAACCAGGTCCTCTCGGCCATGCGCCAGCAGTTCGGCGGTCACGCGGAGAAGCCAGCCGAATGAGCACCAAGGTTCCGCATCGGCTGGCGATCCTCTTCGACGTCGATGGCACCCTCATCATCAGCGGGGGAGCGGGCGCCGACTCGTGGCGGCTGGCCTTCGACGAGCTCTACGGAATCCCCGCCGACATCGGCAAGTTCACCGACACCGGCATGACGGACCCCGACGTAGGTCGCAAGACCTTCGAAGCCGTCTTGCACCGCGAGCCGGCGCCAGCCGAGTTCTCCAAGCTGTTAGAACGCCGCCTCCACTACCTGCACCAGACCGTTCGCGAATCCAAGCACTACCAGGTGCTGGACGGCGTGGCCGAGCTCTTGCCCAAGCTGCTGGCTGAGGGCTACCTCCTGGGCCTGGTCACTGGCAACCTGGAGGCTGCCGCCCACATCAAGATGCACCGGGGGAAGCTCAACCGGTTCTTCTCCTTTGGAGGCTACGGCTCGGATTCCAGCGACCGGGCTGAGGTGACCAGGATCGCTCTGCGCCGAGCTGCCCTGGTCTTCGGCGCCGAGCTCGGGCCCGAACGCTGTGTCGTGGTGGGAGACACCCCCCACGACGCGGACGCCGCCCATGCCGCCGGGATTGCCTGCGTGGGCGTCGCCAGCCACAACTTCAACGCCGAGCAGTTGCGCGAAGGCGGGGCGGACTGGGTCATCGAATCCCTAAAGGATGGCCTGCCCCAAGCGGCGCTGGCATGAGCGTGCTCGGCGGCCCACCGCGGTACCTGCTGCCCTTCGACCACTGGGCCTCGTTCAAGTCCGGCCTGCTGGGCATCACCGGGGAGCCGGTCGAAACCCAGCGACGGCCGGTGTCGGACCTCAAGTCGATCATCTACGAGGGCTTCACCCAGGCCCTGGCCGAGGGCGCCCCCCGAGCGTCCTGCAGCGGTCTTGGATGCCCGTCGTGAGCCGGGACCGCTTTCCGATCGGCGGTTTTTGACCCTCGATCCAGCGATCTGCAGGGAGGAGAACCATGGCGGTCCCACCGTCGGGCCAGCAGCTTGAGATCCGAAGCGGCCACCAGCGCGCGACGATCGTCGAAGTAGGCGGTGGCGTGCGGGAGTACGTCGTGGGAGGCCGACCAGTTCTGGACCCGTATCCCCGCACTTCCGTGTGCGACGGGGCTCATGGCGCCCCGCTCATCCCCTGGCCCAACCGCCTCGCAGACGGCCGTTACCGCTTCGACGACGAGGAATTCCAGGTGGCGCTCAGCGAGCCCGACAAACACACTGCGATCCATGGGTTCCTGCACTGGCGGTCGTGGCGGGTGGCCGAGCACACGGAGAGTCGGGTGATCATGGCAACCCGGCTTTACCCGCTGATGGGTTACCCGTTCACCCTGGACCTGCAGGTGGACTACCAGTTGAGCGAGGACGGCCTCACCGTCACGACGACGGCCGCCAACCTGGGGGACCGCGCCTGTCCCTACGGCTCTGGCCAGCACCCCTATCTGTCGCCGGGGGCTGGCCTGATCGACGACTGCATCCTGTACCTCGACGCCGAGACGCGCATCCTGACCGACGAGGCGCGGCAGCTGCCAACTGGCACCGAGGCCGTCGAAGGGACTGCCTTTGACTTCCGAACTGGCAAGCGGCTTGGTGACCAGAAAGTCGACTTCGCCTTCACCGACCTGGCCCGGGATCGGGACGGGCGGGCGTGGGCGCGGCTGGCCGCCCCGGACGGCGGCACTGCCGAACTGTGGGTGGACCCGCAGTACCCAATCATCCAGATCTACACCGGGGACACCCTGAGCCTGCCCCGCCAGCGTCAGGGTCTCGGTACCGAGCCGATGACGTGTCCCCCCAACGCCTTCCAGAGCGGCGACGGAGTCATCCGCCTGGCCCCGGGCCGGTCTCACACCACCGCTTGGGGTGTTCGGCTGGTAGGGATGTGAGTTGGGGAGACGGTCGGGGCGGTGGTACCGCGATGCGCTGCCGGGCCGGTCGCAGTTATCGGGCTCGGTGCGGAGTGCCGGCAGCGCGCCGTCCTGGTGCCAGCTCGGTCAGCACGGTGCGCCATACCACCGCCTGGTGATGCTGCTCGTCGTGGGCTCCGTAGCGGAGAAGGACGGGGCACCGCAGCCGCTGGAAGCCGTTTCCGCCAGCCAGGGCACGCGCCTCCTCCCGTCAGGTCGTCCCGTGCAGGTCGCGCTCATTCCGGTACTTGGTGAGTNNCGTCGTCCTAGCTGACCGCCTCAACCCCACGCTCGTGGCATAGCCGGCTGGTCGTCTTGAGGAGGCGGCGGATTCTGGTTTCGCGTCGCGCGGCGTGACGATCCCTTCCTCCCGAGTCGGCCGGGATTGCCTCNNGGGATTCCGGCTTGGCATCTACGTATTCAAGGACGTCGAGATCATCGACTTCGCTGCGCCGTACGGGGTGTTCTCCGTGGCGCGCCGGTACGATCCCGAATTGGACGTGTTTCTGGTCGCGGAGGCGATGCGGCCAACCCAGGCTCAGGCCGGTCTTACTCTTCTTCCCAACTATGCCTTTGGTGACCGGCCATCGATGGACGCGTTCGTGATCCCTGGGGGAGCGGGCACTCGCCAAGAATTGCACAACGGTCGCCTGCATGAGTTCATCACCAGCCTTCCGACTAGTACTTTGCTCACCAGTGTGTGCACCGGATCGTGGATCTACGGCACCATGGGCTTGCTGGACGGCCTCGCTGCCACGAACCGCAAGGAACCGGATGCGCAGGAGGCGAGCGGCCGGGGCATGGTGCCCATCGATCGACTCGCGGCGATCGCGCCCGCTTGCCGAATCAGTCGGGCGCGGGTCGTCGACGCCGGCAGGATCATTACCGCGGGTGGCATCGCGAGTGGGATGGAACTAGGATTCCATTTGCTCCGACGGGCAGGCTACGACGAGTCGTTCGTGTCCGAGGTGGCGCGGGTTATGGAGTACCAAGCCGCCTACGACATCTACCGCGACGACGTCGAG
>PKXE01000151.1:0-137 GCA_003132265.1 Candidatus Dormiibacterota bacterium | reverse complement strand
CGCTGCCCGCGTCCAGCCTGCCCCCCTGGCCATGACCGCCCCCTCCCTCCCGGTCCATAGGCTGGAGGGAAATGCTGCCGCGGTGGCGGTGCTAGGAGCGGCGAACGGGTCCCTCGCCGGTCCGATCGCGCTCGCTT
>PKXE01000064.1 GCA_003132265.1 Candidatus Dormiibacterota bacterium | reverse complement strand
GGGCCGATGCGTCTCCGCACATATTGTCCGTAAGATTGCTGATAGTGAGTGAGAACGGTCAGGCGCGGGTGCGGGTGGCGATCACCGGGATGGGGATGGTCACCCCGATCGGAACTGGAATCGAGGCCGTGTGGGACAGCCTGACCAAGGGCCGATCTGGGATCGGGACCATCACTCAGTTTGACGCCTCCGAGTATCCGACCCGGATCGCGGGCGAGGTCCACGACTTCAAGCCCGAGCTGTACATGGACCGGAAGACCGCCCGCCACGTGGCCCGCTACTGCCGGCTCGGGCTGGCCGCCGCTCGGATGGCGCTGGCGGATTCCGGCCTCAAGCCTGAGGAGATGGGCCCCGACGACGTCGGCGTGGTGGTCAGCTCCGGGGCCGGGGGGATGGAGGAGATCGAGCGCGGCCACCAGGTGCTGATCGACCGGGGGATCAGCCGGATCAGCCCCTTCATGGTCCCGATGATGATCACCGACATCGCTGCCGGGCTAATCGCCATCGAGCTCCGCTGCGGGGGCCCCAACTACGCCGTGGTCAGCGCCTGCGCCTCCAGCGGGCACGCCCTGGGCGACGCCGCGGAGGTGATCCGCCGCGGGGACGCGGTGGCGATGATCGCGGGGGGGGCGGAGGCACCCATAACCCCCTTGCTGATGGGAGCCTTCTGTCAGTTGGGAGCGATGAGCAAGCGCAATGACGATCCCCCGGGCGCGTCCCGTCCCTTCGATCTGAACCGGGATGGATTCATCATGGGCGAGGGCTCGGTGATCATGGTCTTGGAGGAGATGGAGCACGCTCGGGCGCGGGGAGCTCGGATCTGGGCCGAGCTGCTGGGCTGTGGCTCGACTGCCGACATGTACCACTTCACCGCCCCCGACCCCCTCGGCCAGGGCGCCGCCCGGGCCATGCGGGCGGTCATGCGCAAGGCCGGGATCGGCCCCGAGGACGTCGATTACATCAACGCCCACGGCACCTCGACCGGGCTGGGCGACCTGGCGGAGACGCTGGCGATCAAGCAGGCGCTGGGAGCCCGGGCCAGCCAGATCCCGATCAGTTCGACCAAGTCGATGAGTGGCCACCTGCTGGGGGCCGCCGGAGCGTTGGAGGCGGCTGCCTGCGTGCTGGCCATCGCCCGGGACGTGGTTCCGCCCACCATCAACCTGGAGCACCCCGACCCGGACTGCGACCTCGATTACGTGCCCAACGTGGCCCGTCCGGCGCGCATCGACATCGCCCTTTCCAACTCTTTCGGCTTCGGCGGGCACAACGCGTGCCTGGCACTGGGCCGAGTTGTGGCCTAGCCAAAACCAGGAGGTCAGCCCGTGAGCGAACCATCCACCAACGACGCCGACCAGAGCACCCTGGACTTTGCCGAGATGCAGAAGCTGGCCGCTGACATCCTGGGAGTGGACCCGGACCAGGTCCAGCTGGATGTCAGCTTCGCCAAGGACCTGGCGGCGGACTCGCTCGACATCGTCGAGCTGATCATGGCCATCGAGGACCGCTACCACGTCTCCCTTCCCGAAGAGGAGCTGGAGCACATGAAGAAGGTCGGGGACCTGTGGACCTTCCTATTGGCTCATCCCGCCACCGCCGACGGATGACCTCGACCAGCGTCATCGGCAAGGCGCCGTCCATCACCCTCACCCAGCCGGTTGGCCTGCTCTTCCCCGGACAAGGGGTCCAGCACGCCGGGATGGGCCGGCAGCTGGCCGCCATCTCCACCATTGCGGACAAGGTCCTGACCAGGGCCCAGGACATCCTGGAGATGCCGGTTCGGCGGCTCTGCTTCGATGGGCCTGACCAGGAGCTGCGCCTAACCGAAAACCTCCAGCCCTGCCTGATGGCCGTCTGCTGGTCCGCCTTCGAGGCCTACCGGGACCGATTCGGGATGGACGGGGTTGGGGTAGTGGCCGGCCACAGCATGGGCGAGATCACCGCCTGTGCGGCGGCCGAGGCCATCTCCTGGGAAGCGGCGCTGCTCTTGGTCCGGGAGCGGGGCCGACTGATGGCGGATGCGGCGATGTCCACCCCCGGCAAGATGCTGGCCATCGTCGGACTGCTGGAGTCCGAGGTCGAGCAGATCCGGATCGCGGCCGGCGCGGCGGGTGGGATCTGGCTGGCCAACTTCAACGCTCCGGACCAATTCATCCTGAGCGGCGAGGCCGGTGCGGTGGCGCTGGCCGAGCGCCTGGCCAACGAGGCCGGCGCCCGGCGGGTGCTGCTGCTGGAGATTCCTCTGGCCGCCCACTCCCCGCTCATGGGCAGGGCTTCGGCCAAGCTGGCTGAGGCGGTTCGGGCGCTGCCGCTACGAGCTCCCCGAATTCCCCTGATCGCCAACGGCACCGGCCGGGCAATCCATACCGTTCGGTCGCTGCGCTCCGAGTTGAGCGGACACCTGCTTAGGCCGGTTCACTGGGCCCGCACCATGACCTCCATCCAGGCGCTCAAGGTCGCCACCGTGGTCGAGCTCGGCCCCGGCCGGGTGCTGGCCAGCCTCGCCGCCAAGCACATGCCGGGAGTTGCGACCTGGAACGCCGACGAGCTCCTGGTCGAAGGCGCCGAGTAGCGTGGACCTGGACCTCTCCGGCCGCTCGGCGCTGGTCACCGGTGGCGGCAAGGGCATCGGGGCCGCCATCTCTCGCGAGCTCTCTGAGATGGGCGCCCGGGTGGTGATCAACTACCGCTCGGACCAGGAGTCCGCCGAGGCCACCGCCCAAGCGCTCGGCAACGCCACGGCCTTCGGCGCCGATGTCGGGGATCCCCAGCAGGTCGCCAAGCTGGTGGCCGAGGCCGGGCCCTTCGACGTGGTGGTCAACAACGCCGGCATGCTCCGTGATCGCCTGCTGCTGCGGATGACCGCCGACGATTGGGACCAGGTGCTGCGCACCGACCTCTCGGCCGCCTTCCACGTGACCAAGGCGGTGGTGCCGCACATGCTCAAAGGCCGCTGGGGCCGGATCGTGAACATCAGCTCGATCGTCGGGCTGGGCGGCAATCCTGGCCAGGCCAACTACGCCGCCGCCAAGGCGGGGCTGGTGGGCCTGACCAAGTCGGTTGCCAAGGAGCTGGGGTCGCGCAACATCACCTGCAACGCGGTCGCGCCGGGGTACGTGCACACCGAGCTGACCGCCTCCTCGATGACCGA
>PKXE01000045.1 GCA_003132265.1 Candidatus Dormiibacterota bacterium | reverse complement strand
ACCGTGGTTCGGTCGGGCGAGCCGTTCCGGCGGATCCTCGACGAGGCCCGCGAGTAGCCGGCAGACGTGTGGTGCTGGCGCACAGAAACGAGTGGGAGGAGTGGGCGCCGTTCCCTCGCGGATTCCATATCGAACTGAGCCAGACCGTTGCTCTGACCTGAATCCATGGGTAAGCCGTCCGGACCTCGTCTGTGGGGTTCGCCCCCACATCATGGTGGTCCGTCCTACCGGGTCAAGCCCAGACGGCTCTTCTTGTGTGCCGGGCCCCTACCCTGTGTTCTGCAAGCCTGCGGCCACACCGTTCACGGTCTGCAGCACAACGTCGAGGAGCCGTGCGCCATCGGCTCCCTGCTGCTCTTGGCGCCGCGCTTCTCTGAGGAAGCGGAGCTGGAGGAAGGAGAGGGCATCCACATATGGATTCCGCAGGTCCACAGCCCGACGCAGCACGGGGTGCACCGAGAGCATGCGGTCATGCCCCGTGGCCTCCTTTACCTGCCGGCGGGTGCGACGGAACTCCTCGCGAATCAAGGTCACCAAGTCAGGCCTGTGGCCCTGGTCGAGATACAGTCCGGCGATCATGGGATCCGCCTTGGCCAAACTCATTTCAGCGTTCTCCAGCAGAGAACGGAAGAAGGGCCACTCCTCGTGCATCTTTCCCAGTCGCCCGCTTCCGTAGCGCTCGGCAACCGCTTCGAGCCCGCGGCCCAGACCGTACCAGCCCGGTAGATTGCAGCGAGTCTGGGACCAAGCGAACACCCAAGGGATCGCCCGCAGACCGTCCAGACCAGGGGGACCGCCGCGTCGCGGCGGGCGAGACCCGATTCGCAGGCGGGCAATCTCCTCCAGTGGACTGACTGCAGCGAAGAATTCGGGGAACCCAGTGGTTTCGACGAGGGCGCGATAGGCGCCCTCCGAGGCCGCCGCCATCATTGCTGCCTCAGGCGAGAAGGACTCCGCCCGGTCCGCCTCGGTCGCCTCGTGTTCCCGCGTAGAGGCCTCGAGCACTGCGCTGGTGACCTGTTCCAGATGGCGCAGGGCGATGGCTGAATTGCTGTACCGGGCGAAGACGACCTCGCCTTGCTCTGTCACCTTGAACCGACCAGCAACAGACCCTGGCGCCTGACTTCGGATGGCGCGGCCCGCCGGCCCACCCCCGCGGCCCAGAGCGCCGCCGCGCCCATGGAACAGGGTCAAGCTGATTTCGTGGTCGTGAGCCCAGGCGACCAGGGCCATCTGTGCCCGGTAGAGGGAAAGGTTTGCGGCCAGGAAGCCAGCGTCTTTGGATGAGTCGGAGTATCCGAGCATGACCTCCACACGGCGCCCTCGCCGCTCCAACTGGTCCTGCCAGCCGCGAAGCTGGAACAAGGACTCCAACACATCGGGAGCTGCCTCCAAGTCGGAGCGGGACTCGAAGAGCGGGACAACGTCCAGAACCAGCGAACCGGCCGGGACCGCCAGGCGGGCGAGCGCGGGCACCGCGGCTAGATCGGCGGCGCGGCGGGTGAAACTGACCACGTACCGGTCGCAGGCCTCGATGCCCCATCGAGCCTGGATCCGTTCAATCACCCGCAGAGTCCCTAACACCTCGCGCGCCTGGTCGGAAGCCGGTTCGACGCCCTCAGGCCACCCATGCCGACTCAACGCATCGAGCGCCGCCGCATCCGGACGAGCGTCTCCAAGCAGCTCGGCCGCGACCGCCCTTAGAACGTCCGCGTGCTCACGCACCTCCATGGCCGCGAGGGTGAAGCCGAACGTCTCTGCCTGCCATACCAGCTGCTGAAGTTCGCCGTATCCGATGCGGCCGGCGCCCGCAGCAGCCAGTGATCGCTGGACTTCCCGCAGGGCCTCGAGGAATTCCTCAACGCCGAGATAGGCGCCTCGTTGGTGCAAACGGGTCGCTCGCAGACGCTCAGCCATGAGCAATAAGCGTTGGCGGTGCGGCTCCCGCGGTGCGCGGGTGAGTATCTCCTTGGCGGCGGCGGGAAAACGGGATCGGTCCCGGACCAGCCCTGCGACGAGGCCGTTGCTTGGGGGCGTCGACTCCTCTGACACGGTCAGTGAGCGTCCGATTCGGCGGGTGTCGTTCTCGAGCGCCCGGAGGGCATGGTCCGCTTGAATGTCCAGCGCCGTCGCCGTGACCGCGGCGGTCACGTTGGGATTGCCATCGCGGTCGCCTCCCACCCAAGTCCCCCATCGCAGAAAGGTCCGAAACCCGGGAGGTTGGGTCCCTACCGCTTGCACGCCCACGAGCGCCCCTTCAAGCTTCCGGTACAGCCTGGGCACCACGTCGCGAAGCGTCTCATCAAAGACTCCAACAACTGTGCGGACCTCGTCCACCGGGGTCAGATCCGTGCTTCTCAGCTGGGCCGTCCGCCACAGGATGGTGACCTGCTCGTACAGTCGCCGCTCCGCCTCAGCCCGGCCCGCAGAGGCAAGCGGTGGCCCATCGAGTTGCTCCAAGAGCAGCCCGATCCGCCTCAAAGCGTCCACCACAGCCCGGCGCCGCGCCTCGGTGGGATGCGCCGTAAGCACCAGATGAACCTCGAGTCGAGCCAAGAGTTCGCGAAGCGCGCCCTCACCGGACTTCCGCCGCACAGACGCCACGGTCTCCTCGAGCGACTCGCGGATCGGCTCAGCCGCGCTATCGCGGTGGCGCAGAGTTCGGTCGCGATGGCGCTCTTCGGCGAGGTTGACCAACTGAAGGTAGACAGTGAACGCTCGAGCCACCTTCTCAGCTCGGCCGAACTCGAAGCTGTCGACGATGTTTACAACCTCCTGCCGGAGTGCCATAGCCTCTTGGCCACGACTAAGACGAAGGTCAACGGTGGCGCGGCGGAGCCGCTCCACGTCCGCTAAGAGGCTCGGCCCATCTGCTTCCGTGACGACGGCGTCCAGCATGGAGCCCAAGCGCTGCAAGTCCTGGCCCAGCGGGTCCGGAAGTCCCTGCAGAAGTTCCTGTCGATTCTCGCGTTCCGTCATATACGAGCGATCATACGGATCGATGGACGGTTGGCCGGAACGGTTCCCGACGTCTTCGATCCCGAGCCGCTCCCCACAGACAACCCGCTCTGGACCCTACCCAACGTGGTAATGAGCCCCCACACGGCTTCCCTCTCAGTCCACGAGAACGAGCGGATCGTTGGCTCTTCTGCGAGAAACTTGCGCCGGCTGGCTAGAGACCAGGAGCTGGTCAGCGCTGTCAACTTGGGCGAGTTCTACTGAGCGCGGGAAGAGGGAGGGTTTCGGTGCCTGAGCAGGTGCGTTGGGGGATTCCCAGTACCGCCAACATTGCGGTAAAGCGGTTCATCCCGGGAGCCAGCCGCTCCAGGAACGGGGTCGTGGCGGCGATCCCCAGCCGAGACCTGGGGCGAGCCCAGGCGGTGGCTGGCACCTTGGGAATCCCCGGGGCCTACGGGTCGTACGACGAGCTGCTGCAAGACCCGGACATAGACGCCATCTACAACCCGCTGTCCAACCGCCTCCATGCGGAGTTGACGGTGAAGGCGGCAGCCGCCGGCAAACCAATCCTCTGCGAAAAGCCCCTGGCCCTGAGCAGCGAGCAGGTCCGTCTCATGGTCGACGCCTGCCGGACCAAAGGGGTGCTGCTAATGGAGGCCTTCATCTATCGCTTCCATCCCGAGCACCGACGGGTCCAGGCTAAGCGGCGTCGGCTGGGGCGGGAGGATTCGAACCTCCGATTACCTGATCCGGAGTCAGGCGCTACAGCATGGCCGTAGCCGTCCACTTCGGTAGCAGAGGTTGACCTCGGGGACTCGCTACTCAAAGTGTGCGGAGACCAGTTCGTTGAATCGGGGTTCAACCGCTGGCCGGGGTCCCCCTAGCGTCCTTCCCTCTTGACCTCGAGGTAGGCGGCCAGGTCAGCCTCGCGGCTCGAGCAGCCTAGCCGCAATCTCGTCGAGGGTGAGCCCGTAGCCCTGGCTAGCTGCCTACACTCGCGGTCGAGCGTTCTAGGAGGGTAGGCCGTGAGCGATTCAGATGCAGCCCCGAAAAAGTTCGTGGCGCGTGTGGAAGACGAGTTTCGGGCCGACGTCGCGGCGGACGTCAACCTGGCGGAGGAGCTGGTCACCGAGCTGATCAAGAAGGTCGAGGATCTGGAGAAGAGGATCGTCAAGCTGGAGCGCGGCTCCTAGACGGGGTTGAAGGAGGGTCGCCGTGTCCTTGAGAGAAGCCAATCTCGCTGGCCTGTCGAATTGGAAGGCCTTCCGTTCGTCGTATAGATAGACGGGGTTCAGTGGCCCCGGGCGAAAGCGCAAAGGAGCTCAGGTGGCAAAGTACGAAATGACCTGCAGTTGTGGTGATGCGTACCAGGCGGAGGGGGAGAACAAAGAGGCTGCCGTCGACGGCTTTATGGGTCAGGCGACGCCGGAGATGGTCGAGGAACACATGTCCGCAAAGCACGCCGGGCAAACGCCCCCATCGCCTGAGGAAGCCCGGCAGGGCTTTATCGCGACCGCTCACCTGGTCTGACCGACCCTGAGGTTCGCCAGGCGAGGCCTGGCGAACCTCAGCTCCTGAATGTTCGCGACTCGCCGTGGGCATCGACAG
>PKXE01000007.1:1947-10140 GCA_003132265.1 Candidatus Dormiibacterota bacterium | reverse complement strand
AGCCGACCAAGCTGTCCACGACCACCCGGGCACCTAGTGAGCCAGCGGCGGCGTAAGCGCGTGGAGGAGATCTTCGGCTGGGCCACGACCGTGGGAGGTGGCCGAAAGCCGCGCTACCTGGGGGTGGAGCGCAACCGGCTCTAGGCTGAGGTCACCGCAGCGGCCTTCAATCTGGTCCGGATGAGCAACCTCGCGGCGGTACCCACTTGAAAACGAGGCAAAGATGACTGGATGAGGATCCGAGAGGGGCGGGCGGAGCTCTCTACTGGCCCCGCCGCACTCCGAAAGAACCTTTGTGTGCCGCACAGACCGCCGCCCAAGCGGGATTGCCCTACTTCTGTCCCACTTCAACACCCTGCTAGGCTTACGGCCATCTGCACTCTACCTGGGAAAGACCGAGTTGTTCCCGACCCCAGGGGCACCCCGTGAGGATCAACACTGTCATGGTTGACTTTGGATTTTTGATCAACTTGCCTGCCAGGGTAACGAGATGGGCAGATGGCAGCGTCGGGCGGGCAGAGCAGCAGGGACTCCCCTGCCCGATTAGCTTCAGATGATCCCACCGCTCCCGGTCTCCCGGTCGGGCGACACGCGGTACTCGGATCTACGCGGTGGAGTGCGGCAGCTCTGCGAGCGCTTCCCCAGCGAGTATTGGCGAGAGGTGGACCGGCAACGCCGCTACCCCGAGAAGTTTGTGCAAGCGGTGACCGACGCCGGTTATCTCGGGGCTCTGATTCCCGTCCAGTACGGCGGTCTTGGGATGGGCGTTAGCGAAGCCTCGATCATCGTCGAGGAGATCAATCGCAGCGGAGGCAATTCGGCTCCAGTCCACGCCCAGATGTACATCATGGCGGCCGTGCTTCGGCACGGGTCGGACAGCCAGAAGCAGCAGTACCTGCCGAGCATCGCCCGTGGGGAGCTCCGACTCCAGGCCTTTGCGGTCACGGAGCCGAGTGCAGGAAGCGACTCGACGCGCACGCAGACGACGGCGACGCACCACGATGAGACCTTTGTCGTCAACGGCCAAAAGGTGTTCACCTCGCGGGCCCAGCACTCTGACTTGCTGCTGCTCTTGGCCCGCACGGCTCCCCGTGACGAAGACGGAGGCAGATCGGCTGGGCTCTCTTTGTTCCTCATCGATATTCGGGATTGTGATCCCAGCCGCCTGTTGATCAAACCGTTGGAAACCATGGTCAACCACCAAACCAACGAGCTCTTCTTCGACCACCTNNTCGGTGACGGTCGATGGTTCGTAGATCGTGCGACGGCCTATGCACGAGACCGAAGTGTCTTTGGTCAGGCGATCGGACGCAACCAGGGGATTCAGTTCCCGATCGCCAGGGCCCACGTGGCCACCGAGGCCGCCGATCTGATGCGGTGGCAGGCTGCTCACCTGTTTGACGAAGGCGAGCCCTGCGGCGGAGAGGCCAACATGGCCAAACTCCTGGCTGCCGACGCCTCCTGGGAAGCCGCCAACGTCGCCCTCCAGACCCTAGGCGGATATGGGTTCGCTACCGAGTACGATGTGGAACGCAAATTCAGGGAGACACGGCTGTACCAGGTAGCTCCGATTTCCACCAACCTTATTCTGTCTTACATCGGGGAACACATCCTCGGCTTGCCACGGTCCTACTGAGGTGACCGGACCAGCACTCGGCTGCTCGAGGCTGGCTCCCATCGGACTGTGCGCATTCCGCGGGCCCACGGGCCGTGCGGACGTCGCCAGCGCGACACAATGTCTGTCTGAAGGTTTTCTGATGGCTGGACCCTTTAACTCTCAGTTCTTCGCCACCCACGATTTGTCTGTGGATGGGCCTCCGCGTGAGCTTGTCGGCTAGTGCGAGCAGCCTCCGAAGATCCACTGGCAGGACGACGTGAGAGCGGCGGTCCGACTCGTGGTGAACTACGAGGAGGGCTCCGAACAGACCTAGGCAATGGGAGACGACGTCAACGAGGACCTCTGCGAACTGCCGTCCGAGGTGGAAGCACAAAGAGACGTCGCCATAGAGTCCGCCTACGAGTACGGTTCGCGAGCAGGAATCTGGCGGCTGTTTCGGGTGTTCGCCGCGGCCGGCGTCCCCATCCCCTGCCTGGCGGCCGCGGTGGCGCTGGAACGCAACCCTGCGGTCGCCCGCAAGCTTACCGAGCGAGAAGACGAGGCGGCTGGGCACGGATACCGCTGGAGCAACCACTTCGAGATGAATCGGGATGAAGAAAGGGAAGCGATAGCCCGTGCGGTGAAATCCATCACAGCCACTACTGGCCATCGGCCGCGCGGCTGGTATTGCCGGGAGATGAGTACCAATCCTCGGGAGCTCGTGGTGGAGGAGGGCGGCTTCGTCTACGACGTCGACTGCTACAACGACGACCTTCCCTGCTGGACCATGTTCAAGGGCCAGCCGCATCTGGTGACCCCCTACTCGCCGGTGGTCAACGATGCCCGGTTCGTCGAAACCCTACCGCATTCCTATCAGCGTCCGCGCTCCGGTCAGCGCATCCGCCACTGCTCCTCGCCCCACGCCACCTGCTTCCCCCCCTCTCCAAGCCGCCAGCCGCCTCAGATCGCTGACCTGAATAGTTACCCCGCTACCAAGAAAAGCTAGCCCCGGCAAAGAACGCCTTCACCGGCCAGTCGCTCAAGGTCGGCGTCGCCGAGTCCAAGCCATGACCGCAGCACCCCATCAGTGTCCTGCCCGATCAGCGGTGATGGCATGGCGGGCAGCCGGGAGGAGGCGCTGAAGACTAGGGGCGCGCAGGCGCGCAGGTAGTTACCGATACCTGGTTGGTCAATCTCACGGAAGAGCTGGTTGGCGGTGGAGCAGCGCGGATCATTAGCCGCGAGTTCCTTGAACGTTTGGTAGGGCCCCCAGAGAACCCGGTTCCGGTCCAAGACCTCTTTGACCTCCGCATAAGGCCGAGCCGCGACCCAGCCGTCGATCAGTGCTGAGACTTCCCTGCGAAGCTGGAAGCGGTCCCCCTCCAACCGGAGGTCAACTCCGTGCTCGGCTTCTAGGCGCTTGATATCCTCTTGGACCCCGATAGCGTCGACCAGACTGGCCCACTGACGCGGAGTTAGGGCAACCACGATCAGGTAGCGGCCATCCGAGGTTCTGAAGTCGCGC
Source organism: Candidatus Dormiibacterota bacterium (assembly GCA_003132265.1). GTDB lineage: Bacteria > Chloroflexota > Dormibacteria > Aeolococcales > Bog-877 > Bog-877. Next base: position 7,018 of record PKXE01000007.1, on the reverse strand, counting down.
GAGTAACTGCCATAGAGCTCGTTACCGAATCGGCCACGAGCTTGGTCGTCGAGCTGGGCCTCGCCGATCAAGCCCAGATTACCTATGACGGAGAGCGCGATATCCGTGAGGCTCAAGGTGATGTACTGTCCCTCACCGGTTCGTGATCGCCGCAACTCGGCCGCAATCAGACCAACCGCGAGCATATAGCCAGCCAGCGCGTCCCAAGCAGGCAGGACGTGGTTGACAGGTCCTACGGCGTCTTCCGGACCGGTCACAAAGGGAAAGCCGACGGCCGCATTGACTGTGTAGTCCACCGCGGCCGAGCCGTCCGGGTTGCCAGTCAACACTGCCATGATCAGATCCGGTCTCACTTCCTTGAGGCGAGCGTACGAGTTCCACCCCTGTACAGGCAGATTAGTCACGAGGATTCCGGCTTCCGCTATCAGTGAAGTCACCAGCTCCTGGCCTGCCCTGCTGTGAGTGTCAATAGCCACCGACTTCTTGCCCTGATTGAGCCCTGCCCAGTACAGGCTCCTTCCCTTGTGGAGGGGCCAGCGCTTGGCGTCGAGCCCACCCCCGGGCGGGTCTACGCGGACGACCTCCGCCCCGAGCGAGGCTAGAGTTGTTCCACAGAGCGGAGCTGCCACGAAGGCAGAGAGTTCGACGATCGTGAGCCCATCAAGTATGGGACGACTGGCATCCATCTCAGTCCATTTCCTGCAGGAGTGCCCGCCCAATCACACGCAGGGAGAGAACGTCCTCGGCTCCTTCGAAAATGCCCAGTACCCGAGCATCGACGAAGTACCTGGAGACATCAGCCTCCTCGCTATAACCCATCGCGCCATGCAGCTGGGTCGCCTCACGGGTTAGCGACTCAGCCACCCGACACGCGTAGAGCTTGGCCAGTGACGCCTCAGTCTGCCCATTTCCTTCGTCGAGCATCCTGGCGGCGAGATAGCTGAGCTGGCGGCTGCCTTGCAGCCAGAGCGCCATCATTCCCACTTTCGACCGTGCTAGTTCATTGGCGAAAATGGGCTGCCCGAAGACCACCCGGTCCTTGGTGTAAGCCAGAGTGTCCTCGAAAGCCGCCTGCATCACACCCACCGCTCGACCGGCGGTCTGAATCCGGCCCATGGCGAAGCCTTCCATCTGGAGATAAAACCCTCGATTCAGCCCCTCCCCCTCTCCTATAAGGGAGCTGGCGAGAGTTCGGAAGTGGTCGAAGGAAAGCTCGAATGTGTGCATCCCACGATAGCCGATTGTGGGAATGGCCTTACCAATGAGAGTGCCTCCACCAGGCTGACGGTATTCGAACTCGTGGCCAGCGAAGGCAGGCTTCTCGATCACGAAGGCCGACAGACCCCTGTGCCCAGCCTGCCCTGTCCTGCAGAGCAGCATCACCAGCTCAGATCGACCTGCGAAGCTGCACCAGAGCTTGGTACCAGTGATCTCCCAATCGCCATCAGGTAGCTCCTTGGCCGGGCACGACAGACTGGCCACGTCGGAGCCGCAGTCTGGTTCAGTAACGGCCACCGCCACCATCTTGTCACCGTTCGCAATCGCTGGAAGCCATTGCCTCTTCTGCTTCTCGGTACCGCCTCGAAGCAGAGCCTGCACTAGGATCTCTGGACGGGTGATCAGACTGCCAGCACCAGCCAGTGAAGCTCGAGAGAGCTCCTCGGTCGCAATCAGCATGGCCTTAACATCCGGGGTCACCTGCGCGCCTCCGTACTCGGCCGGAATGGAGACCCCGAACAACCCGAGACCCGCCATCGACTTGATGATGTGCTCAGGAATATCTTCGTCTTGCCGGTGCATGCGGCTGGCGTATGGCTTGACTTCGCGGTCAGCGAACTCCCGCAGGCTGGATCGCAGTAGACGATGCGCTTCACTGGCCCCCACATCCTGCAGCGGTTCCAACCTCTCAGCGATGTCGGCAAGCCGGCGAGAGATCTGCACCGCGTCCAGGAAGCCCTCGCCTGTCAACCGCGAAAGCGCCGAGAATGCCTGGAGTTCCGCGACCTCAGCTAGGTCCCCTGTCAGGGGGTGCTTGCTACTCTCAGCCCATTCTCTGAGCGCGCGCGCGACCTCGACGCGAGCATGTAACCACACAAGCCGGTCGATGTCGATCTGATGGGCCTCCGGGCCATCGGCTTCGACGGCCGAGGCGACCTGACGCTTGAGCGTCGTTAGAGTTTTCTGGCTGCTGGTGGTCGTGGTAGCGCTCATGGGATAGCTCCCGCCGGGGACGGCCTTACACTCTTCGGCCCATGTCCACGCCGATACACCAGCACGGTGCGGCGGAAGGTAATCACAATCTTTCCGTCCTGATTGAAGCCCGTGGTCTTGACGGTCACAATGCCGACGTTCTGACGGGACTTGGACTTTCGCATATCCAGCACCTCCGACTCCGAGTAGATGGTGTCGCCCTCGAAAACGGGGTTCGGCAGTCGGACTTCATCCCAGGCCAGGTTCGCCATCGCGTTCTGGGAAATGTCCGTGACGCTTTGACCGGTCACCAGGGCTAGCGTCAAGCAGGAGTTCACCAGTGGCTGACCGAACTCGGTCTGGGCCGCATAGTAGCGGTCAAAGTGCAAAGGCGCAGTGTTCTGGGTCAGAAGCGTGAACCAAGCATTATCCGTGCCGGTCAGAGTCCGACCTAGCGGATGCATAAAGATATCCCCCACCTCGAAGTCCTCAAAGAACCTACCGCGCCATCCGGCTACGCTGGCGCGCTGTGGCGCCGAGTTTGCATCCGGTTCGTTCCTCTCCATCTCTTACCTCCCGAAGAGCGTCTTAGCCGTCGCCAAGGGGCCCATTTGGCCTGCTCTCGATAGCGGCACCAAGGGGCTGACGCCACAGCGACAGGAATGAGCAAACCGACGACGCGGCTCTGCGCAAGCGTGCTCCATCAGTAGATCGGAGTCGCATCCGTGACCCCTTCTAGCCACTGGCGGCAGGCTCGCAGGAACCTGGCCGCTTGCAGCCCGTCAAGCACTCGGTGATCGAGGCTGAAGCAGAGGTACATCATGGGCTTGATCCCGATGAGGCCGCTCACCGCGACGGGGCGCTCAATGATCGCCTCCATGGTCAGAATGCCGGCTTGGCCCGGGTTGATAATGGAGTAGCTGAAAGTGGTACCGAAGGTTCCGCTATTGTTTACAGTGAAGGTGGCCCCAGCGAGGTCGTCGGGGCGCAGTTTCTTGGTGCGGGCCCGTGTGGAAAGGTCGTTGATCGCTCGAGCGATATCCGCCATGGAAAGCTCGTCCGCGTGCCTGATGACCGGCACGAGGAGGGTGTCCTCAAGGCCGACCGAGATGCCAATGTTGATCTCGTGGTGAAGCAGGATATGGTCACCGTTGAAGGTGGAGTTCACATGGCGGTTCTCACGCAAGCCGGCGGTCGCCGCGGCCACAACATAAGGTAGGTAGGTTAGCGAGAAGCCCTCTTGCTGCTGGAACTTGTCCTTGTTGGCGTTGCGGTTGGCCACAACCCCTGCCATATCCACCTCCTGTGTTTGCCAGGCATGCGGTATGGTGTTCTTAGATCGAGTCAGGTTGTCAGCGATGAGGCGACGAATCCGGCTCAGGGGAACGACTTCGTCACCGCTCAGCCCTTGGGAACGTATCGCTGCAGCGGGCGGAACCTGAGCCAGGGAAGAGGTCGCCCCCCTCTGGCCGCCGGCTCCACTGTGCTCTCGAGCATCAACGGCAACAAGAACGTCCCTCCGGGTCACTCGACCGCCAACGCCCGTGCCTACGAGCTGAGAGATGTCGAGGTGCACATTGTCGGCGAATCTCCGTACCGCTGGCGAGTGACGCCAGTTGCTAGTCCCTTGCTTGCTGGCATCTGTGATGGCGTCCCGCGCCTCCGGGTTGGCTGCGGATAGCTGGCGACTGTCGTCGGGCTGACTGGTCACTGCGTCCGGTTCAGATGCTATCAACCCGGTGTCAGCGGCCTTCCCGGGCCCGCCTTCGGAGGATGATGGACGCTCGTTGGACACGTCGGTGCCTGCCTCTACCTCGATGACGGCGATCTCCGCGCCCACAGAGACCGTCTCCCCTTCCTGGGCGAGGATCTCCTTCAGGGTTCCAGTGACGGGAGCCGGAACTTCTGCGTTCACTTTGTCAGTGTCGACCACCAGCATAGGCTCGAGCTCCACGACCCAATCACCTAATTTGACTAGCCATTGCGCGACCGTCCCTTCACGCACGGATTCACCGAGTTGGGGCATTGTTACCCGAGTCGCTACCATCAACAGCTACTCCTCAGCACCCAGGATTTCGTCACGCTGCTGCCGTACCCGGATCGGCAATTCTTCGTAAACGTGCTCGAAGACTGCATCAGGACCCGGGCGGGGTAGCGCCGCAACCCGGCGCCACGTCATATCGAGCTCCTGCTCGATGTCCTTGAGAGTCGCTGTGAGCTCCTCCTCTGACAGGAGACCCGCGTTGAGCGCATAGCGCCGCACGCGTTCGATGGGATCCCTCTCGATCGCAAGCTGCACTTCTGCAGCATCCCGATACTCGTTGGGATTGTCGGAAGTGTTATGGAAGCCAACACGGTAAGTCCTGCACTCGATCAGAGTCGGCCCCCGTCCCTCGAGCGCTCGGTCGACTGCTTGCTTCGAGAGTGCATACACGGCGAAGAGGTCATTGCCATCCACCGCCACTCCCGGGAAGCCGTAGCCAGCCGCCCGGATGGCCAAGCTTGCGGCGGCCGTCTGCTTGCCGAGCGGAGTCGAGATTGCATACTGGTTGTTAATGACAACCACGACCAAGGGAGCACGCATCACTCCAGCAAAGTTGCAGCCCTCATGGAAATCACCCTCCGAAGACGCACCGTCCCCGCAATACACCATTACGGCACCCTCCACCCCACGTAGCTTCAAGGCCCAGGCGAGGCCGGCGGCATGGGGCATTTGCGCCCCGATCGACTGCTGGCGCAGCATCATCCTCACTTCGGCGGGGATGGAAGCGTAGTTAAGACGCCCCATGTAGGCGGCGAACAGGCTTCCCAAGGGCCACCCGTGCCGAAGCATGGCGGGCTGCTCCCGAGAAGCCGGCACAATCCAGTCCCGCTTCGGATC
>PKXE01000007.1:0-1865 GCA_003132265.1 Candidatus Dormiibacterota bacterium | reverse complement strand
CATTGGTGGATCGCCACGGATGCTACCGTCGGCGCCCAGAAGGGACGGAAACTCAGCGGCTAACGGCAGTACCTCGCCAATCTTCGTGCGCGTCTCCATGACTAGAACTCGAGAGTTCTGCGTGCCGCGGCTAGAATGCGGGACACGGAGGGAAGGAAGTGGTCTTCAAGGCTGCCGGGAGGATAAGGAACGTCCGGGGCCGCCACCCGCTCAACGGGAGCGTCCAAGGACATGAACGCTTCCCGCTGGAGGGTCGCCACGATTTCGGCACCGAAGCCCCCAGTCAGTGGAGCCTCGTGGACCACAACCGCCTTGCCGCTCTTGCTGACCACGTTGACAAGCCCTTCAACATCGAGGGGAATGAGGGTGCGAAGGTCGAGCACGGAGACTGACGCGCCTTCGTTCTCCAGCTGCTGCGCGGCCTTGAGGCAAAGGTGTACAGCAGCGCTCCAAGCCACGAGGGTCAGATCCGATCCCGACCTGACTAGGCGCGACCGGCCGAATGGAACTGTGTGCTCACCAGTAGGGACATCGCCTCGGAGTCCTCGGTATAGCCTCTGCGGCTCCAAGAATAGAACCGGATCTGGATCACGGATAGCCTCGGTGAGCAGTCCTTTAGCATCATCGGGGAATGCCGGACAAACGATCTTTATACCTGGTGTCTGAGTGAACTGGGACTCGATGGAGTCACCGTGGAATTCTGGCGTACGAGTTCCGCCCCCGAAGGGCGCCCGAATCGTGACCTGGGCGTGGAAGCGACCCCGAGAGCGAGATCGGTAGCGACCCAGCTGGGGCCCAATCTGGTGGAAGGCCTGATGCGTGAAGCCCAGGAACTGAATCTCTGCCACCGGCACGAGCCCTCCGATCGCCATTCCCAATGACGCTCCTACAATGGCGCCTTCGGCGAGAGGGGCATCGAAGACGCGATTCGGAAAGCGCTCTTGGAGCCCGCGCGTGACTCGGAACACGCCGCCCAACTTACCCACGTCCATGCCGAAGATGACCACCCGATCGTCGCGCTCCATTTCGGAGATGAGTGCGCTGCGAATAGCCTCCAGAAAGGACATCTCCGAAGTTCCTGGAGAGCGTACCGCTGGTCTCGGGACGTGCGGCGCAGCGTCAGTCGACGTAGCGACCATCCTAATGCCTCTGGAGCGACAGCTGATACATGTAGGAGTCAGGGTTTTGAATAGTTGACGCAACGCTCCGCCGGTCTGCGTTCATTCTAGACGTGGACGCGCTCAAACCTCATCGCCGGTTCAGATTCCGCGCAGTCGATGTCGCGGGCAACCTCATCAGACGCTGAAGCTGCCGTGACCAATTCCTTTGTTCCCTGGATCGAGTGCGGCCTCCCGCGGCCGACAATCCCCAGAATTGTCTCCCTGCTCCGAGCCAGTAGCTGCCTGAGAAGGAAGTAAGGGTGGGGATCCATTCGCTTGGTTCGCAAGTGCATCAAATTAACGAGTAGTTTAGTACTCTCAGATTACCACCGTCAACTCCCACACTCGATCAAGCAGGATCACATCAAAGTCACTACTCCTCACTGCCCACCCATGTCCAGGTCTCTGGCCATGGGCCTAAAATTCACGCAATCCCGCGGAGTTGTAGGACGGAGTAGAGGAGCACCAGGTCGGTGCCCGGATAGCGGCTCTCGGTCTGGTTGAGCTGGTCGCAGGGGGCGGCCAGGGCGCGGGTGCGGCGGGGTGCCGACAGGGGGTTGAGACGGACCTGCAGGTGGTCGGCCGCCACCTGTCCCACTGGTGGCACGAAGCGGGCCCGGGCAACCGCCCGCCGGCGAAACTCGGCGTACACCGTCGGCATGACCATCTCCCTTTCTACGCGCCTCGATTCTCACAAACCGAGTC
>PKXE01000141.1 GCA_003132265.1 Candidatus Dormiibacterota bacterium | reverse complement strand
GCGGGGCTTTGGCGTCGGTCGGGTTAGGAGACCGGCTTCAGGTGCAACACGATGACCTCATTGGTCGGCGTGTTGGGGCTTCCGGACTCATACTGATTGCTCGCTGACGGCCAGCCGGTGAAGTGCGCCGTGCTGTACTCGTCGAACGCAGCGCCGTACACGGTCGGGATGACCGGTAGCTTCTTCGCGACATACGTCTCGAGCGGTGTCAGGTACTTCAGCTGCTGCGCGTTCGACGTCGCACCCGCGAGGCTCGCCAGGTCCTTGTCAAGCGCCGGCACCTTCAGGCCCTCGAAGTCGCCGCNNTTGTCCGACAGTCCGTCGAACGCTGCGTCGATGTGCGCCGCCTTGAGCTCGGTAGCCATGAGCTGGTCGTCCAGCGCATAGTCCGAGTAGTTCGACGGGTCTGTGATCGTGATGTCGACGACCTTCCCCTTGAGCGCGTAGAAGCCGCCCTTCAGGGTGTAGCCGGCCTTTGCCAGCACTGCGTCAGCCGCCTTGGCGTTGGGGTTCGCCGACAGCTTGGCGCCCTTCACTGCGGGTGCCTCAAGGGCTGCGAAGTTCGGCAGCACGATGCCGCTGGCGTTCGTCGCCACCGGCTCGAGGCCGGCCTCACCCTGGGTGCTGATGGCGGTCCGGTTCAGGGCCAGGCTGATGGCCTTGCGGACGGCCAGCTGGTTGGTCGGCCAGACCTTCAGATTGGGAAAGTAGGCGTTGGTGTTGACCGGGGCGAACCAAACCTTGTGGTGGGTCGGGTCCGGCGCCACGAAGGTGGACTGCAAACCGGACAGGAAGTTGCCCGCCCAGTCCAGCTGGTTCGCCTCCAGAGCCGAGAGCACGGTGTTGTTGGAGGCGTAGACCGGGACCGCCACCTTGCCAACCTTGGGCTTTCCGCCCCAGTACTGCGCGTTGGCCTGCATCGTGAACCCGCCGGTGGTGAAGCTGGTCAGCGTGTAGGGACCGCTGCCGATGGGGTTGCTGTCAAGGTATCTGCCAGGGTTGCCAACCGAATTCCAGATCGCCTTGGGGACGATGTAGACGCTGGCGACGTTCTGCAAGTTTGAGAACTGCGCGCTGGCGAAGTTGACGGTGACATCACTGCCGGAACTCGACGCCGAGGTGATCGGCAGGCCGGTGGTGTTGATGCCCGGGTTCCGCTTGAGCAGCAAGTAGGTGAATACCACGTCGGCCGGGGTGAACGCCTTGCCGTTGGACCACTTGACGCCACTCCGGATCGTGAACGTGATTGACTTGCCGGACTTTGACCACTTGTATCCGGTGGCCAGCCACTTGTAGTAGACGGGCGGCTTGGCCACGTCGAACTGCAGAAGCGGCTCATAGACCAACGAGGTCGCACCCAGGAGGGTGACGGCTGAGGANNGGTGAGCACGGCCGAACTGGACGAGGTGAGCACGGCCGAACTGGACGAACCGGATGAGGTGGACTTGGGGGTGGTGGACGAGCTGGCGCAGGCCGCCGTCGAGGCTGCCATGGCGGTCGCGGCCAGCATGGCAGCCACCGCCATGATTGGCCGGCTCCTTGTTGAGACTCTCATCATGATCTGCTCCTGTTTGGATTGCTGTGCCGAAAGCGTCACGTAGTGCTCGTCGAGAAGGTGCCATCACTGCTGAAGTCAGTTCTTCATGGCGGCACTCTCCCTCTGAGGCCCGCAGCCAGGAGCTCTGGCGCGGCCACGTCCAGGTGCCAACAGCTGGCGGCGCGGCTGCTGCTGATGGGAAGCAGGGCCGGTGTCTGGGTACGGCACTGCTGATCGGCGTAGGGACAGCGATGGCTGAACCGGCAGCCGACCGCGGGCAGGGAACTGCCAGCGAGTGTGGACAGCGGGGCGGCCCCGCGTGCGATCCCCATCGGGCTCTGGGGGTCTGGCGCGGAGGCGACCAGCAGCTGGGTGTAGGGATGGGCCGGGGTCAGGGTGAGGTCCTCCGCCGGACCTCGCTCGACGATCTGGCCTGCGTACATGACCAGGATCTCGTCGGAGAAGTAGCGCGCGGAGGCGATGTCGTGGGTGATGTAGAGCACCGCCAGCTGGAGCCGGGAGCGCAGATCGTCCAGCAAGCCCATGACCTCCAGCCGGATCGAGACATCCAGCATGGATACCGGCTCATCTGCCAGCAGGACCCGGGGTCCGGCGGCCAGTGCGCGGGCGATGGCCACCCGTTGGCGCTCGCCTCCCGAGAGCTCGTGAGGGAACTTGTCGAGGTACAGCTCGGGGGGCGCCAGCTGCGCCCGGGTCATCAGCTGCTCCAGGCCGGCCTTGACGCTGGCGCCAGACTGTCGGGAGTGATGGATGCGCCACGGCCGTTCCAGGTGATACCGGACCCTGTGGACGGGGTTGAGCGACGCGAACGGGTCCTGGAAGACCATCTGCACGTCTCGCTTGTAGGCCCGGAATTGGCGCCGAACCGAGGGTTGCACTGCGCGCCCGTCGAGCAGAATCTGCCCGGAGGTCGGCCTCTCCTGGCCCGCCAGCAACCTGGCCAGGGTGGATTTGCCCGAGCCGCTCTCGCCGACCAGGGCAACGGTGGCGCTCCGATAGAGTCCGAAGGAGACGTCGCGGGCTGCGGATAGCAGATCGCGACGCAGGCCGTGGGCGAGCCGGAAGTCCTTGGATAGCCCCCGGGCCTCGAGCACCAGCGGGCCCCGGAAGGCAGCCGCCGAAGTTAGCTCGAGAGCGCTGGTGGAAGCGCTGGCCAGATCGTTCATGTTCTGGACCCCGGCTCCCCCGCAGGCTCGAGCAACTTGGGCTGAGCCGCGCCGGGAAGGACGAACGGGCAGGCGGTGACGTGGCTGGGTGGCGAGCCCGGCACCGAGAGCAGGTGCATGTCGACCCCTCGGCACTCCGGAGCCGCGAAGCCGCATCGCGGGATGAACGGGCAGCCCGGCTCCAGGCTGCCCAGGTCAGGAGGTGACCCCGGGATGCCGGTGACTTGCCGCCGAGGGCCCCGGACACTCGGGAAGGAGTTGAGCAGGCCAACTGTGTATGGGTGGGCGGGACGCCGCTGAATCTCAGCGACCTGCCCGACCTCCACCAGGTGCCCGGCGTACATGACCGAGATCCGGTGCGAGATGTCGAGGAGGAGCGAAAGGTCGTGGGTGATGAACAAAACCGCGAAGCCGAGCCGCTCGCGGAGCTCGACGATGTGCTGCAGGATCTCCCGCTGGACGACCACGTCGAGGCCGGTGGTGGGCTCGTCCATGATCACGACCTCCGGATCGACGGCCAGGGCCATGGCGATCATGACCCGCTGCCGCATCCCACCGGACAGCTCGTGCGGATAGCTCCTCAGCCGAGCCCGCGGGATGCCCACCAGGTCCAGCAGACCGGCGGCTCGTTCCCGCTTCTCGTCCCGGGACAGATCCAGGTGGGCGTCGAGCACGTCGATCAGCTGGTCTCGGATGCGCAGGACCGGGTTGAGTGCGTTCATGGCGCTCTGGAACACGAGGGCGATCTCCCGCCAGCGCAGGGCGCGCAGCTGCCTCGGGGTGAGGGTGAGCAGATCGAGCCCTCCCTCAACCACCCGGCGCCCTTTGTAGACCACGCTGCCCCCGGTGATCACGGCGGGGGGGCGCAGGAGCCGGCAGGCGCCGAGCGCCAGGGTGGACTTGCCCGACCCACTCTCCCCGGCCAGACCGACGACTTCGCGCGGGCGGAGCTCCAGGTCCACGTGCTGGACTGCCCTGACCTCCCTGTCCCCGGAGAAGTAGCTGACCGAGAGGTCCTGGATGGCGAGCACGGGTTCAGCGGTGCCGGCGCCGGTCATGGCCTCTCCTGCCTGCATCAGTTGTCTCCGCGCAGCACAGGGGTCGGGTCCGCAGGCCACCGGCGATGTCCCGCAACGGTGCGGCGTTGGCCAGCGTCCCTCAGCCGGGGATTGCCAAGCTCGTCGAGGGCAAAGTTGAGCAGCACCAGGCTCATCCCCAGCGTGGCGACGGCGATGCCGGGGGGGGCGTACCACCACCACGCGCCGGTCTGGATCGCGCTCTGGCTCTGGGCCCAGTAGAGCATGGTCCCCAGGCTCCACTGGGAGGTGTTGAGAACCCCGATGAACGACAGAGCGACCGAGGTCAGAATCGCATAGAGGACGGTGCCCACGAAGCTAGCGGCGATGACGCTCACCTCGTTGGGCAGGATCTCGAACAGCAATATGCGCCAGATCCGCTCGCCGGTCTCTCGCGCTGCCGCTACATAGTCGCTGTTGCGCAGAGCCAGGGTCTGAGCCCGGAGCACCCGCGCCCCCCAGGCCCAGCCCAGAGCACTGAGAACGATCGCGACCGGAAGGTCGCCGGCGTTGGGCAGGTACCCGAGCAAGACGACCAGCAGAGGCAGCGCCGGCAGAACTAGAAACACATTTGAGAGCAAAGACAGCAGCTCGTCGGCGGCACCTCCCAGGAAGCCCGCCGAGAGGCCTACGACAACAGAGAGGAAGGTGGCGATCACCCCGGTGAGCAGCCCCAGGATGACGCTGGCTCCGATGCCCACCAGCAGCTGGGAGAGGACATCCTGGCCGGTCAAGGTGGTGCCCAGCAGGTGGTGCAGAGTGGGCGCCAGCGGAAGGGCCTGGGTCGTGGTAGCCGAGGGGTTGTAGGGCGCCACGAGCGGCCCGATTACGGTGATCACGATGAAGATCCCCAGGATGATCCCGCCAATCCTGGCCTTCCACGGCAGGTGGGCCAGGATGTGGCGCCGTGGGGCGGAGACCGCCGGGCTCATCGTGAGTTGTATTGCCATCAGTGAGCTGTCCTCGTCCGAGTGCGGGGATCGACGACGAGGTAGATGACGTCGGAGATGAGGCAGGCGGCCAGGACCGCGAAGGACAGGACCAGGAAGATCCCCTGCATCAGGGGAAAGTCATCGGAGGTGACGGCGTTGTAGAGGGTGAGGCCCACCCCCGGGTAGGAGAAGACGATCTCCATGACCAGCGCCCCAGCCACCACGAACCCGAGGGAGAGCGCGAAGCCGGAAAGGCTGGGTAGGATGGCGTTGCGGGCGGCGTAGGTGAACATGACCCGGCGCTGGGAGAGACCCTTGGCCTGCGCCGCCAGCACGTAGTCCTCGCCGATGGTGGTGATCATCATGTTCCGCATGAGGAGCATCCAGCCCGCCATCGAAGTGGCCACGATGGTCATGGCGGGAAGGATTGAGTGGTCGATCGCGCTCGCGATGAAGGGCAGGTTTNNGGGAATGAGCCCCAGGGTGAACCCCTGGCCCAGGGGGAACCAGCGCAGATCCAGGGCGAGGAACTCGATCAGCAGAAGGCCGAGGAAGAAGTAGGGTGTCGCCTGGAGAAAGGTGAAAGCCGGGAGCGATTGGTCCAGCCAGCCCCCCCGGTGCCAGGCGGCAAGGATCCCCAGCAGCGTGCCCAGGGTAAAGGCGATCACCGTCGCCGTGCCAACCAGGATCAGCGTCCACGGGATCGTCTGCCCGATCACCGTGGTGACATTTTCGGGAAAGTAGTTGATCGAGACGCCGAGGTTGGCATGGGAGAGGTTGACCAAGTAGAGGGCGTACTGGTGGAAGACGGTGCCCTGATGGCCCAGGCCCAACTCGATCTCGAGGGCGTGGCGCGCCGGTGGCTGGAGCTCGGGGAACTTGGCCAGGATGATGTCCACGGCATTGCCGGGCATCAGCCTGGGGATGAAGAAGTTCACCGTGATCGCGGCCCACGCGGCCACCGCGTAGAAGACGAGCCGTCTGACCATGAACGCCATGACCTGCCCTCACCGTCTCTTGGAGGCAGCCGGATCTCGGGCAGGCAGCTCTGAGTCCCGCTCCGGGTAGCGCACCGTCAGCGAGGGCGTCGCCAAACCCTTGCCCCGGTGGCCTCGTGTCTTGTCTGAATCGACCCCCACGGGGCAGCCGCAGCTGGCCCGGATCACCAGCTCCGTGGGTAGCACCTCCACTCGCGGTGGCTGGGTGGGATTGGCTATCCGCTCCAGCAACCTGGCGACTCCTCGGGTGCCCAGCTCGCGCATCGGCTGGCGCACGGTGGTGAGCGGTGGGTTAAGGAGCCGGCTGGGGTAAAGGTCATCGAACCCAACCACCGCGACCTGCCCCGGGACCGACACCCCTGCCGCTTCCAGCTCGCGGATCAGCCCCACCGCCATCTGGTCGTTGGCGCAGACCACCGCCTCGGGCAGGGCGACCGCCGCGGGGAAGGCAAGCAGGTCTCGTGCCGCCCGGGCACCGCTGCGCTCGCTGAAGTCACCCTGGCCGGTCCCCACGATGTGAGCGCCGCGGCGACTGGCGACGACGGCTCGGAAGCCCTCGAACCTTTGCCTGGCGTCGGGAGCGTCAGGGGGGCCGGCGATGAAGTGCAGGCGCCGACAGGAGTGAGCATCGATGAGGTGCGCAACCAGGGCCCTGATTCCCGCCACGTTGTCGACCGCGACGACATCCAGACCGCCCCCGTCATACTGGCCGGCCAGCACCACGATCGGAACCCGACGGGCGAGCTCCTCCAACGATGCCTCGGGAAGAATGCCCTCAGAGATCAGCAGCCCGTCGACCTTCGCTGAGAGGCTGCGAATCCGGCCGAAGGTGGCTTCGTTGCTGGACAGGAAGGCCAGCAGCAGGGAGGAGCCGGTCTCCCGCAGTGCGTACTCGGCGCCGCGGACGATCAAGTCCGGATACAGCAGGCTGGTCTCCTCGATGTCGAACGGGGTGTCGAGATCGCGCTCGACTACGACCAGCCCGATCAGGTCCCGCCGACGACGGCTCAGGCTCTGAGCTGCGGCGTTGGGGACGAACCCCAACTCGGCTATCA
>PKXE01000077.1:13657-23244 GCA_003132265.1 Candidatus Dormiibacterota bacterium | reverse complement strand
ATTGCCCCGCTGGCCACCACCTGTTGGGCGACATCGACCACCTGGTCGACCAAGTTGTTGTCCATGACTGCTCCAATCCTCAGCGTCCGACAACCACCAGTTTAGGATGGCGGCCCCGATCCTGGAGGCGGTCAAGGGCTGTCAAGAGTGGCGGCACTGGCTGCTGGACGCTAGACCCCCTCGAAAAGTGGTGCCCGCAGCAGGACTCGAACCTGCAACCTTGGGATTAAGAGTCCCCTGCTCTAACCAGTTGAGCCATGCGGGCTAGCCGCCCAACGGTGAGTTTACTCGGCGGCCCGAGTTCGGTGAGCGGTTGACCCGAGCCCCGGCTCTCCGGCCGACCCGACGTCCCGAAGGGCGTCACGGCGGGCTGGCAAACCCTCGCGTGAACGTCGGGTCCTGAGTGGCCACCGATGCCCCCGCTTCCCATCTCGGGCCGGGCTCGACACCGATGCGTCCTCCTCGGGCCAGGAGGAAGCTCAGCCTGAACGCGCTTCCTGCGCCGACCTGGCTCTCCAGGGAGAGCCGGCCCCCGTGCGCCTGGGCGACGCGGCGGGCCACCGCCAGCCCCAGGCCGGTCCCGGGCGTCCTGGCCGCCCGGGCTGCAGGCAGCCGATAGAACTCGGTGAAGATGGATGGCTGATCGGCCTGAGCTATCCCTGGCCCGCTGTCGGCTACCTCCACCACCGCGAGGGCGCCACTCCGTCGCAGCGAGAGACGAATGGGACCGGGCGCGGAAGCGTACTTCAAGGCGTTGTCCACCAGGTTGGCGATCGCGCGGGCCAGGAGTTCCGCGTGCCCGTCGATGGCAGGGACATCCCTCTCCAACGCGACCACGAGATCAAACCCTCTAGCTACCGCCAGTTCCCGGTAGATCTCTGCCACGTCTTCGACCTGCCTCGCCAGGTCTACCGCAGTCCAGGAATGACGCGTGCGGTCCAGGGCGCGCGCGCGGCTCAAGTCGCTGAGGCCCTGAACCAGCCCGGTGAGGCGCGTCAGCGAGCGCCCCTGACGAGCGACCGCGTCCCGGAGTTCGGCTGGGCTGCCGTCGGCCAGCTGGGTCAGGACCTCCAATGACTCCTGGGCCAAGAGGAGCGGTCCCCGGAGTTCGTGCACTAGCAGAGAGAGGGTCAGAGCGTCGGAGCTGGGGTCGCTGTCTGTCTCACGGCCGCGGATGACCATGGCAGTCCATTCGGGGGCGACCTTGAGCGGGACCACCTCGACGTCCAGGGTGTGGCCCCCCGCGACTGTCCTGGTAGACCGGGGCCCACTGCCGTCGCCCCGGTGAACCACCTCTCGACGAACACCCTCCAAGGCGGCACTAGCGAGATAGCCGCGCCCATCGACCAGTTCCGACAGCAGCGACGATTGCCGGAAGGTGGGGTTCGAGTAAGCCAGCCGGCCTGAATGGTCGAAGACGGCCACTCCTGCCAGAGAGCCCCAGACGATCTCGCTCGCCACATCTGAGGCGGGAACCGTCGCGGGCGCCTCGGCGGACCGCCAGGTGCGTCTCATGGCGCAACCTCGAACTTGTAGCCCACGCCTCGCACCGTGTGGACAAATCGAGGTTGGCTGCTGCTGTCGCCGAGCAGGCGCCGCAGCTCGACCACGGCATTGTCAACCGCACGGTTGTAGATGTCGGAGTTGATCCCCCAAACCTGATAGACCAATTGCTCTTTGCGAAGCACCCTCCCGGGCTGGCTGGCCAGAGCGTGCAGCAGGGTGAACAGGCGGCGCGGGAGCCCGATGGGCGTCCCGTCCACGGTGCAGGTCCAGGTCGCCACATCGATCACCAGCCCGCCCGTCTCGATCCGGGTGGCGACGGCGCCTCTTCGCTGCAGCAGCCGGCGCACCGCGGCGCGAAGCACGCCGGGGTCCTCCTCCTTGCCTACGTAGACGTCAGCGCCGCTCGAGTATCCCGACACCTTGTCGTACGAGTCGCTCTTGGCGCTGAGCATCACCACCGGAACCTCGTTTCCCGCCTCGCGCAAAGTGCGCAGGACCTCGAAGCCGGTCACCTCGGGCATCGCGTAATCGAGAACGACACAGTCCGGGCTCTCACTGGCGATCCGGCGCAACGCCTCACGGCCTCCCGATGCGCAGGCGACCCGGTACCCGTCGGCAGTCAACAGGTCCGACAGCGCCCGACGGCTGTCTGGATCGTCGTCGACCACGAGTAGTTCGGTTCGGTCCCTAAGTGACACGCACGCTCCTCCACACCTCCGAGCACAGGTTAGCCCCTGCCGCAGTCACTTGCGCAATCAGTGCAAATTCCGTGCGAAACCGGAGCGAGGCCACCGCTCCCATGGGGAGAGGGTCCGGTGGGCGCCGGTCGAGACTCGGTCACCTGCGGGTCCGGGGGCGGACCCAGGAGGGGGGCTGCGAAGTGGAAGAGAGCGAGTTCGGAATCTGGATCAATCCGCTCCGGGCGGGGGAGCCCGAAGCCGTCGCCTGGATGTTCACCACGTTCAGGGGCGATGTGGAGCGTTGCTTCGGGCACCGGCCGCCGGAGGATCGGGCTGACATGGTCCAGGACGTGTTTGCCGTGGCGATCACCCGGCTACACACATTCCAGGGCGACCGGGAGGCCAGTCTGCGCGCCTGGCTGCGCAGCATTGCCTTCCATCGTTGGCACCATCGATGGGAGGCTGACCAAGTTCGCGCGCGCCATGCCGGACCGTCTCTGGAGGTGCTTTTGGAGACGCATCCAAGTCACCACGCCTTTCGAGACGGAGGCATCGATCCGGCCGAGAAGGTGTGCCAGGCCGACACGGTGCAGTGGGTGCTGTCCCGGCTGACGCCTGGGCAGGCTCGGGTAGTGCATGCGCACTTGATCGAAGGGAGGACCACTCGGGAGATCGCGGCCAACTGGGGCGTGCCTCGGGAGCGGGTCCGGGGGCTGTACAAGCGAGCCATCTCCAAGCTGCGTACCGGTGAGTGCGCGGACTGGTTGCGCGAGGCCGCCTGACGCCGATGGGAGAAGGCCCGAGCGGCCGTACGCTGAGAGCGGCTGAATTCAAAAGTTACTTAAGGGTCACCAAGCGCAGTCCGGCATTGTCGGTACCGATCGGCGCAGAATCGCGGACATCGGCGAGGGATCGCCGGTGTCGCTCCGATGGGGATGGGGGCGCCAGAGAGGGGGGTGGCCGGTGAGACGGCAGGCAGCGGTGATACTGGGATTCGTCACCTTCTGCGCGGCCTTGGCCAGCTTCCTCTTCCTGGGCATCGACGCCCAGAGCGGTGAGGTGAGGGTGCTGGTATCCAGCCGCACCATCGCCGCCGGCCAGGTGGTGCGGGCCAACACCGCCGACCTCAGCCCGGGAGGCGAGCTGGTTCATCTGAGCGCAGCCGCCCAGGACGACGTCATCCCGGAGCGCAACTACCGCGAAGTTCAGGGCGCGGTCGCGCTGGTGACCATTCCGGCGGGTGCTCTGATCCTGCGCCACGACCTCGCCTTCGGGTCGGGCGCGTCACTTCGGCAGCTGAGCCTGGACCTCGCCTTCATGCCCTCCGGACTCAGTGCCGGTGATCGGGTGGATCTCTTCGCCGTCTCCGGGTCCCAGGCGGGGAGCGTCGCACCCGGCGCTGACCTGTGCGGCGATACAACCGCAGTGGGATGCGTTGTGCCCCTCGCCCAGGCGGTCGCGGTTATTGCCGCGGATCAGCCCTCACATACGGTCACGATCGCGGTGACGCCGCCCCAGGTCACTCCCTGGCTGCTCATTGACGCCACCGAGCCGATCTGGGCGGTGCCTGCCGGCGCGGTCAGCTGTGAAGGCACTGAACAGGCGATATCCGACCCCTACCAGGCGTTGCTCGCGATTCGTCGCGGCACGGCCGCCAAGAGCTGTTCGCGACCGGTGTCAGCTTCCGGTGCCGGTTAGGTCGATGCGAGCGCTGCTGCGACGGCCCGGAGCGAGCGTGACCCATCTCATTGATGGTGGGTCCGGAATCCCGTCTAAGCGCGGCGGCCGAGGCAGTGTTTTGGGTATCACCGGAGCCACCGGCGCGCCCGGGCGCACCTTCCTCAGCATCAACTTGGCGGCCGCGCTGGTCACGGAAGGGATGACGGTGGCGCTGGTCGACGCGGATCCGCATTTGGGCGCCGTTGCCGTCCAGCTTGACCTCGCCGAGGATCGCTCCCTGATCTATTTGGCACACGAGGCTGCCCTTAAGCCTGTCGATGATGACTTGATCTCACGGCACCTGCAGACGGTCTCCGGGCTCGACGTTCTCACCGGCCGAGCTGTCGCTGGGCTCGGAGAGGTCGTCCCTGACGGGCTGCTGGGCGACGTCGTGGGCCTGCTCCGGCGCCGATATGACCTGGTCGTCATTGACGTCGGCGCGCTTGACTGTCTCGCTTCCCAGACCGCGGCCCTCGTCTGCCAGATGCTGGTGTGGGCGGTCGTGCCAACCAAGTTGGGGACCGACCTCCTGGACCGCACGCTGTCTGGTCCCCTGGCGAGCCAGGTGCGAACGCGCCCGAGCCTCGTGGTCCTGAACCGACTCGGTAGCCTCACCCTCCGCGATGTCGATCGATCGCTCCGCCGCCGATACGGTATGGCTGTTGCTGCGGCTATTCCCGACCAGTACCGGGCCTGCGTCCAAGCGGAGGATCGTGCCCGTCCGGCCGCACTGACGGGGCCGTTGGCCGGTCCGCTCCGGCGTTGCGCCCGGGTGGTCGCGGCGGCCCTACCCAGGGCAGTGAGCGGCACGAAGGCGGGAGCGGAAGAGGCGCGCCCCCCGCTCGGCCGTGAACCCGTTCGCGAGAGCTTGCGATGAGCACCCGTCAGCTTGGAGTTGTTCCCGGCGCGGTGTCGGATGAGCAAATAGCCGAGGCGCGGGTCCTCACCCGCGTGCAGGTGGGAATCACCGAACAGCTGTCGCTGCGGGCGGAGACCCGGGTTCGGGTCGAGGACCGCGCCTGGATCGAAGCACTGGTGCAGGAGGAGGTCGAGCGCTACCATGCGCGGGCGCCACACAACGGCTCGCCGGTACTCGATCGGGACAGCTACGCGATTCTCCGCCGAAGGGTGCTGTTCCGAGTGACTCCGCTGGGCCCGCTGACGGAGTTGCTCGCCGACCCGCTCGTGGAAGAGGTGATCGTCAACGGGCCGCACGAGGTGCTGGTCTTGCGGGACGGAATCCAGGAGGCTGCCGGTGTGGAGTTCGCCTCCGAAGAGGAACTTCTGCAGACCGTCCGACAGATGCTAGGCAACGGCTCGTCCCGGCTGGACCGCGCAAGTCCGATGGTGACGGCGACGCTGGAGGACGGTTCCCGGATCAACGCGGTCCTACCTCCAGTGGCGATGCCAATGGCCGTGACGATTCGACGCCACCAACTTGCCCGATTCGGTCAGCTCGCCGATCTCGCCCACGCCAACACTTTGCCCTGGGAGCTGGTGCCGCTGTTTCAGGCCGCAGTCCTAGCCCGGCTCAATTTCGTGGTGTCGGGAGGAACCGGTAGCGGCAAGACCACGATGCTGAGATTGCTGATCCGTGAGGTCCCGAGCGCCGAGCGAATCATCACGATTGAGGATCAGCGAGAGTTACACATCCGCTCGGCCGCCGGCGGTCGCGCGAACACCATCTCCCTCGAGGCTCGCGAGGCCAATACCGAGGGTAGTGGCGAAATCACCATCCAGCAGCTGGTGCGTAACGCCCTCCGGCAGCGACCGGACCGCATCTTTGTCGGTGAATCGCGAGGACCCGAGGCGTTAGATGTTATCGACGCGATGGGGACTGGTCATGATGGCAGTGGGACCACCCTGCACGCCAACAGTGTTCGCGACGCACTGACCAGGCTGGCGGCGCTGGTCCGGCGTCACCCGGCCCAGGTTCGCGCCGACCCCGGCGCGGTCGCCCGGGAGATAGCGAACAAGGTCGACATGGTCGTGCACCTGGTTCGGTTCCAAGGTCCGGACGGAAGAGATCGGCGGGTGGTCGGCGCACTGGGGCTGGTGACTGGCCAGGTGGAAGGAGAGATCCCGGTGGTGGAGGAGCTCTGTCGCTACGAGCGCGCCCGCGGAGAATG
This sequence comes from Candidatus Dormiibacterota bacterium, assembly GCA_003132265.1. Lineage (GTDB taxonomy): Bacteria > Chloroflexota > Dormibacteria > Aeolococcales > Bog-877 > Bog-877. Next base: position 17,210 of record PKXE01000077.1, on the reverse strand, counting down.
GCGGTGGTCGATCGGTCGGCTCGACGACCTGCCCCCCAAGATCGCTGACAAATTTGAGGGTGCCGGCATCGATCTCAACCTGGTTGTGGCTGCTTTGGGGAGCGCCTCGGTCCGGGGGCGCTAGGGCATGGCCACTCCCCTGATTGGGCTCGCCCTTCTCGGTGCTCTGGCAGCGGGCTGGCTGGTGGTCCTCGTCGTCGCACCAGCCACACGCCACGGCGGTCGCTCGACAGTGCCGACAGCCCCTCGACTACAGTACCCCGCGCGAATCCTCATGGGGCGACTTCCCGCGCTGGCGGGCGCGGCGGTGGCCGGGCTCGTGGCCTACTTGCTGCTGGGGCTCGCCGCTCCAGCCCTAGTTATCGCGACGCTGGGATGGGGGGCTGTCGCGGCGTACCGCCGGTGGCGTCAGGCGCGCAGGTCGGCACTGATCGGCACCGCACTGCTCAGCGCGGTCGATCTGCTGGCCCAGTTACTCCCAGCAGGACACAGCACCCGGCAGTCGCTGGTGGTGCTGGCCGAGAGCGGACCTGTCGAGCTGCGGGGAGAGATCTCCCAAATCCTCGCCCGGGCCGATGATGTGCCGCTGGAAGACGCATTAATCGAAGCTCAACGGCGGTTGCAGCAACCGCTCTTCACCCTGATCGCCGCCGCCCTGACGGTGGGTAATCGGTCAGGGGGCCGTCTGGCGCCGCTACTGCAAGAGCTGAGCCGGGCGGCTCACCAGATTGACGCCGTGCAGGGGCAACTTCGCGCCGAGCAGGCACAGGGCCGCCTGGGCGCCCTGGTGATCGCCGTGATGCCACTTGGGCTGCTGGCGCTTTTGCACGTAGTCAACCCTCAGTACCTGGCCCCGTACTCGACGGTGGGAGGCGAGTTTCTGCTAGGAGGTCTGATTGCCCTGATCGTGATCGGATACGCATGGATGGTGCGGATCCTCCGTCTTCCCCAGCCGGACCTGCTGCCGCTCGCACCCCAGGTGAGGGAGTTCAGCGCCAACACCTCCTCTCGGCGGGCCGGTGCTGGGGCCACGCTTGTCCTGCCGGAGTTGGGGGCGTTCCCTTTACGCGTCGGCCTCCATGAAGGCCAGGAGCCAGACGCGTGACGTGATGCCCGCCTCACCCTGGAACCTGCAGGCCGTGTTGAGCGCAGCTTTCCTTGCCGCCGCGGCAGGATTTCTCGCGGCAACGTGGCCACGCCGACCGACCGCCGATGAGTGGCTCCGACAACGCGCGGAGCGCCGTTCCAGCGCCCAGAGGGCTGGGCCGAGCGGCGGATGGGCTCGGCTGAGCCTGATCCTCACGCGTCTGGGCGGTGTCGTGAACNNGCCGCCTGCCGGCCGCTACCCGCGCCGCGCTGTCCGGTCTGCTCGAGAGGGCGGGAATCAGCACGCCGCCCGAGACGGTCGTGACGATGGCCCTGCTGCTGATGGTCGTGCTGGCCAGCGTCCTGCTGGCGCTGGTAGTCCAGGGACTCTTTCCGCCCAGCGCAGCTGTGCTGGCGGTGGTGGCGGTCCCTCTGGTGGTGGCGGCCCGGGTAGTGCAGCTCGCGGGCCGCCACCGCAGGGCGATCGTGGACCAACTCCCGATCTTGGTGGACCTGATGGCCCTTGAGCAGGGCGGGGGCGGCGTCGGGGCGCGAACCGCGATCGAGCTGGTGGTCAATCGGCTGGATGGTGAGGCAGCCATGTTGCTGCGGGACTGCCTCACCTGGTCCGCGACTGCTGGCACTCTCCAGTTAGATCGTCAGTTGGAAAAGGCAGCGGACAGGCTCGGTATTCCCGCACTGTCGGCGCTGGCGGCGGTGGTGCGCGTTCAGCGCGAGGAAGGGGTGTCGACCACTTCGCCTCTGGGCCAGCTCGCCCGCGGGCTGCGAGACCGACAAAAGGACGAGCTGCTGAGCCGTGGGCGCAAGGCGTTGGTGACGATGCTGCTGCCAGTGGCCCTCTGCATTCTGCTCCCTTTCGTGATCATCATTCTCTACCCCGCGCTCGCGCGACTGTCGACGGCCTTTTCGTGAACACGCAGCGGCAGAGTGGGCAGGCGATGATCGAAATGGCCATCGGCGTGACCATCTTTCTGACCGCGAGCCTGGGCGCGGTCCAACTCGGGATCTCGGCGCTGTCCGCCGAGGGAGCTCAGAGCGCAGCCTTGGTGGGAGCGCGCACCGCATCCAGTGCACCACTGCCTGGCGAACCGCTGGCGAGGTTGGCGGCCGGTCAGTCTGCTGCCGGCAGCTCCCTGGAAGCCGCCGTGCTGCACCTGGCTCGGCTCGACACCTGTGCTGAGGCGGAGGTAGCCCCGGGTGGGTGTGGTCTGGCCCTGCAGTGTGTCAGGTACGACGGCGATCTGCCCGTACCCGACACTCTCCAGTCCTGTCCGGAAGGGAGCGCCGGCGCCACGCTGGCGGTGTCACTGGGGCCCTCGCCCGATAACCTCGACGGGAGTCAGAACCCCGCCTGCCATACCACGGACTGCTTCGGTAGCGCGCGCTCCATGGCCCCGTGCGCCCGGACCTTCCCCCCGGGGCGGCTTTTCGTCTGCCTGGCTTATACGTCCTGGCCGGCCACCGCGGTGGATATCTGGGTCAAGGGCACGCTGCGCACCGTGGTTCCGGTCGCCAGCTCCGCCGGTCTGGACGCCCTCCCGGTGAGCGTCCAGCTCCGGCTCCAGGTGGAGGCGCTTACCAGTTGAGCCCCAGCTCTCAACGGGTCGGGCGGAGGGGTCAGGCGCTGGTCGAGTTGGCGATTGTGCTCCCCGTGGTGCTGGTGCTCGGCTGCGGCGCGGTGGCGGTCGTGCAGCTCGCGCGGACCCAGATGGCGATGGAGGCGGCCGCCAGCGCCAGCGCGCTGGTCGGTGCCCGGGGCGGGGACGCGACGGGGGCGTGCCTCGGGGCCCACCAAGAGTTGGCGACCGTCCTGTCGGAGAGCGGCGGATCGCTCCCCACCAGCCTGGCGGACAACCTTCACGGTGGCTGCGTCGGGCCGCTCCCCGACAGCAGCGTGATGCCGGCCGCCTTGGGGGGCGGCTCCTTCGCGCTCTGGTTCGGCTATGGAGGTCAGAACGACAGCTTCTGCCGGGTTGGGACCAGCCCCAGTTCCCGGGCCCCGACGGACGGCGATGTGGTGGCGACCGTCGTCTATCGCCCGGATTTGGACTGGATCCCCTTGATCGGGTCCGGGCTCTCTCCTCGGCTGACCAGCACCGCGACCGAGAAGGTGGACCCCTTCCGCAGCCGCGACCCGCAGGCCGATCCCACCGGCGACGACTGCTGAGGGCGTGATGGGCAGCTATCCGCGGAGCAGGGCGCAGCGAGGTCAGATTCTCCCCATCTTCTGCCTGCTGCTGGCCCTGCTCCTCCTGCCCGTGACGGGACTCGCCGTGGATGGCGGCCTGCTGCTGTCCACCCACGCGACCCTGGTGGGTACCGCCCAGGCTGCTGCGGAGGCCGCCGCCCAAGCGGTTGACGTAACCGCCGTGCAGGACGACGACGCCTTTCAACTCTGCGACACGCCCGACGGCGGCGCCACTTGTGGGAACGGGGTTGGCACCGT
>PKXE01000077.1:4807-13617 GCA_003132265.1 Candidatus Dormiibacterota bacterium | reverse complement strand
GGGGGCAATGCCGGGTCCATCACGGGGCCGCCACCTGACGGTGTCACGGTGCTTACCTGGCAGACCGTCCAGCTCCCACTTTCGGTCTTTCCCGGTTGGACGAGCGTCCGGCTGCGCGCTTCNNGCAACCGCCTGGATGGAGCACGGATTCGGTGGTCAGAGCGCCCCCGCGGGCGCGGGGGCGCTCTCGTGTTAGGCCTGGCGCGTCCTGAGTACTCGAGAGACCAGGGAAGCTCGGAGGAGGAGTTCGGGAGCACCGTGCTACCGCCACCTCCCGAAGTCCACGCGAGCGGCAACGGCAGCACCCTGCTCTGGAGGGCTCCCTCCGCTACCCGACCCAGAACCGAACTGGCGCGTCACCCCCTGCTCTGCATCGCCGCTGGTTCCTCCGCATCGCCCGGTCTACCCCGGTCGCGAGTACCCTGGCCGCCCCGGTTCCTAGTGACGCTGCTCCGAGCGCGAGCAGGTTCCCCAGCTTCAGTCGCCACCCGGGGGACTGGAGTACCCGCTGCCGAGTCACGCGTCCAGCGCGGCCATCCGGTCGTGGTCGTCGTGGCGGGGGGAAGCGGGGGTACCGGGCGCACCACGCTGGCGGTGGAAGTAGCAACGGCGCTGGCCGCCGCTGGGCCGGGGGGAGCACGGCAAGTGCTGCTGGTCGATGCCGACGCAGTTCACCCTGATCTCGACTTGAAGCTGGGAATCGCCGACCTGGACTCGGACCGCTGCCCGAACGCGCGGATTGATCGACTCCTGCTGCAACTGCCGGAGCTGGCGGACAAGCGCGTTCACCTCGATTCACTGCTGTGGGTTGATCCCCAGTCGGGGGTCAGAGCGCTGCTGGCGCCGGAGCGGGCGGTGGAGATCGGACGGGAACAGCTGGATTACCTGTACACGTACATCGTGGCTCCCGCCTTCGACGCCATCGTGGTCGACGCCGGCCCAGCCGTCGACATCCCCACGGGACCGCTAGCTGGGTCCGCAGCCTTCTGGTTGGCCCTCGCGGACGCAATCCTGGTCCCCCTCCGGCCCACCTTGTCGAATGCACGATCGGCGATGGAAGGAATCCGCCTTTTCGACCGGACCGGGGTCCCGATGGAGCGTTGCCGGCTGGTGATGGGTGTGGACCGGGCCGAGGCATCCACCGCCGCCATCTGGCAGCGCCGGTTGAGCGAGTTCGTGGTGGTCCGCTGGCCCTGGGCGGAGGATCTCGCCCGGCAGGCCAGCCTTGCCCACCGACCCCTCTCCGCGTGTGACCGAAGGTTCGCGCAGAGCATCGCCTCGCTCCTGCCCGATCTGGCGACCGTCCGCCGGAGCGGCCGCTGAGATGCTGCGGATGGTGGTCGGCCGATGGCGGGGGAGGCCCCGTGTCTCGGGCCGGGATCGCGGGATCGCCGAGACCACTGATCGGGTCCGGCAGCTCGTCGACGGCATCGAGAACGCCATTGCCGCCGGCAATGACTTGGAGCTAGCGAGTTACCTCGCACCGCCCGCTCTCGGCCAAGTACTGGCCCAGACCGCCGCCATGAGAGCGGCCGGAAGCACTTGGCTGCCCGCTCGTGCCGGCCTGCGCTGGAGTGGAAGCAGCAGACCCCCCCAGGGGCCGGGACGGTTCTGGCTGAGGCTGCGATTTGAAGACCGCACCGAGGTGCGGTGCCCGAGCGCGACCGCGACTGCCGCGGCCGTCGCTCACGAGGTTGAGGTGGAGCTGGACACCAGGTCCGCGCCCTGGAGGCTCTGCCAAGTTGAGGAGGTCTTCTTGGAGTGAGAGCCCGAGCCGGCGAACGTCGCTGCGGCCACCCCGACATCTCGGTCTGAGCGGACACCCTCGGCGCTCAGAAGTCGTCGAGGCACCAGGGCGGAGGATCCCAGCCCAGCAGCTGGTCCGCTCGGGTCGCCGCTCCCCGGGACACCTCATCGATCCGTCCAGCTCTGGCCATGGCTCCGAAGCAGATCTGACCGAGATAGCCACAACTCAGCTCCGCTATCCCGAGGCGCAGGTCGGGTGGTTCTTCGGTCGCGGCACATGTTCCGACTCCGTCGCGGGCCCGGAGGTGGAACCTTCCTCCCACCTCCGGGATGAAGGGGTCAGAGACCTCCAGCACTAGGTCCCCCTCCTGCCGGTAGCGACGGCTCTGCAGGGCGTGGGGCACGTCCAGCAGCCGGGCCCAGATGCTGATGCCCCGGAGGACCTCGATCGCCTGCGGGTCGCGGGCCATCCAGAGGACCGGTTCGTCGACCGGCCGTTGGCGAGCCTCGACGCGAGTGACCAGGTCCAAGCCGAGCACGAACCGCCAGAGGTCGGCGGTCGATCCGGGGTTCTCAGCTACCAATTCGGTTACCACCGCCGTCGCCTGGGAGCCGAACACGGAGTGGCCGGGGCGGACCCGGTAGATCAGATAGCCGTCCGGCTCCTCCCCATGCACCACGAAGAAGTGGTGTGCCTCTGCTGCTGGGAGGTTTGGATCGTCGTCGGCGCTGAGGGACTCCCAGGTGAGCTGGTCGCGGATGACCATTCCCGGGCGGTCTTCAGCCACCCGGTCATAGACCTTGGGAAAGAGCCGGAGCGCCTCATCCCGGCCGACCAGGCGCAGGGCCCCGGAGACCGTCGGATCGCGGAGCGCGTTGTGGGGGCTCTCGAAGGTCACTCGCAGCCTGCTCGCCGCCGGCCCGAACCCGAAGCGCCCGTAGATTGACCCCTCCGAAGCCCAGAGGATCGCCAGCGGCGTCCCCGCGGCGCGCGCCTGACGGAGCTGCGCATCCATCATCGCCCGGAGCAGGCCCCGGCGCCGGTGGGTGGGGAGCACCCCGACCGCCGTGATCCCCGCGGCGGCGCAGCGCTGGCCGGGCACACTGAGCGTCATCGGGAGTGCGGCCGAGGTCCCCACGAGGGCACCCTCCTCGAAGGCGGCCATGGTTATCCCAGGCGCGACCTGCTGGTGAAACCAGCGGTCATGCCAGGGATGACGGCGTTCACCGAAGGCGCCGAACACCACATCTGTGAAAGCGTCCAGTTCACCGGGGTTGATGGGGCGCAGTTCAGCCATGACCAGCCGAGGATATCTCCCCGCCGATCGGGTCGGGATCAGCCAGGGGGCTCAGCAGCCGGTTCGGGTGAGCCGGGCCCGGCGGACTCCTGCCGGAGCGGAACGTGAGCTGACGTCTGCGATACTCGGCGGAAAGCTGGTCATGTTCGCTTGAGGATCCCCCAACCGATGTCCCCCAACAGACTGTTCCACGGGGAGCTGGTCCGACTAACCGCCCCCCGCCCGGAGGACGCCGAAGTCTTCTCTCGGTGGAGTGAGGACGGCGAGTATCGGCGCCTGGCTGACACCGAGGCACCCCGACCACTGCCTCCGGAGTACTTCCAAGACCGCGACCAGGTCTTGGAGCCGCCTTCGGACGCCATCGAGTTCCGCATCCGCACCCTCGACGAGGATCGGCTGGTCGGATTCGTGGCACTCTTCAGCATCGAGTGGCACAACAGCCACGGCTGGGTGGCGGTCGGGATCGGGGATCCCGCGGACCGGGGAAGGGGCTTTGGCAAAGAGGCGGTGCGCCTCACTTTGCGATACGCCTTTCACGAGCTGGGACTGCGGCGGCTCAGTCTCGACGTGATCTCGGACAACCTGCCGGCTATCGGTCTCTACCGGGGTTTGGGGTTCCAGGAGGAGGGCCGGCTCCGCGAGCGGGTCTATCGGGACGGCCTCGCCTCCGACCTCATCTACATGGGCTTGCTGAGACGCGATTGGGAGCAGCCCAGCGGCGCCCAAGCCTCCCCTGCCCCGGGACGGAGTTGAGCCGAAGATGGAGTCGCCACCTCCCACCCCGCCCGAACTCGGCAGCTGGCTTCCCTGGTCCCGCCGAAGTCAGATGCGGGCCTCCGATGCCGACCGGGAGCAGGCGGTCACCGAGCTCACCGAGCACCACGTCCAGGGCCGCCTCAGCTCGGAAGAGCTCAGCGAGCGCTGCCGGCTCGCCTTTGGGGCCAAGACCAGCGGCGAGCTGAGCGACCTGCTCGCAGACCTTCCGGGCCAACCGAGAGGGCCGATGGTGGTCTGGCAAGGGGTGCGGGCTCTTAGGCCCGCCGGCCCGTTCCCGGGGTTCGGCTACCTGGGGTTCTGGCCCCGGGCGGCGGCGTTGTGGGTAGACACGATCCTCATCGTCGGGCCGGACCGTGAGGTCGCCCGGCTGGCCAGCAGCGTCCCCGGTGCGGAATTCCTTTGGGTACTGCCGCTGGCGTACTTCCCGGTTCTGTGGGCCACCACGGGCCGGACCGTTGGGCTCTGGCTCATCGGCGGCCGGGTCGTCCGGGAGGAGGACGGGGGCCGCCTAAGTCTGCGCCGGAGCCTCATCCGGATGGTGGGCTACCTGTTCGACGTCGCCACCGGCTTCCTGGGCTTCGCCTGGGCGGGGGTCGACCGTCGCAAACAGGGCTGGCACGACAAGATGGCTGGCAGCTACGTGGTTCGCCGGCTGCGCTGAAACTCCGGCCGGGACCAGCTCGCCAGCTCGGTCCCCCGCGTCCTCCAGCCATTCGCCGCGAAATCGCCGGGAGAGTCGGTGCAGGGCGGCCAGGACCGGCAGCCCGAAGATAAGGACCATGAGGGCGTTGCCCCCGGCCCGGAAGGCGTCGTACTCGGCCGAGGTCACGAGGTAGTACTTGACAAAGTGCGCGAGAGCGGTCGCCGGGGCCAGCGAGGGGCTCCAGCCGATCTGGGGCGACGAGAAGTAGAAGGTCCAGTTCCAGATGTCCATGACCGCTCCGAACCCGAAACCAGCCAAGATGCCGACCCCCGCCAGCAGCACGACGTCCCGGCGGCCCGGGCGGCGGTGCGCCCGGAGCAGGCCCACCAGCCCCGCCAGCGCCCCCACCCAGCCCACCGCGAAGAGTTGGTAGGGCACCCAGGGACCGATCCCTCCGGTGACGAGGGCGGACACGAGTAGCGAGCTGGCACCGAGGAGGAACCCGAACTCGGGCCCCAGCGCGTAGCCACCGCAGAGCACCAGCAGGAAGACCGGACTGAAGCCCCCGATGCCGGTCACGAGGGCGGCCCTGAGCCCCGCGTCAACGGCGCTCAGGGCGGCCAGGAGGGCCAGCTGCCGCGAGTCCATCCTCCTGGTCCCGACCTCGAGGGCGAGCAGTCCCAGGGCCGCACCGAGCCCAATCGCCAGCGCCGGGGTGGCGGCTGGGAGGCCCAGCCCGCTGAACGGCCAGAGGAAGAGGGCGACTCCCAATGCTGAGATCAGCAGGAGGATCATGCCGCCGTCTCGTCCCGCTCCCGGAGCTGGCCGCCGGCCAGCTCGTGGACCCGGTCGCCGATCTGATGGGCGAACTGGGTGTCGCTGGTCGCGACCAGGACCGCCGAGCCCCTGGCCGCCAGCCGCTCCAGCACCCGCAGCAGCAGCTGCCGGGAGTTGGGGTCGGCCCCCCGGGTGGGTTCGTCCAGGAAGACCAGCTCGGGCGACCCGACCAGCACCGCGGCCAAGGCGACGCGCTGGCGCTGCCCGGTGCTGAGATCCCGGGGATCGATCCCGGCCAGCGAGGAGAGCTCGAACTCCTCCAACATCGGCCAGGGGCTGCAGTCCAGCTTCAACCAGCGGATGGTCTGGCGCACCTCCTCCACCAGGCTGGCCTGGTGGAGTACCCCTCCCGGCTCCTGGGGCAGATAGGCGCATCGACCCGGCCGCCGGTCCACTGACCCTGACAGCGGCCGGAGCAGCCCGGCGGCGGTGCGGAGGAGCGTGGTCTTGCCGCTNNGGAGCCCTGACTTCGAGCCGAGAGCTGGGGTGAGCGAGCCGTGGCTGAGCTCGAGGCGGCGAGAGCCTGGCGAGTCGACCCGCCAGGGGCGATGCTCGGCCACGACCACCGCCAGCTCTTGGGCGGCGAGCCGCTGGCATGCCCGCCTCAGGGAGTCGGCCCCGGCGTCGTCGAGCTGGGAGGTGGGCTCATCCAGTGCCAGCAGCCGAGGCCGCATCGCCAGCGCCGCCGCCAGCGCCACCCGCTGGCGCTGCCCACCGGAGAGGGTGGAAATCCGCCGCTCGGCGAGCTCCCCGACCCCCATGGCCTGAAGAGCGGCTTCCACCCGGTCGGCGATCTCCGCCGCTGGCCGGCCCAGGTTCTCGGGGCCGAAGGCGACTTCGCGCCGCACCGTGGCCAGCACGAACTGGGACTCGGGCTCTTGGAAAACCATGGCGACCTCGCGGGCCAGCCGCCTGGTCGAGGTGGCTCGGAGATCCTGACCCAGGATCCAGGCCCTCCCCCGGGCCTGGCCGCCGTGGAAGTGGGGGACCAGTCCGTTAAGGCTGCGCAGCAAGGTGGACTTGCCGCTGCCGGAGGCGCCAGTCAGCAGGGTCAGGCCCTCACCTAACTGGAGGGTGATCTGGTTCAGGGAGAGCGCCTCGCTCTCGGGATAGCGATAACTGAATCCATCGAACCTAGCGACTTCGCTCACGGCAGCAATGCCGGAATGAAGAGCCCCAGGCAGCACAGAGTCGGCCACCAGCTGAGCGCCGGCACGGTGAGCGTCGGGTACGGCTGCCAAGCCGGGACCCGCCCCAAGCAGAGGGCCAGCACGAAGCCCAAGATCGCGGCTGACGAGGTGGCCGCGATGACGAGGTCCGGGGCTCGCCACCGCGAGGTGGCCAGCGCCGTCCTCGGCCCTGAGCCGAAAGCCCTCGCCTCCATGGCCTCGGCGAGCAGGACCGAGCCCTCGATCGTGGTGAGAACCGAGGGCACCACGACGGCGGTCCAGGAGCGCATCCCCCGCGGCCGCCAGCCCCGCATCTGCTGGGCCTCTCGGACCGCCAGGAAGCTGTGGCCGAGGCGCGGGACCAGGGTCATGGCTGCGCCCAGAGCCGCCCCGGTCCGGGAGAGCAAACCAGGCAGCGAGTCGACCAGCTGATGGGGCTGGACGATCAGGGAAAGGCTGATCCCAGCCACGATGCAGGCGGCCAGTCCCAGGGCGAGGTCCAGCCCGTAGGCGGCCCCCTCCAGCGTCAGGGGACCGCCCAAGGCCGGCAGCCAGCCGGGTAGCTCCAGCAGGACGTTCTGGCCAGTGTGGCTGAGTAGCAAGTTGAAGAGGACGGTCAGCAGGGCGGCGACGCCCACGGCCAGGAGCGCGGGACGAAGACGGGTCCCGGCCCGTCGGCGCACCAGCAGCACGGTCAGGGCCGCACCCAGGGTGAGGACCCGCAAGAAGGGGTCCTCACTCCCGAGGCTGAGCAGAAGTACCGCGGCGACCCAGATCGCGAGGGCGCGCGGGTTCACCGGGTCACGACTTGGGCGGCCGAGGTGGCGGCAGCGCCGTGCCCTGGCTGGAGTCGTACCTCCAACCCAGCGCCTGGCCCGGCTTCAACTTGACCTCACTGATTCCGGTCGAGGCCGACTTCCACTTACCGCTTCCCGTCCAGAGGAAGAGCGCCCAGTAGGGCTGCCCGGTCCCGACGCAGTCGGTGTATGACTTGGGATCGTGGTCGATCTGACACACGGCATCGCCGAAGCTGAAGTGCTCGGTGGCGAATTCGATCCCGCTCCGGTGAAGGGTGGTCTGCCCGGTGATCTCGGTGCCCTTGAAGCCGACACAGCGGTCCACCACCCGGTGGTCGCCCAGCTCCACCACCACCTCCACCGAATGACCTTGTCCGGAGCAGGTCACCCCCGGGCTAGCCCCGCTGCCCCCGCCCCCGCCGCCGCACGCCGACACCAAAAGAGCCATGGCCATCCCGGCCAGTGCTGCGCTGGCCGCTTGAGACGATCTCATCGTCCCCACCTCCCGGCGACGGTTGAAACCCGTCACGCCAGAGGTGGACCTGCCGCCGGAGGCCGACCTTCCCGTTGCGCGCGGGGGTGCTTCGATTCCTCAGGGCCGGTCTCCTGGCTCGCGGATCAGGGCCTGTAGCCGCCTTCCCGGGACTCTCCCAGTGGCTCTTTGGCTCAGGCTCCCCGCTCACAGTTGCGCGACAGCTCCGGCTTTGGGGTCGCCCCCCGCACCGGATTCCCATTTGCCCGTCGGGCTATTCGATTGTGAGGGGAATGGTAGGGGTACGGGGGTCAGTTGGGAGGCATTCCCGGCCCCGCCAGACAGGTCGCTGGCTTCCGGTCAGATCGGCTGGAATCGCGCCGTGAAGTGCCGCAGGGTCGGTGGCTCCTGGACCATGCGGTAGCCGGGAAGGGTGCCCGCATCGGCGGCAACCGCCGAAACCACCTCGATCACGTAGTCGATGTGGCTCTGGGTGTAGGTCCGACGCGGGATGGCCAGGCGCACCAGATCCATCGCCGCGGGCTCCTCGGTGCCGTCGGGCCGCCGGCCGAACATCACGGTCCCGATCTCCACGCCTCGGATTCCCCCGGCCTCGTAGAGGGCCACCGCCAGGGACTGTCCGGGGTATTGGAGAGGGGCAATGCGCGGCAGCAGCGAACGGGCGTCGATGTACACCGCGTGCCCCCCGATGGGTAGCACCACCGGCACCCCGGCGGCGTGGAGGGCCTGGCCCAGGTAGGCCGTGGAGCGGATGCGGTAGCGCAGGTAGTCAGGTTGGACGGCCTCGCGGAGCCCCTGGGCGATCGCCTCCAGGTCGCGGCCCGCCAGCCCTCCGTAGGTCGGAAACCCCTCGGTCAGTATCAGGAGGTTGCGGCACTGCTCAGCCAGCTGGTCGTCATTCATCGCCAGCCAGCCGCCGATGTTGCCGAACGGGTCCTTCTTGGCGCTCATGGTCATGCCATCGGCGAGCGCCGCCATCTCTCGCACGATCTCCTTGACGTCGCGCCCGGCTTGCCCCGGCTCGCGCTCGCGGATGAACCAGGCGTTCTC
>PKXE01000077.1:0-4724 GCA_003132265.1 Candidatus Dormiibacterota bacterium | reverse complement strand
GCAATCTTTCGAGGGCCCCGAGGTCCATGTTGCCCTTGAAGGGGTGCAGCACCGCGGGCTCGCGGCCCTCGGGAATCACCAGGTCCACGGCTTCCGCGCTGGTGAACTCGACATTGGCCCGGGTAGTGTCGAAATGGGTGTTGTTGGGGACCACCTTCCCTGGTCCTCCCAGCACCGCGAACAGGATTTTCTCGGCGGCCCGCCCCTGATGCGTGGGGATCACGTGACGGAACGGGAACAGCTCCTGCACCGCCTCCAGGAAGACGTACCAGGAGGGAGAGCCGGCATAGCTCTCGTCGCCATGTTGGATCGCGGCCCACTGGTCCTTCGACATCGCTCCGGTGCCGGAGTCGGTGAGCAGGTCGATCAGTACGTCGGAGGCATGGAGGTTGAAGAGGTTGTAGCCCGCCTCGCGGATGGCCGCTCGCCGTTCCTCGGCGCTGGTCATGCGCAGTGGCTCCACCGAGTGGATGCGGAAGGGCTCGATGATCGTTTGGAACTGGTAAGGCATCCCCAGATGCTAAGCCGTGCTTGGCGGCGCAGCCGGCGGGGCGTACCGCGATCACAGCCGTGGCGGTCACCAGGGGCCTGCCATCTGGACTTGCAGCCCGGGGAGCCGAGCCCGACCCCGGGTAGCCGAGTCCTAGCGTCAGCTGGCCAGCGGCCCTCGGTTGGCGCTGGCCGGGAGCCGCCGCCCCAGCCGCTCAGCCCACACCACCAGGCCGGCGGCAACCGCCGCCCAGAGCAGCCACATCGCCGGCCGGACAAAGGAGCCGACCACCAGCCCCCCGATCGCCGGCCCGAGCAGCAGGCCCACCCCCCACGAGAGATTGAAGGCGGCCATGTACCTACCTCTCACCGCCGCCGGCGCCAGGTCTGCGACCAGGGGTCCGATGGTGGCGCTGAGCAGGCATTCGCCCAGTCCGAAGCAGACGGCGAAGACCCCCAGCAAAAGGCTGGCGGTGAGGCCGTGGGTGAGGCTCGCCACTTCACCCACCAGCCAGGTGAGCAGCCAGGCGGCGGCGCTGAGGGAGAGGGTGCGCGAGCGGTCCAGATGGCGCACCGCCCGGCTGATCGGCAGCTGGGCCAGCACGATGAAGGCGGTGTTGGCGGCGAGGATGAGGCCCAGCGCCACCGTGGGCACCCCCAAGAAGAGGCGGGCGTACAGGGGTACGGCACTGTCCAGCTGGGCGTAGGTCGAGAGCACCACCAAAGCGTTGAAGGCGATCAATCCCATGAAGGGCCGGTCGCGCAGGACCATCCGATAGCTAGATCGTTGGTGGCCCTCGGCGAGGTGCCGGCCGGAGGGGACCAGGGCCACTACCAGGGCACCGAACAGAAGGAAGCTGGCCGCGTCGACCAGATAGATGGCGGTGAAGCTCTCGGGTGAAGAGGTCGACACGACCAGCCCCCCGATGACCGCGCCAACCCCGATCCCGAGGTTGGTGGCCGCGTACTGGAGCGACGCCGCCGAAGCCCGCTGCGAGCGATTGGTAACCGCCGCCAGCAGGGAGGCCATCGAGGGGTAGAAGCAGCCGAGCCCGGACCCGATCAGGAGCATCGAGGCGGTGGCTTGAGGTGCGGTGGTCGAGAACCCGAACCAGACGTAGCCCAGGGTTTGCAGAATCAGACCGGCCAGCATCATCGTCCTCGGGCCGAGCCGGTCGACCAGCGAGCCGCCCACGGTTCCGGCCAGGAGCGACGCCAGGGCCGAGGCCGAGATGATCACTCCCACCACGGGGATGGGCACGCCCCTGACCACGTGGAGGTAGATCGCGCCGAATGGCAGCACGAAGCCGTTGCCGACCGCGGAGATGGCGACCCCCGTGATCACCGTCCAGACACTGGCCGGGAGCTCAGGCTTGAGGCTGCGGAGGTAGCCCGCGGTGGCAGTTCGGGCGGTCTGGACGGGCGGGAGCTGAGGAGGAAAAGGCTCGCGCTCGCCGTTCCCCGCCGGCCGGCGGGGTCCGTGTTCTAGGGACAACTGGAAATGGACCTCGTGCGCGGTGCGGGAGGGTGTGGAGAGGGCCGCCAGGGTACCAATCCGCTCCGGCCCAGTTCGGGGCGGGATCCGTCCCGGGCTATCCTGGGTTGCTCATGCCTCTTCGCGACGACCTCCGCAACGTGGCGATCATCGCCCATGTCGACCACGGCAAGACCACCTTGGTCAACGCCATGCTCCAGCAGACCGGAGCCTTCCGGGCCAACCAGGAGGTCCAGGACCGGGTGCTCGATTCCGGCGACCTGGAGCGCGAGAAGGGCATCACCATCCTGGCCAAGCACACCGCGGTGCAGTACGGGCCCACCAAGATCACCATCGTCGACACCCCGGGCCACGCCGACTTCGGGGGCGAGGTGGAGCGGGGCCTCGCCATGGTGGATGGGGTGCTCCTGTTGGTGGACGCTTCGGAGGGACCGCTGCCGCAGACGAGGTTCGTTCTGCGGAAAGCGCTGGAAGCGAGGCTGGCGGTGGTGGTCGTGGTCAACAAGGTCGACCGCTCCGACGCTCGCATCGATGAGGTCGTCCGCGAGATTGAGGACCTCTTCCTGGACCTGGGAGCCGACGAGGAGCAGATCGTCTTTCCGATCCTCTACGCCAACGCTCGGGCGGGCCGGGCCAGCACCGATCCCGCGGTAAAGGGCACGGATCTGGTCCCGCTCTTCGAGGCCATCGTGCACAGCATCCCGGCCCCGTTCTATGAGGAGGGGCACCCGCTGCAGGCGCTGGTCACCAACCTGGACGCCTCCGCCTATGTGGGCCGGCTGGCCATCTGTCGGGTCCACAACGGGACCCTGCGCCGCGGCGACACCGTCGCCTGGTGCCGAGTCGACGGCTCGGTGGTGCGCGCCAAGATCACCGAGCTCTACGCGTCCAGGGCGCTGGAGCGGGTCGACGTCGACGAGGCCGGACCCGGGGAGATCGTGGCCGTCGCCGGCTTCTCCGAGATCTCCATCGGGGACACCCTGGCGGACGCCGATGACCCCCGGCCGCTGCCGGCCATCCTGGTGGACGAGCCCAGCCTGGCCACCACCATCGGCATCAACACCTCGATCCTCTCGGGAACCGACGGAACCAAGCTGACCGCCCGAATGATCAAGGACCGGCTCGACTCAGAACTGGTGGGGAACGTCTCGCTGCGAGTGCTGCCTACCCCGCGCCCCGACACCTGGGAGGTGCAGGGAAGAGGTGAACTGCAGCTGGCGGTCCTGGTCGAGACCATGCGCCGGGAGGGGTTCGAGCTCACCGTGGGCAAGCCCCAGGTGGTGACGCGGGAGATCGACGGCAAGCTCCATGAGCCGATGGAGCGGGTGGCCATCGATGTCCCCGAGGACTACGTGGGCGTGGTCACCCAACTGCTGGCCCTGCGCCGTGGCAGCCTTCTGGAGATCGTCAACCACGGGACCGGGTGGGTGCGGATGGACTACCGGGTGCCCTCTCGGGGGCTGGTCGGATTCCGTACCGAGTTCTTGGTGGAGACCAGGGGCACGGGAGTGCTGCACAACGTCTTCGACGGCTGGGAACCGTGGCATGGGGCGCTGAAGACGAGACGCAATGGCTCGATGGTGTCGGACCGGCGCGGCATGTCGACCACCGAGGCGCTGATGTCGCTGCAGGAGCGCGGCACCATGCTGATCGGACCTGGCACGCAGGTCTACGAGGGGATGGTCGTTGGCGAGAACGCTCGACCTGATGAGATGGACGTCAATCCCACCAAAGAGAAGCAGAAGACCAACATCCGCTCCTCCACCCAGGAGGAGTTGGAGCGGCTCACCCCCCACCTGCAGTTTTCACTGGAGCAGGCGCTGGAATTCATCGGAGAGGATGAGTGCGTCGAGGTGACTCCGAAGGCGGTTCGGCTGCGCAAGATGATGCTGGACCAGAGCAGTCGGGCGCGTCAGCACCGGGTCTCGCGGCGCGGCGCCGGCAGCTAGCAGACTTGGTGAGCGAGCCCGCCGGCCCGGCGCGGTCGCATTAGCCCATTCACTAGCCGTGGCCCATCCTGCGGTTTCCTCATCCATTTCGCGAAAGTGCGCAAAGCGCTGACACAGCGTCATCGAGGGCGGCGGTCTGCATGCAAAGGTTGGCCTCAACGCAGGTCAGGTGGCGGCGGTTAAAGGCGGACATCTCATCGATGAGGCGATCCTCACGGACCGAGCCGAGGTGACCGGTTCGCCCAGCGCGGTCAGAAGCTTGATGGGGTGGATCGGGTGACTCATCTCACGGAGCTACACACGCTCCGGCTGTGCCTGCGCGCGTGGCGACCGGAGGACTGCGAGTCCTTCGCGACCCTCAACGCGGATCCCACCGTCATGGAGCATTTCCCCGAACCACTTTCGCACTCTCAGAGCGACCTGCTGGCGGACCGCATCGAGGAGCACCTGCAAAAGGAGGGGTGGGGGCTGTGGGCGGTGGAGGTTGCCCGGACCCAGGCCTTCGCGGGGTTCGTCGGGCTCAACCGGCCGGCCTTGCGGGCCCGGTTCACCCCGGCGGTCGAGGTGGGCTGGCGGCTCGCCCGCCAGTACTGGGGTAATGGCTACGCGACCGAAGCCGCAGAGGCGGCTCTCGCCTACGGCTTCCAGTCTCGCGGTCTAGCGGNNAATCCTGAGGACGACTTCGACCACCCTGGCCTTCCCCGAGACCATCGCTTGTGCCGGCACGTCCTCTACCGACTAACGAGGTCTGACTGGACTGCCCCGAGGGACCGGGAGGGGGCCCCGGCTGC
>PKXE01000169.1 GCA_003132265.1 Candidatus Dormiibacterota bacterium | reverse complement strand
AGGGCATCGCCGCCGCCGCCGCCGGGTCTTGGGTGACGACCACCATGGTGGTGACCAGTTCCCGCTGACGCTTGAGCACGAGTTCTACGACCAGCTCCCGGCTGGCGCTGTCCAGCTCGCTGGTCGGTTCGTCAAGCAACAGCAGGACGGGCGCTGTCGCCGCGGCCGCGGCGATCGCTATCCGCTGCTGCTCCCCACCGGACAGACTCGCAACGGTCCGGCGGCCGATCGACTCCATGCCCAGAAACCCCGGCAGCTCGACCGGCCTCCAGGGCGGAGGGTCGCGGCGCCGTCGGCGGGCCCCCCGCTGGGCGAAGTCAATGTTCTGTTCAGCGTGCCCAATCCGAGAAGATTGCGCATCGGCTCCTACAGCATCAGGCTGACGTCGGTGGCCCGGAGCTCGAGCAGCTGGCGATGGCTGGACCTGGCCCAGGTCCTGGGCTCCGAGCAGGACGTGCCCTGAGGACGGGCGGAGCAGCCCGGCCAGCAGAGCCAGCAGGGTGGACTTTCCCGATCCCGAGGGCCCCAGAAGGACAATGGCGCTGCCGGGCGACTGGCGTCGCGGCCGGATGATCGGCCGATATCCTCTTGCCTCGCGCGGTCGCGATTTGGTCGCTACGAATCCGCGACCGTGGCCAGCCTCTCACGGCTACTGGCCCGTGAGACCCGGACTGCCCCGGTGGTCACGCTACCGCGGCTTCCTGGCGATCGGGCTCGGCGGCAGCAGCGATCACCACCAGGTCCGCGCCGGGGTCCGATCCCAGAGTCGCCCAGCTGGGCGCGTGCGCCACGGAGTTGTCCTCTTCGGACCTGGCGGCAACCTGCACCAGGACGTGGGAGGTTCGCCGCTCCGACGGGCTACGCAGCAGGATTGCCGCAAGCAGCAGGGCGCCGACAACGGCCGCGGCGGCCACCAGGAAGCCGACGTGGTAGCCGACGGTGAGGGCCGCCCCCGCGCTGCTCCCGTCCGCGAGCAGACGGTTGCTGGTACTGCTCGACACGCCCGCCACCAAGGCGACCCCCAGCGCCGCCCCAACCTGTAGGGTGACATTGGCAAGGCCGGAGGCGAGCCCGGCGTCCTCGGGACTGGTGTCGGACATCGCGAGGGCGATGCTCGGCATAAAGAAGAGGCCCGCCCCGATCCCCAGGAGCAGGAGCGGGGGAAGGATATCCAGGGCGTAGCTGGCGTGCTGCGGTGCCCGGGCCAGAAGCCCCAACGCCGCCGTCACCAGCAGCAGTCCGGCGAGCACCGGCGCCCGCGCCCCGTAGCGGGCCACCACCCGCTTAGTGATCACCAGCGAGAAAAGGGCCACTGCCAGATTGGAGGGCAGGAAAGCCAGACCGGTTTCCACCGCTCCGTATCCCAGCACCCGCTGGAAGTAGAGCGAACCCAGGAAGTAGGTGCCGAACAGTCCCACCGGGAAGAGCAGCCGAGCCACTTGGGCTCCCGTGCGGGCACGGGAGCGGAAGATCCGCAGCGGGACCAAGGGATACCGGACCCGGGACTCGACAACTGCGAAGGCGACTATGGCCAGGGCGGTCAGGGCCGCTAGCCCCAGGGTCAAGTCAGTGCCCCAGCCACTCTGGCTGGCGCTGACCAGGGTTGAAACCGCCAGGGAGGGGGCGGCCGTGACCAGGATCGCTCCCAGAACGTCGACACCATGGTGCAGCCCGATGCCGGGCCTGCCGGGGATGAGAGCCACGCCCAGCACCAGGACCGCCAGCCCGATGGGCAGGTTGATGAAGAAGATCCAGTGCCAGCTCACCGCCTGGGTGAGCACCCCGCCCACCAGCAGGCCGATCGAGCCTCCGGCTGAGGCGACGAACGCATACACGCTCATCGCGGCCACCCGCTGGCGCGGCTCGGGGAAGAGTGTGACCAGGATGCTCAGCACCATCGAGGCCATCACCGCGGCGCCGGCACCCTGCAGGAACCTGGCCTCGATTAGGAGTGCCTGGTCGCCAGCCAGCCCGCAGCCGAGCGAGCTGATGGTGAACAGCAGCACCCCAAAGGTGAAGACCCGCTTGCGCCCCAGCAGGTCGCCCAGCCGCCCCGCCAGCAAGAGCAGGCCGCCAAAGGTGATCAGATAGGCGTCGATCACCCAGGCCACCGAGGACTGGGAGAAGTGGAGGTCGCGCTGCAGCACCGGCAAGGCCACGTTGACCACCGTGGCATCGAGGACGATCATCAGCTGACCGGCGCAGAGCACCACCAAGGCGAGCCAGCGCCGCCGGCTCACCGCCGCCCCGTCGACGCCGCCTCCGGTACCCGAATCCCGCGCACCCCTGCCCTTATCAACCCCGTGCCCTGCCTTAGCCGTCAGCCCCATCGAGCGCCTCCCAGGTGGTATTGTTCGATGTGGATCGTACCAGAGTAGTTTGATGACTGTCAAACAATGACCATACCAGCGGCTCTCGACCACGGCGACCGCAGTGAGGTCGCGCCCCCCGTCGCCGGTATCAGCACCCTGCTCCAGGCGCTGGCCGATCCGATCCGGCTGGAACTTTTACGGGCGCTGGCCAGTTCCAGCCAGCCCGTAGCCTGTGGCAGCTTCCAGGTCCCAGTGACCAAGTCCACGCTGAGCCACCACTTTCGCGTGCTGCGGGAGGCCGGGGTGATTGAGCAGAGGTGTGACGGGACCCGGAAGCTCACGTCCCTACGGCGCCACGACCTGGACGCCTGCTACCCCGGCTTGCTCGACAGCCTGCTCCGGGCCCCGGCCGAGGTGGGCGCCTCTCACTGAGGCGGCCCCGGCCCCGGCCGGTCGGCGTAGACGGGCGAGCCCGATTCCAGGGCATCTCCCCAGGTTCCGCGCCCCGGCTCCGACAGGACCATCTCCCGCGTTGCAATCCTGGCCGGGGCGAGGTGCCGCACCAGCCTCAGGACGGAGCGGCGTGAACCGGGTCCGGTCAGGACCCGTTAAGAGTTGCGCGCCGGAGTCACGGTGGGGCGGAATCCGACGCACCCGGACAGCCGCCCCGACCGGGAGACCGATCCATGGCCGATTGTGGTGGAGACGCCCCGGAGGCTCGGCTCCGGCACCGGAAAGCTTCCGGTCCGGCGGGGGAGAGCGGCACCTCCGCCAAGCTCGGACGGTATCGACAGAAACGGGACTTTGGGAAGAGCCCCGAGCCCAGCGGTAGGGACCGAAGCGAGGCCAGCGACCCAGCCGCCGCCCAGAGTTGGAGCCGCCTTCCCCGGGGCCGCCGATTCTGCGTCCAGCTCCACCGCGCCAGCCGCCTCCACTACGACTTCCGACTGGAGTATCGCGGGGTGTTGCTGTCCTGGGCGGTGCCCAAGGGCCCCTCGATGGACCCGCGCCAGCGCCGCCTGGCGGTGCAGGTGGAGGACCATCCTCTTGACTACGGCGACTTCGAGGACGTTATCCCCTCGGGGTACGGCGCGGGCACGGTCCTGGTCTGGGACATGGGTCGACTGACCTGGGAGAAGGGNNTGGACGGCCAGAAGCTCAAAGGCGGATTCAGCCTGATCCGGATGGAGCGCGCTCAGCGGGCCACCAAGCCGCAGTGGCTCTTGGTCAAGCGCCAGGACGACCAGGCTCTGGAGGGGGGCCAGGACCCTCCCCCGACCTCGGTCAAGACCGGCAGGACCCTGGAACAGGTGGCAGCCGGGGCCTCGCCAGGGCCTCCCCCCGCAGCGGGCCCGGAGGAGCTGGGACAGCTATTGGCGAAAGCCCCGCGGGGAAAGATCCCCGCCTCCCTCTCGCCAATGTTGGCGACCCTGGTCGACGCTCCCTTCAGCGACCCCAACTGGCTCTTCGAGCTCAAGTACGACGGGGTCCGCGGGCTGCTCCGGCTGGATCGTGGCCGGATCACTGTCCAAGGTCGCTCCGGCAGGGACGAGACGGACCGCTACCCGGAGCTCCAGGAGGTGGCGCCGGCCCTCAACGCCAGCGACTGCCTACTCGACGGCGAGATCGTGGCCCTCGACCGCGAGGGTAGGCCTTCCTTCTCTCAGCTGCAGAGCCGGATCCAACTCCGGCCGGCCGAGGCAGCCCGGGCCGCCGCCGAGAAGCCGATTGTCTTCATGGCCTTCGACCTTCTCTTCGCCGAGGGTCACGACCTCCGCCAGCTGCCGCTGCGGGAGCGCAAGCACGCGCTGAGAGTCCTCCTGGGCGAAAGTCCACTGGTCCGCTACGCGGACGAGGTCTGGGAGCGGGGGGAGGACTTCTATCACGAGGTCAGCCAGCGCCAGCTGGAGGGGGTGATCGCCAAGCGAGCCGAGTCCACCTACGTCACCGCCAAACGCAGCCGGAACTGGCTCAAGATCAAGGTTCGTCCCACGCAAGATTGCGTCGTCTGCGGCTACCTGCCAGGCAAGGGGCGGCGCAAGGCGCTGGGGGCGCTGGTGTTGGGGGTCTACGCCGCCGGGGAGCTGGTTCCGGCGGGACGGGTGGGTACCGGCTTCTCCGACCGCCTGCTCACCGAGCTCCGTCAGCAACTTGACCGACTGCGCCGGCAGAGCCCGCCCTGGTCAGGGCACGAGGCTAGCTCCCGCGAGATCATCTGGGCGGAGCCCAGGCTGGTCTGCGAGGTGGAGCATGCTGGCTGGACCGTGACCCAGAAGTTGCGCCAGCCGTCCTTCCGGGCGCTGCGACCAGACGTCCCCCCCAAAGCCTGCATCAGGGAGCCCGGCCTGGCCCGGGAGGAGGTTCGCGTCTCCGCCTCCCCTCCCGGCGGAGGCTCAGGGCAGGAGCCGACCCAGAGCGGCCCCGCCGTGGAACCGGAGATTGCCGAGGCCTTAGAGGAACTGGCTCAGCTGCCGGCCCGAGGCGGCCAGCTGCGGGTGGGTCGGCGGACGCTCACGCTGACCCATCTGGACAAACAGCTCTGGCCTCAGGACGGGATCACCAAGCGGGACCTGATCGAATACCACCTGCGAATTGCCAGCTCTCTCCTCCCCCACCTCCAGGATCGAGCAGTCGTGACCCAGGTTTTCCCCGACGGGATATCGGGCAAGAGCTTTTGGCGCCGGGCAGTGCCCGAGAGCGCCCCCGCCTGGCTGCCAAGGTGGAAGGCCCGCCCTGGCACCCCCACCATCTGCCCTCTGATCCAGGAGCCGGCGGCCCTGGTCTGGCTCGCCAACCAGGGCACCATCGAGATCCACCCCTGGCACTCCCGCCGGGATCGCCCGACCGACCCCGACTGGGCGGTGTTCGACCTTGACCCGGGGCCGGGAGCGGGGCTGACGGAGGCGGTCGAGGTGGCCCATCTGGTCAAGGCTGGCCTCGATCACCTCAAGCTGCGAGCCTGGCTCAAGACCACCGGAAAGTCCGGGCTCCACATCTACGTGCCGCTGCGTCGCGGTCCCGATCAGGAGCAGGTGCGAAGCTGGGTGGGCGAACTGGCCCACCAGGTCGCCCAAGTGGCGCCCCAGCTGGTGACCGAGACCTGGACGGTGCGCGGCCGGGGCCAGGGTCGGGTTCGGATCGACTACACCCAGAACGTGGTCGGCAAGACCCTGGCCGCGGTCTACTCACCCCGGTCCGTGCCCGGCGCTCCGGTGTCGACTCCCATCGACTGGGAGGAGTTGGAGCATCTGGATCCCAGCCAGTTCAACCTCAGGACAGTGCTGGAGCGAGTTGGGCAGCGCGGCGACCTCTTTCAGCCGGTGCTGGCGGGCGGCCAACGCCTGCCCAAACTCGCCGAGTCATTGAAGCCCCCGAGGGGCTCAAGCGGCCACGGCGGCGGGAGGAAGTGATGCCCAGCACAACCTGGCCCGGAACCGTGAGCTTCGGGCTGGTGGCGGTCCCGGTGCGGATGTACCGGGCCACCGAGTCTGGGGAAGTCCCCTTTCGGATGCTCTGCGCCTCCTGCGGCAGTCCCATCCAGAACCGACGGTGTGTCCAAAGGAGGAGAAGCTGATCGACTGGGACTAGGTCAAGCGTAGCTTCGAGGTCGCGCGGGGCGAGTTCGTCGAGG
>PKXE01000031.1 GCA_003132265.1 Candidatus Dormiibacterota bacterium | reverse complement strand
GGGTTGTTGCAAGGTTCCATTTACCACCTCCGCCGACTTCAGTCAACCGTAGGGAGTCGGCCCTCCCAGCGGGGCTTGTACACGCGGAGAGCGTCAAACTGTACACGGCCATAGCTGATCTCAGGCTGAGATCGAGCCGGCACCACCTAGAACGGCAAAAGGGGGTTTTGGCCGATCTCATTTCGGAGCCAGACCTTCCAGCTCATATCGCGGACAGGCACCCCTGCTGGTGTCAGAGGGCTCGCAGACGCCAGCTCACGGGCGGCCACACCCAAGGCCAGTGAAATGCTGCTGTCCGACTCCTCCTTGAGCGGTCGGCCGGATCCGCTGGGCGCAGAGGTAGTCGAAGGCTTGACATCCGTTCCGGATAATTATAGGATAACGACATGGATGTCATGAGCCCATATAAAACCGGATTGGCGAGGATTCCCCAGATCGAACAAGCTATGGCTTGGTTGGTCGAAGCGGGGCCTTTGGTGGAGAACCCCCTGATTCCCCCGAACTTGATGGCTCGCCTGGTGGCTCAGGGGCGCATTCTTCGCCTCAGACGGAGCTTGTACCTGGCGCCGCGCGGCGATGGCCGACTCCCCTCCATGGCGGCGGCTATCACCCTAGCCCTCCCGATGGGGTACATAACTGGTCTCGCCGCTCTAGCCGAGGCTGGCTTCACGGACCAAGATCCGGCTGTCTGGCACGTGGTCAATCCAAGCCAAGCTCCCTCCCTTCGGTATGGGGCGCTGACCGTAGAGGTGCACTCTTCACCTCGTCGGGCTAGAGCAGCCCAGGTGCGGTCGCGTCGAGATGAAGGAGTGTCAGTTCGCTGGGCCACTCCGCTCCAAGCCATCTTGGATAGCTGCGCAATCTCTTCAACTGCTCCCGATCCGGTTTATCTGGTGGCCGCTTTGCGCGTGGCTCTGGAAAGCGGGCGACTTCTGCCAAAGACGTTGCAGGAGGCCATTCTCGTTGAAGGATCGGAAGCTGCGGCCAGGCGGCTGGGCTATCTACTCACTCTGCTTGGTAATACTGTCAGCCCAGAGGTGCTGAGTCTTGCTCGCCGAACCCACGACTGGGCGTTGCTGACACCTAAGCGTCCGACGGCTACTCGGAACTCCCAGTGGCGCCTGCTGCTTACGGAACCTGGGGACCAATTACTTAGGCGCAGCCTGTGACCCCACGCAAGTCACCCGTAGCTCCCCCGAATTTACGCACGACGCTGATTCGGGCAGCCCGTACCCTCGGAGTCGAAATAGACGCCTATGAGCGAGCCTTCCTTTGTGCGCAGATTGCCAGCGCTATACATAACGATCCCCGGCTTGGGGATCGGATTGCATTCAAAGGTGGAACCGTCGCTAGGCTCGCCGAGGAAAGCCCACGACTCTCTCGTGATTTGGACGGCATCGATGTCTTGGCTCAAGGAATTTCAACACAGGATATGGGCGAGGTACTTCGTGATCGAGATGCCCTTCCTTTCATCGCCACTGCGAACAATGAAGAGGCGATCCCCGCGCCACTGATGGATCGGCTCAGGTTCATCCGCCTGCCGGCCTACACCGCCGCCCAGCAGCTGGCCATCGGTCGCTCGCACCTGCTCCCGAAGCTGATGAGAGACCTGGGGATCGAGGGCGAGGTAAATGTCGAGGACTCAGCTCTCAGCTCGCTGGTTCATGATCACCCGCATACCGAAGGGTGCCGTCAGCTGGAGCAGCGACTTCAAGTCGTCCTCAGCCGGGCGCTACGGGTTCACCTCGAGTTCGGGGTCTCAGTCGCAGTGGACGCGGATCTGGCTCGAACTTGGATTGAGCCCGAGCGCGGCCGGACGTTAGGATTTCGGCCGATCCAACCGAGCGGGCGCGTCGAGTTCCGATGCCCGTCTGACGGCAGCTCGGGATAACTGACTTCATACCAGCGCGATAGCTGCATCAGGAGTGTTCGACGTCATATGACATGTCCATCCTGACAGCACGCTTCACAGACCTGGATGGGATTCCTCTAAGAACCGTCCTGACGCCGTAAGCGTCTAATACCCGCCGACTCTGGTCAGGGAACGCCAGCATCTGCTCATCGCCGTCGCTCACGCGTCTAAGAGACCAACATGGTGGCAGCACGTAGTGGCAGATCTCCAATTCATCTGGGGCTGGGTATGAGGAGCGGCTCACCCATCCCCCAAGGTCAGCGCCCATACTCACGTAGGCTGCAACGCGGTTCTTGCCCTCCACTGCATAGGCAATCGGGATGATCCCGACCTGTATGTACCACGCTCCTTTGCGGCCGTTGTACCCGCCCGCCCTGCACTGACCGTTCAACTTCACAGGATCTAATGGCAGCGTAAAGTCCTCGTATAGTGCTCCAACTATCCTCCTAGGATCTATGTCGTCCCGGAACTCGTTGGCACTCCCCATACCTTGGATAGAGCCGAAAGGCAGAAGCCGCTCAATGAATCGGCGCGGCGCCAGTGTGGCTCTAAACGGAGGCGCCTTTTCTTTGGGCACGCCCCAACCGAAGGCGGCAAGATCCTGACCGGACCCCCTTGAACTG
>PKXE01000145.1 GCA_003132265.1 Candidatus Dormiibacterota bacterium | reverse complement strand
GGTCGACCTGGGTCTGCTAGCCCTTCCCCAGCCCCGCGGAGGGCGGACGCCTGAACGGATCGCAGCGCTGGTTGCCCTGGGTGCCGCCGAGTGCGTATTGGCCCGACCGGCTGAGGGTCACGCCATCTTTCCGAGCTCAACGGGCCAGAACCTGGCCCCGGCCAGCTGTGGGGGTATCGACAGCCCGACCCCCGGGAGTTGGGGGCGGTCGGGGTGGCCGCGTGTTGGACGGGGAAGGTGGCCCGGATTCCGGCCTCATCAAGAGCTTCCAGGATTCGCTCGCAGTTGCCGGGAGCACACCGGCGGCGATCGGGGTGCTCGGCGTCCNNTCGGTGGCCACGAAGGCCTGCGCGCCGACCAAGGTGGGACTGGTGAAATGCGGTACCGACCCAACAGCTATCTGAGCCACCGCCGCACCAGTTGCCCCGTCCAGTGCGAACAGCACTCCCGTGTTGGTGTCCACACTCCAGACGCAGCCTCCGCCCCAGACCGGTGGGCCATTCGCGGTGGTGGCGGTCTGCCAACTCACCGAGAAACTCCCGGCCCCGGACACGGAAATCGCCTCCACCCCGTTCTCACAGGGTAGATAGAGGGAGTCGGAGCTGAATGCGGTTCCCCCAAAGGCCATCGCACCTCGACAGACCTTCGCTTGGAACAGCTGGCCGCCGACGCCCCCCAATGCGGACTGGCGCAATAGATAGCCCACTCCGCTCTTGCCCGCAATGAACAGATATCCGTCAGGCAAAAGAGTGGGGCCGACCGAACCCAGGTCGAGGTCGTCGGCGTTGTCCGATGGCCAGCTGGCGGGGGCAAAGGCACTGATCAATTGCAAGTTGGGGGACAGGTCGAGAACTGAGTCGCTGCCGTCCCAGGGCGGGGCGGTGGCCGCCCCGTTGCCGGTCGAGACGAAGATGTCGTTGCCCGGGCCAAGCACCGGGCCTCCGGTCGCCCAGACTGCGCCTTCGCGGCTGGTGGGGACGAGGTACTGCAGCGTTGATCCTTGCCCCGTGGTGGGCACCGCCACGACTGCCCCCCGGTATTGGTTGCAGTCTCCATCCAGGCCCCCGAAGCCGATGTAGACGTATCCGTTGGCAACCGCCAGTGCCGGTCGCTGCTGGACCGCCGCCGGATTTTCCGAGGGGATCTTGATGTCCACGTCTCGGGACCAGCGGACCGCCCCGGTGGCAGCGTTGAAGGCGTACAGAACGTGTTCGGGACCGAGCTCTTCGGCGACCGCGAAGATGGACTGGCGGTTGGGGTCATAAGCGGGAGTGCCGGTGATCCCGAGTGGAAAGATGTCCCCACAAGGAAGGTCGGACTTGGGTACCGGGGTCCCGACGTGAGTCCGCCAGACGACGGTCCCATCGTTGGGTCTGAGGGCATAGAGACTGTCGTCCTCGGTCGCCACGATGACGTTCCCACTCACGTCCAAAGGTTGGGCCAACACCGCCCCGTCGAGATTCGCCCGCCAGCTGATCCCCAGCGCATGCGGCGCCGGGGTGTTGGGTGAAGCCCCCGTTCGCTGGGGATCGTGGTGGTAGACCGGCCACGCGCTCCCCAAAGGCTGGCTGGGAGTGGGCTCGGCCGTTCGACCCGGAGTGGCGTGGGGTACAGGCGCCGTCCCCCCACAAGCCACCGTCACCAGGCAGAGCGAGCTCACCAAGGCGGTGGCGCGCCACCTCAACTAAGACGCTCCCTTCCGCACGAATCGACTGAGCCAGCACCGCGGCCCACGCCCATCTGGCGAGTCTACTCCGCCCCTCGGGAACCGTCCTCAAGGCCCGCCGCTCCGAGCCGGAATCGGGCAAAACGCCGAGCCCGCAGGCCGCGAAACACCAGTTGGCCCCCGGCCCTTGAGCGTCGGATTGAACAATTGGGTTAGCCGGNNTAGGTGGATCGAGAGCCTGGCGGAGGCCACGGGCCGGGGCAACGACCACATCGGACGCTCGGCGGCTCGCCGAGCCGGTCGCGCCCACTCGCGTCGGGACGTCGTCAAGTGCGGTCAGCTGGGCCCCACCGGGGCCGGCGGAGGGTTGAGCCTGTGAATACCACGACGAACCGTCTCCCAACCTCGATCACGCGCGGTTTGGGGATGGGGGCGCTGGCCCTAGCGGCCTCCCTGACCCTGGCCGCCTGCGGGAGCACATCGGCGGCTGGCGGGACCCCAGCCCAGGCTTCGCCAAGCGCAGCGCCTTCCCAAGGGACCGGGGTCACCATCAAGACCGCGGTCGTCGCCGGCCTGGGCACGGTCCTGGTCAACGCCCAAGGCAGAACCTTGTACATGCTCACATCCGAAAGTGGGGGCACTCTCACCTGCACCGTCGCCAACGGGTGCACGCAATCCTGGCCAGAACTGGACCTTCCCACCGGCGTCACCGCCGCCAACGCCGGGAGCGGGGCCCAGTCATCGATGCTCGGCACCGAGACCGGCGCCACCGGGACCGCGGTCACCTATGACGGCTGGCCCCTCTACACCTTCTCGGGGGACTCCAGCGCCGGCCAGGCCAAAGGTGAGGGGCTGAAGAACTTCGGCGGGACCTGGTATGTCCTGCAGGCGTCTGGCACACCCGTCAAATCGGCGAGGGCGACCAGTTCCTCCAGCCCTAGCTCGGGAGGCTACGGCTATTGAGCCCGCCGCCCCCTGCCGTCACGCCTGGAATCCAGAGCTGGGCCTAGCCTCTGGGAGACACCCGGGCGGTCATGAGTAGCTGTGCCTACAGTGGCCCCATGACCAGAGGCGTGGGACTTCATCTGGACCCCGGCCAGGACCCCCCCACTGGCAGCGGCGAGAGCCCGGACCACGAGCAGCTCGGCGCGGCCTTTCTGGCCCACCGGGGCGAGCTGCTCGGCTTCGCTAAGCGCTCCCTGGGCGATGACTCCTTGGCTGAGGAGGCAGTCCAGGAGACCTTCGTGCGCGCGCTCCGAGCGCGGCCTGGCTTCGATCCCAAGCTGGGAGCCATGCGGACCTGGTTGTTCGCTATCGAGCGCCGCATCATCGTCGATCTGGCGCGGGCTCGGAGCGCTCACCCAGCTCAGGAGCTCGACCCCGACGTTCCCTCAGCGGCGGACCAGATGGAGGCCGCGCTGCGC
Organism: Candidatus Dormiibacterota bacterium; assembly: GCA_003132265.1. Taxonomy (GTDB): domain Bacteria; phylum Chloroflexota; class Dormibacteria; order Aeolococcales; family Bog-877; genus Bog-877. The sequence continues at coordinate 4,190 of PKXE01000145.1, read as the reverse complement.
TCCTGGACCGTCGAGGAGGCGTTGCGCAGACTCGGGCCCGAGCACCGGCTGGTGGTGCTGGAAATCTACTACCGNNTGCGGGCCCTTCGGGTCACGCTCGACGAGCTGGGGTGGGCGGAATGACGCCCCTCGACTGCGAGCGCTGGCGAGGCGACCTGGCGATGGCGGCCGTCGACCGCCTGGAGGCACCAGAACGCCGTGCTCTGGCCACCCATCTCGCCGCCTGCGCCAGCTGCCGTGGCGAACTCGCCGAGCTGGAATCGGTCGCCCGGGCGCTGGTCCTGGCCGATCCCGCCCTGGTTCAGCCAGGCCTCCNNCCATCGCCCCCGGCTCCGCTGGGCGCTGGGGGGGCTGGGAGTCGCCGCCGCCTTGGCCGCCGCCACGCTGCTCTGGCTGGGACCGATGTCGCCGCAGGCCATCACCGTCTCCCTGCGCGGGAGCAAGGGAGTTCAGGCGACCGCGGTCCTGACTGCTGAGCATTGGGGCACCGATCTCTCGCTGCTGGTGGCGGGCCAGCCCGCTGGCGATATCTACCGCGTCTCGATGGAGTCGACGGCCGGGACCTGGTGGCAGGCGGGAAGCTATCGGGCGGAGAACGGCTCGGTGCATGTGGACCTGGCCTGTGGGGTGGACTCCCGGCAGGTCGACCGGATCTGGGTCGAGAACTCAGCTGGGCGGGTCGTGCTCCAGGCGTACCTGGGCTGAAGGGGCTCTCGGGCTCCGAGAGAGGTCGCTATTTCGTATTTGGAAGCGCGCGGGGCGCTCGGCGGGTCTTACGGACCCGGTTGCGGCCGGCGCGCTTCGCCAGGTACATAGCGGCGTCCGCTGCCGCTAGCAACGAGGCTCCGTCCAGACCGGCGTTGGCCGAGCCCGCGACTCCGATGGAGACCGTAACCGGGCGGGGCGCAGGAGCTGCCTCGATCCGCTCCCGCAGGTCCCCAGCGACCTCGACCGCGGCTGCGATGTCGGTATCCGGCAGCAGGACGACGAACTCGTCGCCGCCGTAGCGAGCCGCCAGGTCCCCTCGCCGCAGTCGTTGGCGCATAACAGCGGCCACCTGCTGCAGGATCTGATCGCCGGTGGCATGGTCCCACTGGTCGTTGACCTGTTTGAAGTGGTCGATGTCGCAAAACAGTACCGCGCACGGTCGCCCGCTGCGTTCAGCCCGCAGCAGCTCGCGCGCCAGGGCGTCCTCAAGCACGTGGCGGTTGTGCAGCCCGGTCAGAGAGTCGGTCATCGCCAACTGCTCGAGCTGCTGGTGAAGATGAGCTCGCGAGATGGTAGCGGCGCACTGGTCCGCGAACAGTTCCAGCGCCTGCACCGTCGCCAGGTCCGGGTACTGCTGCTCGACCGGCTCATCCAGCGAGAGCAGCCCCAACCGGTTCTGGCCATCGTCGAGGGGGATGGTGAGCGAGTCCAGGGGGTGCCACAGGCCGGGACGCCACCCAGGAGCGAGCTCGGGGACGCTGAGGGCGGTGTCCAGGATGGAATCCTTCGGCATCTGGTCGCGGCGGTGGTCGAACAGGTAGGAGCGGCTGATCAACATCTCCGGACGCATCAAAGGCATCATCTCCGCCATCGGGAAGGGGTTGGCCCGCATCCGGGCGACGTCCTTGTCGCTGACCCCGACCGTTGCCCGGAGATGCAGCAGGCCGGTGCTCGGGTCGAGGATGTAGACCGCGACGCCGGAGAAGCGACCAGCCTTGGCGAGGATGGTGGCAATCCTGCCCAGGACCTCGTCCAGCCCCAACGCTTCGTGCATGCTGGCGCTGGCTTCCAGAAGTCCGCGGAGGAGTCGGCGCTCCCGCTCCAGCGCCACCCGGTCCAGGGCTCCGACGGCGGGAGTCTCCACCTCCGCGCTCAGGGCCGCCGGTCGACGGGTTTTCAGCACAACGCAACCGGCCAGGGAGGTCGAGACAGGATTGGCCGGAGGGCTTGCCGACTACCCAACTGCCGAACCAGGCGTGGCTCCCCTCGGGGGGCGCCCTGGCCGGCCCCCGGGCCCGCGCGCGCCGGCGGCCGTCCCGGTCCTCGGGTGAGGGCGCGCCAGTCCCACTTGATCATCAAGTGACCTTATGGCGTCGAGTTGGCTCCGGAGGGGGGGCAACGAACCTGGTGCGGACGAGTTACCCGCACGTGACGCCGCCGGTCTCGGCCATCCCGGAGACCCCATCGCCAAGGTTGGAGGCCGAATCAGATCGGGATNNTGGTTGAGCCCAGCGTCATCGAACTCCTGTGGCAATCACCGAAATTGGCCACGCCCAGCCGAGGCCGGCTCCGGCGGGCTGGGCTCGCAGCGGTCGCAGAGCCGACGTCCATCTCCCGAGCTCTTGGAGCATGGCGTCGGCGGCCGTCTCCAGCACCGAGTTGGGCCGAAATTGACCGGCCTCACCCACGAACTGGCGGACAAAGGGAATAGGTACGCCTCCGGTAGGGGCATCATCCGCACCGTGGTCACGACCTGCTTGATCATCTGGACCGCCCTAGTCCCGCCGGAGATACCGCCGTAGCTGACGAAGCCCACGGGCTTGTAGCCCCACTCGTGGTGCAGGTAATCAATGGCGTTCTTGAGCGGCGCGCTGAACCCATAGTCGTACTCGGACATGACGAAGACGAAGGCGTCGGCACTGTCCACCCGGGCGCTCCAACGCCGTGGCTGCTCCTTGGTGTACTTGCGCTGCGCTGGGTGATTGGGCTCATCCATGAACGCCTGAGGGGACCTCGGCCAGGTCGACCACCTCGATCTCGAACCCGCCGTGCTGACGGGCTCTCTCGATGAACCACTCAGCAACCGGCAAGCCCACCCGACCGGGTCTGGTGCTGACGATGAAGACCTGCAGCTTAGGCATGGGTGGCACTCTCCTCGCGGATGGGTGACGCCGGCCCCGGGAGGGGGAAACCGGCCAACTTCCGGCTGGGCTGGGGCGTGATCGGGATCCACTTCTGGGACCACGCGGTGATCGCGCCCAGGACCGGGTGCAGCTCCCGGCCCATCTCTGTCAGCCGGTAGTCGACCCGGACCGGATGCCCGGCAGTGACCCAGCGCTGGACCAGCCCCTGCTCCTCCAGGTCGCGGAGCCGGTGCGCCAGCATGGTGTCGCTGATCCCGGGGACCGCCGCCCGGATGTCGCAGTAGCGCTGGTGGCCCTCGAAGAGCGCTCGAAGGATCGCCCCACTCCAGCGGGCCCCAATCAACTCGACCGCGGTGTGGAATCGGTCGCAGCCGGTGTGGGTCATTCCGCTACGGTACTCTACATTGCTTAGTAACTCAGGATAACTTAGCTCTCCAACGCCGGACTCCGCTACTGGCTGAGGCGCCCCGCCCTCTGAGGTGGCGACGCCCGCTGGTACTATCGCCGCCTGCTGTCGCCACTGGACCACCACGGTCTCGGGATCCGGCCGCCCAGAGTGCCGTACCGCTCCGCCGAGCGGGATAACAAGGAATCAAGATGCCCTCTCCCGAAGACCGCCACGATCTCGTGGTTAGGCCGAGACGACCGCAGCGAGGCTCTGGGGCCGAACGCCCCAGCCCGGGGGCGACGGTGAGGAGTGGCTGGCAGAACATGCTCAAGGCGACGCCTCTGCGCCACTCCGTCGACGCGGTCCAGTACGGCGTCGCCGTGGTCCTGCTGCTGATCGCGGTGGTGGTTTTGGTCCGAACCGCCGCGAGCTTCCTCACCTCGCAGGCCAGCTATCCCCAGAGTCTCATCAGCGCCATCGACGGCGTCCTGATCGTGATCATCGTGGTCGACGTCCTGCGCACCGTCCTCACCCACTTCGAGGGGTCGGGTTTCCCCCTGCAACCCTTCCTCATCATCGGGATCATCTCGGCCGTGCGAGACATCCTCTCCGTCTCCGCCCGGCTGGCCCTCCAGGGCCCAGTCACCGGGGCTGGCTTCGAGCGCTCGGTGGTCGAGCTGGGAGTCAGCAGCGCCGTCGCGCTGGCCCTCGCGGGGGCGCTGGTCCTTACCCGGGTCAGCGAGATGAAGGCCCCCTCGAAGGACTAGCGGGCGTCGCTACCGAGCCGGTCGCTCTGACCTCGGTCCTCCGCCTGACGGCTCGCTCCGGGCCTGGATCTCCCAGGCGTGATCCAGCACGGGCCAGGCTGCCCCTCTGGCGTAGGACTGGGGAGGCCAGCCCCGGCGCCCGGTGATGACTGAGGCTGGCTTCCCGAGGGCTCGGACCACGGC
>PKXE01000159.1:1480-6889 GCA_003132265.1 Candidatus Dormiibacterota bacterium | reverse complement strand
ACGGTGGTGGCCAACGCCACCGACGTCGAGCCCCGGGGCGACAAGTTCGCGGCGGCTTCCTCCATCTTCGGCGCCACCCAGGATGTCCTGACCGAGCTGAGTGGCCCCAGCCCCTGCGTCCTCCTGAGGCCCAAGTCGGTGACCGCCGAGAGTGCTGCCGGGCCGCCGCCCAAGGTGGTCGAGGTGCTGCTGCCCCCGGATGCGCCACGGGGTGCGCACCGGCTGGAGTCGGTGGTCGCCCCGGCCAGCGGTCCCAAGCTGGAGGAGGCCAAGGTGGTGGTTAGCGGCGGGCGCGGGCTGCAGGACCCCAGCAACTTTGAGCTGCTGGATAAGCTGGCCGGACTGGTCCACGGGGCGGTGGGCGCCAGTCGGGCGGTGGTCGACGCCGGCTGGGTCCCCTACGCCCGCCAGGTCGGCCAGACCGGAAAGACTGTCAAGCCGGACGTATATCTCGCCTGCGGGATCAGNNATCAGCGGGGCGATGCAGCACACGGTGGGAATGAAGGGGGCGAAGCACATCATCGCCATCAACAAGGACCGGGACGCACCGATCTTCAAGCTCTGCGACCTGGGCGTGGTCGGAGACGTCCTGAAGGTGATCCCGGCCCTGATCTCCGAGTTGGAGAGCCGAGGAGTCTCCGGGTGACCGATCAGCCTGAGCTGAGCTTCTGGCCCTGAGCCGGTGAGCGCTACCGGCCTGCTTGCCCTGCGCGCTCCGGACGGAGCCACCGTCACCCTGGAGCGCTATCCGATTCTGCTCGGAAGGAGCGTGCCGGGCGGCACTATCCCCGATGTCGACGTCAGCCACCTGGACCCCAACGAGGCGGTCGACAACCGCCACGTGGAGCTGATCAGGGCGCCGGCCGGGGTCGAGGTGCACGATCTCGGCGGGGTCAGCGGCACCTGGGTGGACGGGCACCGCCTGGCGCCCGGCGGCCGGGCGCTCTTGGAAGTGGGCGGCGCGCTGCGGGTGGCGGGCGTGGTTATGACCCTGATGGAGGCGGCCGGCTCGCTGCTGCCGCCCCCTCCCTCGATCCCTTCGCTCTCCGCCCCGGGCCCGTCGGTGACCTGGCTGGCGCGCGGGCCGGCGCAGGGGGTCCCCCCGCCTCCATCGGCGGGCGCTTCGGTGCTCGACGATGGGCCGGGCCCAACTCCGATGCGCCCCTCCGAGCTTGACCTGAGCGGGGCCCCGGTCCTGGCTCGGGACCCCCTGGAGCGCGGGGCGGAGCTGGTGCGGATCAGACCGGGATCGCCGCTCGAGATGCTGATCGGTGAGCGGTGGACCCAGCTGGGGCAGCAGCTGTCCCAGGGGGAGGCCGCCGAGGCGGTGGGGACGGCCCGCCGAGCGCTGGACCTCCCCGAGGAGGTGCTGAGCGGCGAGGGCCACGCCGGCGACGTCGCCCTCGAATTCATGCTGCCCCCCCTGACCGACCGGCCTTATTTGACCGTTCGGGTGGCCGCCCGGGTCGCCGCGGAATTGGACCCGGGAGAGTTGGGAGAGGCCCGCCGGGCGGTTCTGGGGGGCGCTGCCCTGCTGGTCGTGGGCCCCTGGCTCGAGCCAGCCCTGGCTGCTCTCGCGGATCGCTTTGAAGAGAGCTTTGCCAGCACCAGGGTGCTCAGTTTCGGTTCCGCCGACTGGTGGGTGCCCTCCGGCTGGCCGGCTCTCGACCCGCACCACCCGGGAGCCATGCAGGAGGCCCTCAGGACTGGCGAGCTCTTCTTAGACCAACCCTCCGACCCGATCTTGGAGGCGGTCATACGGGCCCTGCCGCGCCCGGGGGGCGGCACTGTCCTGGCGCTGCGCCAGCACTCCCTGGTCGGCGGCCTGGAGCAGATCGCGAGGCAGATCGACCCTGCCCAGCTGGCGACCACCACCAGCTGGCAGCGTGAGGAGGTCGCCCGGCTCTTCCCGCTGGCGATCAGCTGGCAGGGTGCGGGCTGGGGACTTTCGCTGATCGGAGTCGATGGCCAGGGCCGCTGGACCGCTGAGCCCCCAGCGCGCGGGGAGGCGCGGAGGTAGGAGGTGGCTCAGGGTCTGCCGTCGCCCACCTCAGGGCCGTCGGTCACGAGCTATCTGGCGCTGGCGTTACTGGTGGCGCTGGTGCTGCTGCTGGTAGCGCTGACGGTGAATCCCGGGGTGCTGGGGCACGTAGCAGGCGTTCGCCACGCGCTGGGTCTGCGCCAGGGCTGAATCTCGGCCCACGATGGGTTCACAATGGCGCCATGCCGGTGCTGTTGCTGAACGCGTCGCTGCAACCTCTCAACGTCATCAGTCGACGCCGGCTGGTCGTGCTGGTGACCAAAGAGCGGGTCGCCTTCTTTGACGAAGCCGTCCAGGAACTGGTGGTGGAGGAGTTGGCCCAGCGCCGCCTCGGCAACGGGGTGATCGTCGTCCGGTTGCTGCGCAACATCGTGGTGCCGCGGCGGATGTTGCGGCCCAACCGCCGCAACCTCTTGCTGCGGGATGAGCACTGCTGCCAGTACTGCGGCATCCATGCCGCTCCCCCCGAGCTCACCATCGACCACGTGATTCCGGTTTCGCGGGGTGGCAACCCCAGCAGCTGGGAGAACCAGGTGGTTGCGTGCAAGCGCTGCAACAGCCGCAAGGCCAACCACCTCCCCGCCGAAGTCCACCTGCGACTGCGCCGGCCCCCGCGACCGGTGGTCCACGAGTACGCCCACCTCCTCTTCCTGCGCTACCCCGAGATGCGCAGTGCCTACGAGGACCTGGTTCGCTCAGTTCTCCCCCACGGCGGAACTGCGATCGCCGACCGCGCTGCGCTCGGCGCCCCACCTGTGCTCTCGGCCCTCGGCGGCGCCCAGGGTTAGCGGATCGGGGGAGAGGTCAGTCCAACTCCTGGGGCAGGTGGAGTGGCGGCTCCTTCAGGTAGCGGGCCGCCGCCATACCGGAGTCGTCGATCCGTTCGACCAGCTCCGACGCGATCGCCATCGAGCGGTGCAGCCCGCCGGTGCAGCCCACCGCCAGGCGCAGCACCGAGCGGCGCTGTGCCTGGTAGAGCGGGACCAATCGCAGCAGCATCGGCAGGAACTGACCGACCAGCTCCTGGGCCCCCGGTTGGTCCATGACGTATTCCCGGACCAGGGGATCGGTGCCGGGCCGCTCTCGCATCTCGGCGATCCAATAGGGGCTGTCGAGGAAACGAGTGTCGACCACCCAATCGGCCTCGTGGGGCATGCCATCCCTGAAGGCGAAGGTGAAGCAGTCCACCCGCAGCAGGTCTCGGTCCCGCCAGTCGTCGAGGAGCTGGCTGAGGTAGGCGAGGGTCGTCTGATCCAGTCCCAGCAGATGGCGGTGGGGGCGACGGTTCGGGGGCTGGAACCCAGGGCCCCGGGGGGAGCCAGCCTCGACCAACCAGTAACGGGTGCCTTCCCGATCGAGGGCGGTCACCCAATCCTGGCCCACCCGCTCGCTCACCACCAATGCCAGGTCCGGATTCGCGTCCAACCGAGAGCGCACGGCGGCCCTTGGGTCCGGGCCCATCTCCGCCTGCCTGGGCAACGAGTAGCCGACCTCGAGGGCGAGCGCCTCCAGCTGCTCGCGGAAGCGGTCCTCGCAGAGAATGACGACCAATGACACGGGGCTGGTGCTCCAACTGGGTCGGCCCCGCCGGGGGCCCGGGAATGTGGCCCGACTGAGTTCGGGACATCACAGCCCCCCTCAGCCGCAGCTGCCATTTTCGCACGACGACATGGTTGACCCCGGAAACCGAGGTCACACGGCACGCCAGAGCCTTACCCGCCCTCGTCACGGCGAGGGAATGATCGTGCTAACCTGCGCCCCTTGTCTGGGCGCCGCTGAGTCGGCCGTCCCAGGTCGTGACGGCTGACTTCGCTCGGAGCATGACCATGGATAGTCCGACCGTGCAAGTACGCGCCGAGCGTCTGCTGCGAGAGCTCGTGCGCCTGCACGATGTGCTCCACGCCCTCTTTCGGCCTCGCACCGATGTTGGTCCTGAAGGAGTTGGTGCGGCGGGAGACGCCCTCTCCAGTCGCCAAGCGCAGGCGCTGTATCTGATCCAACCGAAACAGACGACGATGACGGAGCTGGCTGCTCTGCTCCGGCTTTCCCCGGCGGCCGCCACCCCCGTCGCCGACCGCTTGGTTGAGCTCGGCATGGCCCGAAGGTTTCGCGATCCGTCAGATCGCCGCCTGGTGTATCTGGCGACGACCGAACGTGGGCGCGACCTGATCAGGGACGGCAACGTCTGGGAGCAAACCGGGCTGTCGGTCCTCGCCACCGCCTTGGAGAACGAAGCGCCCGGCTTGGAGGAACAGTGTGTCGAAGGGCTGGTGCGGATGGTTGAGGCGGCGGTCGACGGACTTTCCGGCGCCCGGTCCGCCGGGGAGGAGACCCGCTGACCGCGAACGGTCAAGCGCCTAACCCGGCTAACGTTGGCCCACTTCAGGCTGGGCCCTAGAGAGGAGTTCTGCCCTTCCCCGAGATTCGGGACCCCCTTCTGAACGCGATCCCGCTGGGGATCGACGTGGAGCCCTCGGCCGATAAACTTGTCAAGGCTGGCAGCACGCTGATGTCCTCGACCGCTGGTCCCGCCGCCGGACGCACCTCGGGTGGTGCTGGCCTGCAACTCCTAGAAGCAGCTCGAGGACCGCCGGTGGCGGGAGCGCAAGTTGGAGCAAGGATGGACGGCCATGGACGGCCTTCTGGACCGCTGGGAGGCAGGTCGCATCACCTCCGACCGGGTGGCGATCCGGGACGCGACCAGAGCTCTGGTGCAGATGGAGGCGCACCGCTACTTCCATGTCCAGGTGCGTGGCCAGACGCTCAGCGTGGCGGAGAACCAGGAGCCTCTGGAGCGCCAGGCGCGCCTGGATGGGGTGTTCATCCTGCAGAGCAGTGCTCAGGATCTGGGTCCACGGGCGGTTGTGCTCGCCTACAGGCAGCTGCTCTGGGTGGAGCGAGCTATCCGCACCCTCGAGAGCTTCCTGCGGGTGCGCCCCGTGTACCACTTCACCGAGCGCCGGATCCGGGCCCCCATCTTCCTGCGCGTTTTGGGCTACCTGCTGGAGAACCACCTGCGCCAGCGGATGTTGCAGAGCGACGCCGGCGGCCGCGCACGGGCCGCGCTGGAGGCCCTGGAACCGCTGCGCGTGGTCAGCTAAACCGACCTGGCGTGCCAACGCCGCTACGAGTCTGCACCCGACCGACTCCTGAGGCCTTGGCCTCGGCGCTGGGCTACTCCCTTCCCGCTCGCCTCCCCTTGTCCGCCGCCGCCTGATACGTCCCCCAATCGCCGAACTCGCTGTTGTGGCACGGAACCTCCAATTCGAACTCAAATCAGCCCGTCGCGGTCAAAGTCGGGCTCAGGGGCCAGGCTTTCGCGCTTGGAGGCTATGCGGATGCGAGTCGAGGACGAGAAATATCGTCCC
>PKXE01000159.1:0-1404 GCA_003132265.1 Candidatus Dormiibacterota bacterium | reverse complement strand
GCGGCCTGAGCTCGGCCTAGCCACCAGTTGTAGGCCGCCAGGCTCGCCAGCAGCACCATTAGGGTGAGGATCGGCGAAGTGGAGAGATACTTCTGAATGGCAACTGGCAGCGTCAGCTCGATCAGTTGAGTTGTCTGGAACAAGAACAGCATCACCCAGAGATACCAGGCCGGCAGTTGGTTGCGGTCAATGAGCCAGAGCAAAGCTGGGAGCAGCAAGATCAGCTCTCCATTGTGTAGAAAGGGGCTGATGGCGACGCCTACCGTCGTTGTCACCCCCACCGTCCGCAGCCACGGATCACGCCAGTTGTCGGCTCTTTGGTAAGGGAAGCCACGCCACAGCCAGGCGGCTGCAAAGACCAGTCCGCCAACAAAGATCGCCCAGACGAATGGATCGTGGAGGCCAAGGCTTAGTCCCAGGAAGTGAGCGAACCCGGCCAGGCTGGCGCTGTCGAGCTGGAGTCCATCTAGGGTGCTAGAAAAGCTCGGTAGATACCGCCACCACTGAATCCAGAGGTTGGCGTCGTAAAGGCAGACTGCGGCACTGGTCAGAGCCACGGCGCCAAGGGCACCGACCAGGTAGCTAGCCATGGCGTGTCGCTTGCTGGCGCCAAGGGCCAGATAGGCGAAAGGCAGCAGGAAGAGCGCCTGGGGCTTGATCATGGCCGTCAGCACGGCAAGGACGCCAAGGGCCAACCACTTCTGCTCTCTATAGAGGAGAGCGCAGATGGTGAAGCCGAAGAACATGAAACCGTCGAGCTTGCCATCGAACAGGGAGAAGGCCACTGGCGCTGACAGCAGAGCGCCCCCGACGACAAGCCAGCGCGGCAAAGTTGGCGCCAGCCAGGCCCGCCAGCGATCCACGGACCACGCGATTACCACGATGCTCAACAGATCGACAAGGATGTAAGCCGCATGAAAGCTGAGAGTGGACATAGGGATCAGGGCCAGTCCGATGAACGGGAGATATTCGAAGCCAGAGCTGGTGGCGCCCTTCGGAATGGCGTGGTCTAGGGATTGGGCCATCTGGCTGATGGCGGCGCCGTTGTAGGGCGAGCGATGCTGGCTCAGAAGTTTGGCGGCAGCCAAGAAGACGCGCAGGTCCCCACCTCCTTTGAGGCTGGGTGGGAACGCCAAAGAGAGGTATAGCCAAGTGCAGCTCAATGCAATTGCGCCCAGCAGCGCTAGGAGGATCAGCTGAGCTCGGCTGAGGCTTGATAGAGACAATGTGCGCCAACTCTATCAACTGCTAAGGCAGCTGTCATCCGATCTGGCGGCGGAGAATTGATTGCTTGGGGGGCGAATAAAACCAACTCTTCCAAAATGGTTGACGCTTTGATGGATGTGGCTGACGATTAACTCGTCGGGCGATCCAAAATCAGTGAGGTATCAAAAAGCCGGGCGT
>PKXE01000208.1 GCA_003132265.1 Candidatus Dormiibacterota bacterium | reverse complement strand
AGCCGGGAGCGGTGAGCCGTGTGACCGTGAGCGGGCATCCTCGTGCCCGGCTGAGGGTTGTATAGGGATGGGCTGGGCCGGTCATGCCGCTCGGGCCACTTCCCGTTTAGCGCCCTTGCTGCGTTGCTGCTATACTTCGCTCATGAGCGACACATTCCTCACGGTCCAGAGCCGTGGCACCGTTGCGCTTCCCCCTCAGGTCCGGCACCGTTTGAGTCTTGATCTGCCCGGAGCCCAAGTTCGGATGGTCGAGCGTCCAGACCGGGTGATCGAGTTGCACCCGGTCATTCCGGTTCCGAGCGACCAGGCCTGGTTTTGGACCGAGCGGTGGCAGCGAATGGAGCGTGAGGCCGACGCCGACATCGCCGCCGGCCGGGTAGTGGTGACAGAGGGGCCCGACGCCTTCTTCGCCGACCTCGATTCGTGAAGTTCGAGCGAACTGAACGGTTCAAGGCTGACTGGCAACGCCTCACCGACGATGAACGCCGGCTCGTCCGGCANNCGAGCCACCTTCGAGTGGATGGACCTCGCCGGTGAGCCAGCTGTCCGGTGGCGTCGAATCGGGGGCCACGAGGTCTTTCGCGAACCGTAATCGTCCGAGCCCTCTCCCTACGACCGATGAAGGCAGCTCAGGTCGCCGGCGTCCCCTTAGCCCACAAGGCCTCACCCCAGGNNGGAGAGGATCACCTTGGCGTGGAGTCATGACGCGTAGCCCGCAGGGCTTGTTGGATCTCAACTAGGCGCCCTGACTCGCTAACTCCCGACTAGTGGACACGAAAAGAGACAGAGAGGGCCTGCCAACCTGTCTCAGCGACGGCCGGGACATGACCGGGAGAGTAGTCGGCAGTTCGGATTTGAGCGACTGAGTTCAGAATACAGATGCCTCCTATAGCCATTTCAGGTAAACGATTTACGCTGCGCCACCAGCACTCCCTGCGGAAGTTCGCCGCTCTTCAGCGGAGAGACGTTTAACCCCATTCCAACTTGGGTAGCCAGTTCTACGAGGCAGAGTCAAGCCCGACGGATCGCAGCACTTGCTTCCTCAGCCCCAGGTGCGCCATTCAGGGGTTCTAAAGGCCTTCGAGTTCAGGCCCTTCGAGAGGGGAGCAATCTGCTCCACCAGCACTCGGTCAAGGTGCAGCGGAGGTTGTGAGCGCCTTTGAGACAGATCGAATCGGACATTAGTGCGCTGTCGCCACCTCCGTGAGGGGGCGGTCGCGGTGGTCTGCTTCCGAATATCTCTTTCACCTGGCGGGGGTCGACTCCTCGGTGATCCTGCTGGGCGTCGTGTCCGTGCTGGCGCTGCGAATTGACTACAGCTCCTGGAGGCATGCCCCCATAGCCCCACATTTATCGCTCGACTCCGACGGCGACTAGGTCGGCCAGTCCTCGGTGCGCCAGGCCATGTCCCAGAACATCCACTCGTAACGGACCGCCGTGAGGAACCTCTCCTTGGCGAGATGGAGCTGGTCCGATTGCTGTCTCGGGGCCACCTCGTCAATCGAGCCGCGCACCCTCTGGACCACGCTCTCGAAGGCGGGACTGGAGTAGCTGTCGATCCAGCTCTGGTAGAGGGGTGAGGAGGAGCCGGCTCGGGCCAGATGTCGGCCAACCTCAAAGTACACCCAGTAGCAGGGGAGTACGGCCGCTAGGCCCAGGAAGAAGCCCTCCCCGTGGACGGTGCTCAGCAGATAGCTGCCATAGGCGAGGGTGGTGGGCGCGATCTGAGGCGGAGGAGCGTCCGCGGGGGTGGCGCTGAGCTCTGCTAGCCACTGCGACTCCATCTGCTGTTCTGCGCTGATTGCATCGGCGGCATCTCGGCTGAACAGGAGGACCGCCTCAGCCGTTGGGGCCCTCGAGGCCAGCACGCAGAGGCTGCGAGCGTAGAGGTCCAGGAAGAGTCGGTCCTGCTCCAGGTAATAGGCGAACGTTGCTGGTGCCAGACTCCCGTCCTGAAGCCGGACCAGAAATGGATGCCCAAGAATTCTCTGATAGAGCGGTTGGCTGGCCGCCCACAGCCGGCTGCTGTAACTCTCCACTGCCACGACGGGGATCTTCTCAGCTCGGGCGGACGGACGCGGTCAAGCCGCCCGGACTGCTGCCCTGGGTCTCGGCCCGCTGCACCCAGGCCCTGACCGCGCTCTCGGTCAGGTCGAGGTCCTGACTAACCTCGGGAATGCTCTTGCCGCTTGACCGCACCAGGCAAACCACCTCGGCCTTGAACTCGTCTGTGAACCGGCGACGCTCACATCNNCTCACGGCCGCAGGGACCAGCAGCAGCGCTTGGCCTTGCGCCCGGTCCCGCACGGGCAGGGATCATTGCGACCGATGCCGCGCCAGCGGGCCCTCGTGTGGGCGCGCACCTCGGCCATGAGCTCGGTCGGCCTAGCCCCACTCCTGGCGACGTCGACGAGACGGCGCAGGACAGGGTCGGCGTATGCAAAGAACCGCCGCAGGCCGTCGCAGAGGTAGTTGAGCCCCGGTTCTCCGTCCGCTGTCACCCCGAACCGGTCCTTCGGGCAGCCGCCGTTGCACGCGGCCAGCCAGGGACAGACCCGACACTGGGCGGGCAGGCGGTCGTGCTTGTCAGTCCCGAACTGGATCTGGGCGGGGGTGTCGACCAACGCGCCCAGGTGGACGGTCGCGACGTTACCGAGGCGGTGCGCGAGGTCCACGAAGTGGTCGCAGCTGTAGACGGCGCCGTCGTGCTCAAGCACCAGCACCCGCCCGCACGTCGGCGCCATCACGCACAGGCCGGGCACCTGCCCGGCCCAGGCCCGCACGGCCTCGCCGAAGAGCTGCACGACCACGGTGCCGAGGTCGTGGCCCACCCACTCATCGAAGACAGCGCAGAGGAACCGCCCGTAGGCCTCCGGCGAGACCGACTCGGGCGTCGGGCGCCCGTCGGCGCCCCGCCGCACGATCGGCAGGAACTGAAGGAACGTGCCGCCCAGGTCCCGCAGGCGGCGGTAGGTACCGAGGGGATCCTCCGCCACCATCGCCGTCACCGTGCACAGCAGGTCCGGATGGACGCCGCGGCGGCGCAGCCGGTCGACCGCCGCGGCCACCTGGGCGTAGGTGCGTCGACCGTTCCGATACCGGCGGAAGGTGTCGTGGGGCCGCTCGGTCCCGTCGATGCTGAGGCCGACCTCGAAACGCTCCTCGGCGAGGAAGGCGCACCAGTCGTCATCGAGCAGGGTGCCATTGGTCTGGAGATTGTTCCAGCAGGTCCATCCCTCGGGGAGGTGGCGGCGCTGGAGTTGAACGGCCCGGCGGTAGAAGTCGAGCCCGGCCAGCGTGGGCTCCCCGCCGTGCCAGACGAAGTGAACCAGCGGCCCTGGACTCGCCTCGATGTACTGCCGGATGTAGCGCTCGAGCAGGATGTCGGTCATGCGGAACTGGTGCGGACGCTGGTAAAGGCTCCTGGTCTCGAGGTAGTAGCAGTAGGTGCAGGCGAGGTTGCAGATCGGGCCGACCGGCTTCGCCATCACCAGGAACGGTTCGGCGGCCCGNNACGGCCTGGCGGACCAGTTCCCCAGCCACGACCCTGATGCTACACCGCCGCTGCTTCTTCGGTCTCAAGGGCAGGGCTCGTAACAGTGGAGCTGTCGCGCTCGCCTCCTGCACGCCACTGTCGGCGGTCGGCGATCACCCGCCGGCTGGGGACTGGCTTGGTGCCACCGAAACTTCCTCCCTCTGGTGCACCACCGCCGGCGCAGTACTGGTACCCAGACGCAGGGCGGCAGCGGCTGGGACGAAAGCATGGTAGCGCGTGGCAGTTGCGCAGCTGGCGGGAGGTCCGATGGACCTCCTTTCCGAACTGGAGATGAGAAGTAGCGAACTCCTGTCGACTAGGGTGCACCTCGCGGCAACGCCAGCGACAAGGGCGGAGTAGATGGTTCGAGTCTCGTCTCCCGCTCCACCAACTGGGTCGGCCCCAGCCGGCAGACTATCCTCGTCCCGAGCTTCGGCGCTATTCGAGCCATGGCTAGGGACAGGTCGAGACCGACCCTCCCTTATCCTGGACCACCATCAGGGTGGTCCAGGGCAGCTCCGGGAACTTTGGACGGTGCGCGTCAGCCATGTGGCCGCAATTGTGCGGCTCCGCGTCGGGGTCCGTCCAGCCTTAGCCATTTCCTCGTTCCAGGGGGCCGTGATCGCTGGGCCAGCCGCCGTAACTTCCGACTAATGGTGGCTGCGCGGTGTCAGCCGTTCCAACTGCGTAACATGCGCGGGTTCGAGTTCGGCTAGTGAGGTGACCCCAAGCAGCCGCATCGTGCGCCTAATCTGCGATGACAGAATCTCGATGGTGCGGTCAACCCCCTCGCGCCCCCCCGCCATGAGGCCGTACAAGTAGGCGCGGCCGACCAGCGTGAAGCGAGCACCGAGGGCGATGGCGGCGACGATGTCGGCGCCGGACATGATGCCGGTGTCGAGGAGAATCTCGGTTTCCGCTCCCACCTCCCTCACGACCTCGGGGAGCAGGTGGAACGGGACGGGAGCGCGATCGAGCTGGCGGCCGCCGTGGTTGGACAGGACGATCCCGTCGACCCCCATCGAGGCGAGTTTGCGGGCGTCATCCAGGTTTTGCACGCCCTTGACGACGAGCTTGCCCGGCCACTGTTCCTTGATCCAGGCGAGGTCCTCGAAGGTGACGGTCGGGTCGAACGTGCTGTCCAGGTATTGGGCAACCGTGCCCGACCACCGGTCGAGTGAGGCGAAGGCGAGCGGTTCGGTGGTGAGGAAGTTGATCCACCAGGCGGGTCGCGGGATCGCGTTGACAATCGTCTTGATTCCGAGGGTCGGCGGGATGGTCATCCCATTGCGGTTGTCCCGCAGCCTGGCTCCGGAGACCGGGGCGTCGACGGTGACCAGCATGGCGTCGAAACCGGCTGCCGCCGCCCGATCGACCAGCGCCATCGACCGATCACGGTCCTTCCACATATAGAGCTGGAACCAATTGCGGCCGTGCGGGTTCGCTGCCTTCACATCCTCGACCGAGCAGGTTCCGAGCGTGGACAGGGAGAACGGGATGCCGGCGGCGCCGGCGGCGGACGCTCCGGCGATCTCGCCCTCAGTCTGCATCATCCGGGTGAAGCCGGTTGGAGCGATACCGAACGGGAGGGCCGCCGGGCCGCCGAGCACGGTCGTGGCGGTGTCCACCATGGACACGTCGCGCAGGATGGACGGGTTGAACTGGATGTCCTCGAACGCCTGACGTGCACGGGCCAGAGAGATCTCGGCCTCCGCGGACCCATCAGCGTAGTCGAACGCCACCTTCGGGGTGCGGCGCTTCGCGATCGTGCGCAGGTCGTAAATCGTCAGAGCGGACTGAAGCCTACGCTTCTTCGCATTCAGCTCGGGCCTCTTGAACTTCATCAGCGGGGCGAAGTCTCGCGGCCGGGGGAATCGTCTGTCAATCATGGTGCTTCGTACTTTCTTGTTGTGGGCCAATCGCCCTTGATGTTAGGGTCGCCGGCGAGAGGCGGGATTCGGCGTAGCTGCGAGTGACGTGAGCATGCACCCAGGCAACGGCATCCGCTGGGTCGCCCGCGGCGAGCACACGCATCGCCTCCAGCACCGACAAGCGTCTGACGCCGAGCCCCGTCGCGAGGGCGCGCTCGCCGTGGAGGTGGTCGCCGGGTTTCAGGCATCCGGCAATCAGGTCAGACTCGAGGTTTTCGAACACGACCTCCCAAGCGCGTAGGCTGTCGGCGGTCACGGCGTTGCTCCTCATCGCTACAGTGTGTGGTCTGAGCACATGCTACGCTGCTGAGATGGCCCCTACTTCCGGACAGTTGAACGCGTGCAGGTCTTAGCGGCGGCGCTGTTTGATCATGGGTAAGCCTGGATCCACCGATGAGGTAGGGCGGGAAGGCGGGGTGTAGACGAAGAAAAGGCACTCAACGCTGGGATAATGGGAGGTGTAAGACGCCAATCGGCCCCCAGCCAGGAGCACCTTTTCGATGTTGTCATCTTCGCACACTCTGGACCGTCTGGGGGTCGCCTTCGATGACCCCCAGGCCGTCGCCAATGCCGGGCTCCTGCTCCCCGCCACCCTGGCCCAGCATCTGGGGTTGAAGGAGCTGGTCGACGACCACAGCGCCAAACGCGCTGCCGCCGAGCTCACCCGAGACTGAACTCGGCGGTCCCCCGGTGGCCACCGCCAAACCAGAGACCCGCCACGCCCCGGCACTGCTCAGGGCCCGGCCCGACCACTCTCACGGCCACCGAGGCGAGCCGCCCCACGAGGCCCTTCAGCGCGCACCCGCTGCTACACGGCCCACCACGATGCCCATCGCCAACCTGCTCCCGACGCCTACTTTCGCCTCACGCAATCCTGCCATTACATGGTCAAACAACGCGAGCGCTAACACTTGGTGGCGGCCGACGCTTCAGCGAAGTCGGTGCAGTCCCGTACCCCGCTCCAACAGCTACCGGGGCAGCCGACGGCCTATCTGGCCCGATTGGAGTGGGATC
>PKXE01000033.1 GCA_003132265.1 Candidatus Dormiibacterota bacterium | reverse complement strand
CGCACCTGGGCGACCACGCCTGAGTGACTTACTGGAGGCAGGCATGAGCAACGCGGATCTGGTGGCCAAGGCGGACAATCCCGTCCTAGCGCCGCCCGGGCTGGAGGGGGTGGCGGTCGCCGAGACGACCATTGGCGACGTTCGGGGTGAAGAAGGCTTCTTCCACTACCGGGGTTACAACGCCACCGTACTGGCCCGAGAGTGCTCATTCGAACAGGTCTGGCACCTGCTGATCGAGGGTGAACTTCCGGATCCGGAGCAGACCAAGCGATTCCGAGCGGACACCGTTCGGCTCCGCACGCTGCCCGAACAGGTCTCCCGGCTGCTTCCCGAGATCGCCCGGATCGATCCCTTCGTCCCCTTGGATGCGTTGCGCACCGCCGTCTCCCTGGTGGCGAGTGCCATCGGCCTGCAGCCCACCATGGACATCTCCGCCGAGGAGGTCCGCCAGCAAGCCGTGCGCATGACTGCGTTGGTACCCGTGCTGCTGACTGGGTTGTATCGAGCGCATCAGGGCCTGGAGCCGGTCGCTGCCGATCCTGACCTCGACTACGCAGCCTCGTATCTACAGATGCTGACCGGGGAGCGCCCGGACGAGGTGCACGCGCGAGCAGTCGAGAAGTACTTGATTCTGACGATGGACCACGGGTTCAACGCCTCCACCTTCACGGCCCGGGTGATCGCCTCGACGGGTGCGGACATGGGCTCCGCGCTGGTGGGTGCGATCGGGGCCCTGTCCGGTCCGCTGCACGGAGGAGCTCCTTCGCGAGCGCTGCACACGCTCGACGAAATCGGGACTGAAGATCGGGCTTACGATTACCTCAAAGAGAAGGTGATATCCGGCGAACGCCTGATGGGTTTCGGCCATCGGGTGTACAAGACCGATGATCCCCGGTCCACGCTGCTGCGCGAGGTGGCGCTCCAGCTCGGGGGAGAGCAGGCGCAGTTTGCCGAGCATGTTGAGCAGACCGCGCTCCAGGTACTCAACGAGCTGAAGCCAGGTCGCCGGTTGTACACCAACGTCGAGTTTTACGCGGGAGTGGTGATGAACACCGCGGGAATTCCGCGGGACATGTTCACGCCGACGTTTGCCAGCAGCCGGACGGTGGGGTGGACAGCTGCCATCTGCGAGCAGGCCTCCCACAACCGCCTGATCCGGCCCTCGGCTGTCTACGTCGGGCCCCCGCCACCGCGGCCCCTCCCGGTCGGGTATCACTACGTCTGAGCGCTCACCTGCCCCAAAGGGCAGGTGAGCCGGCTTCCCGGCCCACCCACCCCGGGAGGAGATCGTCGCGCGACCGGGACCGCTCGAGCTTAGCTCGCGGCCTTGAAGCCCAGATCCATGATTCGGACTGCCACGTGATCACCGAAGAGCGTCCTTCCTCTCGCCACCACGATCTCGCCGGTGGGGATTCCCGAGGGGCTCTCCGAGGTCGGCTTGACGCCGTGGCCCTGGTACTTCCAGGCCTTGGTCTTGCTAGCCAGATCGATGGTCACCTGGGTGCCGTCCGGCTCCTTCAGCACCAGCTGGCCAGCTCCGTAGGTGCCGCCGCTGGAGCTGTCCGAGGCCACCTCGCCGGCCACGCTCGGCGCCCTCCAAGGCCGGTGGGCTGGCCCGGCTCCGGCATTCGGAGACGCTGGGCTGCTGGGAGTTGCCGCCGCTGACACCGCGGTCGCTCCCCCGGCCGTTGCGAAGATCAGCCCCGCCGCGACGGCCAGACCCCGAGTCACGAGAATACCCATGGTTTGCCTCCGGCTTCGAGCGGTTGTGGTTACCGCCTGTCGGTTGATGTCATCGATACCAGCAGGCTAGCCACCACCGGCTCTGGGAACCTGAGACACCACTTAGAACGGACCCGCGCCGCTCGGCAGGCGCCTACTGCCACTCCCGCAGCAGGGCCGCGAACTGGTCCGGCGTGAGCCGCAGCTCCGCCTCACCGAGATCTCGGAGGGGAGACTGGGGCAGGTTTTCCATGGTGCAGAGGTCGGGGGCGGCGGGATTGACGTACAGCAGACCGGTCACCACCTCAGCGCTCTGCCTTCCCTCGTCGATGACGCGCAGGGCTGACAGGCGATCTTGAGGGTCATGCTCACGGCCCAGTTTGCGCAGGCGCAGGTGGGATCCGTCGTGCAGCTCGACGTCGGTCGACGTGCCCTCGGCGTAGTCCACCGCGACCTCTGTCTGCTGGGGAATGAAGTCAAGTCCGTGCAGGACCAGCTCGTGCTCCTTCACGTAGTGGTAGCTCTTGGTCGACCCCTCATGATCGTTGAAGGCGACACAGGGGCTGATCACGTCGAGCACCGCGGTACCGCGGTGGGACAGAGCGGCGCGCAGCAACGGCACCAACTGCTGCCCATCTCCGGAGAAGCTGCGGGCGACGAAGGAGGCACCCAGCTGTACGGCCAGTCCCGCAATATCGATGGTTTCCAGCTGATTCACGGTACCTTTCCGCTGTACCGAGCCGGGGTCAGCGGTGGCCGAGAACTGTCCCTTAGTGAGGCCGTAGACACCGTTGTTTTCGACGATGTACGTGCAATCCACGTTGCGTCGCAGGAGATGGCAAAACTGGCCCAGTCCGATGCTGGCGGTGTCTCCGTCGCCGCTGATCCCCAGGAAGAGCAGCTCACGGTTGGCCACAGCGGCACCGGTGGTGACCGCTGGCATCCGTCCGTGGACTGCATTGAACGCGTGCGCCCGCTCCACGAAATAGGCGGTCGCCTTGGAGGAGCAGCCGATCCCACTCATCTTCGCCAGGCGGTAGGGGTCGACCCCGTGGTCATACAGTGCTTTGACGATGTGATTGGTGATGGAGTTGTGGCCGCACCCGGCGCAGAGGGTGGTGGCGAGGCCCTTGTAGTCATCTCGGCTGAGCCCCAGCGGATTGGTCTTTGCCGTCACCGCCGCCATCAGCGAGCCATCCCCGCGACCGACGCCGGCCGGCTGGCCGCCGCGGCGGTGCCCTCCTCGCGCTGGATCGCCTCGACCAAGTCTGCCGCGAACAGGGGTAGTCCGTCGTAGTGGCGCACCGAGCGGAGCCGGCCCGCGAGCTGTGGCCCCAGCTCGACCTGGAGGATCTGGTGCATCTGACCGTCGCGGTTCTGGTCCACCACGTACACCCGGGAGTGGCGGGCCACGAAGTCAGCCACTTCGGGAGCCGCTGGCAGCGCTCGCAGCCGGAGGTACTCGGTGGCGGTCCCCTTGGCTTTCAGGATGTCCCTGGCCTCCACCACTGCGTGGTGGGAGCTCCCGTAGGCGAGGATGCCGACCTCCGCCGACTCCCCATCGACCACCGGGGCCGGCAGCCGGTCGCGACCGGTCTCCAGCTTGCGGGCGAGGCGGTCCATCACCCGGGTGTAGGTCTCCTCGCTCTCGGTGTAGCGGGCAGCCTCATCGTGGCCCGATCCGCGGGTGAAGTAGGCGGCCAGAGGATGCTCGGTGCCCGGCAGGGTCCGCCAGGGCACCCCGTCACCGTCGACGTCGCGATAGCGCTCGAAGCGCTGCATCTGGTCCAGCTCCGCTTTATGGAGGACCTTGCCCCGCTCGAAGCCCTGCTCCGGGTAGGGGAGCGGATCGGTCATCCAGAGGTTCATCCCCAAGTCCAGGTCGGAGAGGACGAAGACCGGGGTCTGGAGCTGCTCGGCCAGGTCGAAGGCCTGCTGGAGGAACTCGTAGCACTCGAGGACCGTGCCGGGGAGCAGCACCGGATGGCGGGTGTCGCCGTGGGAGAGGGTGTAGGCAAAGCTCACATCGCCCTGCATGGTTCGGGTGGGCAGGCCGGTGGATGGGCCCACCCGCTGGATGTCGACGAAGACCGCGGGGATCTCAGCGTAGTAGCCGAGCCCGACGAACTCCGCCATCAGCGAGATCCCCGGGCCCGAGGTGGTGGTCATGGCCCGGGCGCCGGCCCAGCCCGCCCCCAGCACCATTCCCGCCGCCGCCAGCTCGTCCTCCGCCTGGATGGTCGCGATCCGCCGTTCGCCACTCTCAGGGTCGATGCGGTAGCGGTCGGCCAGACCGATCAAGTGCTCGGCCAACGAGGAACTGGGGGTGATCGGATACCAGGCGAGAACGGTGCAGCCGCCCATGATCGCCCCCAGCGCCGCGGTCTGGTTGCCTTCCAGCAGGAGCTGGCCTGAGGTGCGATCGAGGGGGCGCAAGCGCAGCGAGTCGATCTTGGTCAGATTGGCTCGGAAGTAGTCGCGGCCGAGGGCGAGCGCCTCCCGGTTGGCGGCGAGCGCCTTGGGCTTGGTGCGGAACTGATGGGTGAGTGCCTCCTCCAGGGCGGTATCGGGGATCCCCAGGATCTCCGCCACCACTCCGACGTAGATCATGTTGGTGAGGTACTTGCGGAGATCGGGATCCGGGACCGACTCCTTGGCCAGTCTCCCGAACGGGACCGGATACAGGTGCAGCGGTGGCCGCCCCTCCTCCACCGGAGGGGCACCAAAGGCCTCTTCGAAGACCAGCACCCCTCCCGGCTCCAGGCGGGCGATATCGGCTTGGAAGGTGGCTCGATCCAGCGCCACCAGCAGGTCCGCGCGCCGCCTCCCAGCTCGGTAGCCCGCCGAGTTGGCGCGAAGGTAGAACCAGGTGGGCAGGCCCTCGATGTTGGAGGGGAAGAGGTTCTTGGGCGCGACCGGGATCCCCATCGCGAACACGGCCCTGGTCAGCACCAGGTTGGCGGACTGACTTCCCGACCCGTTGACGGTCGAAGCCACCAAGTTCAGGTCGACGGAACCCTGCTCCGCCACGGTCTCCTCCCAGTTGCGGAACTTCCCCAGCCTGCCCGGGAACCATCGTAGCCCGTTCGTCGCCCCCTGCAGTCGGGCCGCGGGGCTGGAGTGGCGCCAGTCGGCCGCCTCATTGATCCCTTCGAGGCCGGCCGACCTGAGAGCATTGGTCGATGGCGGGTCGGATCCTGGTCGGCACTTGCAACTGGAGCGACCACCAGAGCTTCTATCCGGAGGGCCTGCCGCCCGCCGATCGACTCGCCTACTACTCCCGCTTCTTCAGGCTGGTGGAGGTGGACAGCACCTACTACGGAATCCCTCCGCCCCGCCGGACCGCCAATTGGGTGGAGAGCACCCCGGATGGCTTTCTCTTCAACGTCAAGGCGTACCGCTCCCTGACCTATCACGAGCGCGCGGGAGGCCAGCCGAGGGATCCCACCCGTGACGAGGAGAGCCAATTCGCCGCCTGCCTCGAGCCGCTCCGCGAGAGTGGCAAGCTGCGGGCCCTCCACTACCAGTTCCCGCCCTGGTTCGACGCCTCCCCGCTCAACCTGGATCGAGTGGCCCGGCTGCGGGAGCGCCACCCCGAAGACCTGGTGATCGTGGAGATGCGCAACCGGAGCTGGGCTGAGCCAGAGCGGTGTGGGCAGCTGCTGGACCTGCTCAGCGAGTCCCGGGTCTCGCTCTGCGTGGTGGACGAGCCCCAGCTGGGCTCGGGCTCCTTTCCCCGCCTGGTCGAGGTGACCGACCCCCGGCTGGCGGCGGTCCGCTTTCACGGCCGCAACGCAAAGACCTGGTACGCCCGCGGCAAGACCTCGGGAGACCGCTTCAACTACCTCTACAGCCAAGATGAGCTGCGGGAGTGGCAGGCGGACATCCGCCGGCTGGCGACCGAGGCCGAGGAGGTGCACCTGTTGTTCAACAACAACCGGTCCAATTACGCGGTGGTGAATGGCCTGCAGATGGCCGAGATCCTGGGCCTGGCCCGGCCGCCCGAGGGCGCCGTCGGCCCGGACCGCCCCCCGCCCGAGGTGAGTGAGCCCCCGCTGCCGTTTGGGCCGCCAACCTGAGATGGCGCTAGACCTCAACCCGGGCCATCTGCTCCATGCCTACGGCTACGCCGTGGTCTTCGCCGCGCCTTTGGTGGAGAGCACCGGGATTCCCTTCCCGGGCGAGACGGTGCTGGTGGCGGCTGCGGTCTACGCCGCCACCACCGGTCGCTTGAGCGTGGTCGGCGTTATCGTGGCGGCCGCCGCTGGGGCGATCATGGGCGACAACCTGGGATATGGCATTGGGCGGATCGCCGGGCGAGCCGTCCTGGTGCGGTTCGGCGGTTGGATCCGTCTCGATCGCAGGCGTCTGGCCCTCCTGCACCGCTTCTTCGAGCACCGCGGGCCACTGGCCGTGTTCGTCGCCCGCTTCATCGCGGTGCTGCGTACCTTTGGGGCCATCGTGGCTGGAGCCGCCGAGATGCGGTACCGCACCTTCCTCTTCTTCAACGCGCTGGGAGGCGCCGCCTGGGCCACTGCCTACGGGCTCGTGGGCTTCGAGCTGGGCCGGGCCTACCACCGCTTCGGGGGCGCCCTGACCTGGGTCAGCATTGGAGCGGGGATCCTGCTGGTGGTGCTGGCGGTGGGAGGCATGGTGCTCGCCCGGCGGCGGCTGGAGCGCTGGGCGCTCGGCGATATGGACGATGTCCCCGGGGAGGGGGTCTAGGAGCTTCCGCGGGAACGCCGGACTGGCAGTAACCGCCCGGTGACCTGGGTGGCGGCGCGGGTCCTTGAATAGTGGAAGCGGTCCGCCGTCCGGCGGAGGGCCAGCAGCTCGTCCCCCTCCAACTGGAGATCGGCCGCCGCCACGTTCGATTCCAGCTGGGCGATCGATTTGGCCCCCGGGATGACGATCACCTGGGGCTGGGAGATGAGGTAGGCGAGCGCCACCTGGGAGGAGCTGCAGTGGTGGGCATCGGCGACCTCTCGCAGCGTGTCCAGGAGCGGCTCCGCAGCCAAGAGGGCGGTATCGGTGAACAGGGAATTGGCCCGGCGCAGGTCGCGGGGAGCCTGACCCGCGCGGTAGCGGCCGCTCAGCGCGCCCTGGGCGAGCGGGCTGTAGGCGAGGATCAGCCGGGAGTGCTGCTTGGCGTATTCGAGGAGGCCCGACTCCGGGCGCCGCTGGAGCAGGTTGTACCGCACCTGGTTGGAGATGACCGGCTGGCCCAAGTGGGCCTCGGCGGCGATCCAACGCTTCAAGGAGAAGTTGCTGACCCCGGCGTAGCGGCTCCACCCCTTGGCCAGGATCTGACGCATCCCCGCCATCTGCCGCGCCAGCGGCACCACCGGATTGGGCCAGTGGATCTGATAGAGGTCCACGAGCGGGACCTGGAGCCGATCCAGGCTGCGCTCACAGTGGGAGAGCATCACCTTGGGCAGCGGCATGATCGGGAGGAACTTGGTGGCCAGGAAGCGTTCTCCCTCCCAGGAGCTGAGCGCGGATCCGACCAGCATCTCGCTCCGCCCCGAGCCGTACAGCTCAGCCGTGTCGAACACGGTCACCCCCAGTTCGAGGGCACGCTGCATCACCGCCAGCGAGTCCGCCTGCGAGTACTCGGTCCCGTAGCCCCACTGCTTCTCGCCGAACTGCCAGCAGCCGAGACCCACGACCGACAGTCGGCGGCCATCGAGATCAAGGTAGCGCACGCCCCGATTATGGGCGGACACTGGATCTTGGACAGGACCTGAGTGCTAGCCTCGCGGCAGTGGGCGCAGCGCATTCGAATGCGGGGAGAAGATGGGCGCAGCGGTGGTGGCCTGCCTCCTGGGGGCGGTCTTCTCAGTGGTGGTCTGGGGGCGCTGGCGGCGCAGCCGACGACCAGCCTTCGCCGCCTGGGGGACCGGGCTGGCGATCTTTGCGGTGGCCGCTCTGACCCAGGCGCTGGGGCAGGCATATGGCTTCTCGGTCCCGCTCTTCCGCGCCTTCTACCTGCTGGGCGGCGTCCTGGGGGTGATCTACCTGGCCCTGGGGACGACCTTCCTGCTGGCTCCCGCTCGGGTCGGGAAGGTATGCGCAGCGGTCCTACTGGTACTCACCCTGGCCCTGGCGGTGGACGCTGCAGTGGTGCCGGTGGACGCCTCCAAGCTCACCACCACGGCCGGCGTTCTGGGGGGGGCGCTGGTCGGCC
Source organism: Candidatus Dormiibacterota bacterium (assembly GCA_003132265.1). Lineage (GTDB taxonomy): Bacteria > Chloroflexota > Dormibacteria > Aeolococcales > Bog-877 > Bog-877. The sequence continues at coordinate 3,031 of PKXE01000033.1, read as the reverse complement.
ACGGAACCCCCTTGTTCGTGGCGGCGGTCTTCTTCAACATCCTCGGCACCTTGGTTCTCGCCGGGGGCTCCGCCTACTCCGCCGTCCGCTTTATCCAGTCCCGCGCGGGATTTGACCGGGTGCTCTGCAACGTGCTCCTCACCGTGGGGGCCCTGGTGGTCGCGTTGGGGTTCTCCCTGGCCAAGACGGTGGGCGGGAGTCTGACCCAGCTCGGCGTCTTGGAGTCGATCGGCGCCGCGGTGATGTTCGCGGGCTTTCTCAGCCTGGGCCGCTTTGGCGCCAGCGCTCCGGTGCGAACTCGGGCGGTGGCCACTCCGGCCGCCGAGGACTGAGCTAGACCCTAGGGGCGAGTCGGGGCCGGAACCGAGCGTTTGCAACAGACGTGGACGCACGTCGTTGCAGCGCGTCAAGGGTTGCGAGCACAACCTTCACCGGGACGTGGCAGGGGCTGGCGGGGCAGCCGGTCAGAGTCACTTGAAGCGGCGGTTGCCGCCTCCGACTTTTCCAGTTCAGAAGGAGATCCATGCTCGCGGCCAACTTGGTGCCGGACCGATGGCGCGCCGGCTTCAGGGCGCCCCCTGGCCTGCTCGCCAGCGTCCAGTGGATTCTGCTCACCATCGCCCTGGTCGCGCTGGGGCTGGCCTGCGTGATTATCGGGGTGTTCTCCCACTCCCTCTTCCAGCTGCGACTCTGCGCCTTTGTTGGGATCGGCTGGCTGGCCTGGTGGCTGATGTCCGGGTACCGGCTCGGCCGCTTTCCGCTCTGGAAAGACGTCCTGGCCGTGTTCGCCCTGTTCGTGGTGGGAGTTGGCGCGGCGGACTCCTACGCCGCTCTGGGAGTGCTCTACGCGGCGCTCTACTTCCGGGCCTTCTACGCGAGTCCCGAGGGCTCGATTGGGGTAGCGGCCAGCTTCATGGCGGCCAATCTCGCGGCGATGGCCGTGGTCGCGGGGACCGCTCACGCCGCCGACTCTCTGGAGCAGGCCTTCGCCGGATGTCTGGCTCTGGCCATGGCGGCGGTGATGATGCAGCTCCTGCGGTCGGTTATCTCGCGCCGCCACGTCGCGGCGCGCCGCGAGCGCATCTTGCGCCGGGCCGGCATCGAGCTCCTGTCGGCGACCAGCCCCACCGCGGTGTACCGGGCCGTGCGGCGGGTCGCCGCCGAGGTGGTCGCGACGCCCGCCCAGGTCCAGGTGTCGCTGGCGCTGCTGGATCGCCTCGAGTTCCGGGTCATCTCCTCTGACCGCTCCCTGGACCGGCCACCCCATGAGTCCCGGGTCGAGGCGAGCTCGCTACCGAGTGAGGTGGTGGAGCAACTGCTCGGCGTCCGCCCCGTGAGTGGCGATCAGGGTGCTCGAGGCGAGCTCCTCAAGGCGCTACGGATCTCCTCCGGCCTGACCCAGCTCCAGGTGATCCCGCTGCTCACCGACGGCCAGCCCCACGGTGGGTTCGCGATTGCCACCGTCAACCGGCTGTCTGACGACCAGAGCGAGGTTCTGGAGATCCTCGCCGACGAATGCGCCCTGGCCCTCAGCCGCGCGGCGATCTCGGATGACCTGCGCCGGAGTGAGGGCCGCTTTCGCTCCCTGGTCCAGAACTCGTCGGACCTGATCATGGCGATCGGGCCCGACGAGGCCTTCAGCTACCTGAGTCCCTCGGTCGAGGTCTTGCTCGGGCGCCGGCTGCCGTCCGAGCAAGACTTCAACCTGGCGGCCATCATCCATCCCAGCGACCGCGGGCGGGTGCTGGCAGCGATCGAGGATGTCCGCGTGGAAGGGGGTCCGGGCCGCCGGCTGGAGTGCCAGGTGCTGCACCACGGCGGCGGCTGGCGACACCTCGAGGTCAACCTCACCAACCTGCTCCACGACACCTACGTTCGGGCAGTGGTCGTGACCGGCCGCGACATCACCGAGCGCCGCGAGCTCGAGGATCAGCTGCGGCACCAGGCCCTCCACGATCCCCTGACCGGGCTCGCCAACCGGGCTCTGCTCCGCGACCGGCTCGAGCACGCCCTGCGCGCCCGCCGCGACGGCCGCTCCACCCTGGGGCTGCTGTCGGTCGATCTGGACAACTTCAAGACCATCAACGACAGCTACGGCCACGCGGTGGGCGACACCGTGCTCCTCGAGGTCACCCGCCGGATCGGCGAGTGCCTGCGTCCCGCCGATACCTTCGCCAGATTGGGCGGTGACGAGTTCGCGGTCCTGGTCGAAAAGTTGACCGGCACGACCGTCGTCACCGCCATCGCGGATCGGATCGGAGAGGTGCTGGAACAGCCCATCCAGGCCGCCGCGGGCCTGGTGGTGACCGTCAGCGCCAGCATCGGCCTGATCACTACCAAATACGCCACCGCCGACGCCGAGGCCATCCTCCGCGACGCCGACATCGCCCTGTACCAGGCCAAGGCGGAGGGCAAGGGCCGCTGCGTTGAGTTCCACCCCCGCCTCCATGAGCGGGCCGTGCAGCGGATGCATGTGGAGACCGGCCTGCGGCGAGCTCTCGACCGGGGCGAGATGCAGCTCTACTACCAGCCGATCCTCAGCACCTTCCACCATCGGCTGGTCGGGGTCGAGGCCCTTTTGCGGTGGCGCGACCCGGACCGGAGCGCGATCGTCTCTCCCGACGACTTCATCGAGGTCGCCGAGACAACCGGCCTGATTGTGCCAATCGGGAGATGGGTGCTCTACGAGTCCTGCCGTCAGGTCGGCGAGTGGCGCCGCCGCCACCCGGCCATGAAGGAGCTGCGCTTGTCGGTCAACGTCTCGGCCCGGCAACTCCAGCAGGCGAGCCTGGTCGAGGATGTCAGGGGCGCCATCAGCAGCTCCGGGATCGACCCCCACCAGCTGATCCTCGAAGTCACCGAGAGCACCATCGTCAAGGACGTGCAGCACGCGTCGGCCCAGCTGCGGGCGCTGCGGGACATCGGGATCAGGATCGCCATCGACGACTTTGGCACCGGGTACTCTTCGCTCTCCTATCTGGCACTCTTGCAGCCCAAGATCATCAAAGTTGACCGGTCCTTCGTGAGCCCC